>NZ_JBIFFQ010000019.1:0-3657 GCF_043557285.1 Sulfitobacter sp. 1A13421
CGCACATCACGGGCTATATCGTGCCGAACAAAGACGGCAGGCTCAATGCCAGGCACTGGCTTGGAGGCCGTCAATTGTTGTCCCAAATGCAGGACAGAATGGCCCAATGTGTGGCACATCTGGGCATTGAAAGGGGTGTCAAAGGCAGCAAGGCCAAGCACGACAGAGTCGCCCGTTTTTATGGTGCCATAGAGCAGGAAGTGCCCAGCTGGACCCCGCCCACAAAATGGGAGGCACTGACCTCTGACGACTGGAAGGAAGCCTTGCAGAAAGACGTCGAGACGATGCACCTGCAAGCTCAGGCTGGCATCACAGCCAGAAGCGAAACCGCTGGCGCTCGCGCTACCGCAAAGGCAGCAGCCAGTAAAGCGGAACGTAATGCAGAAGAGAAAGCGCGACTGAAAGAGCAGCTTGATGCAGCACGTGCCACGCCATTGCTTGAACTGGCGCAACGCTTGGCGCTTGAACAGGATAAAGACAAGAACTGGAAGGACGTTGACGGCGAGTTTGCCATCTCGATCACTGGCCAGAAGTTTTACGACCATAAAGCGGGGCAGGGTGGAGGCGGTGCAGTCGACTTCGTTAAGCATGTAATGCAATGCGACTTTACGACAGCAAGAGACTTTCTAATCTCAAATTATGGCGCAGACAGTTACGTTAGTAACGCAACAGATGAAGCACGGCGTAAAGCTATAGAGGAAGTTAAAAAGGCGCCCAAGCGCGTTGTTGAGCGCAAGGCCGTTGTTTTCCAAAAACCCGAGCCTGTGCCAGACCACTGGGAGCATGTGGAGCGTTACTTAACGAAAGCTCGCAGGCTGTCATCGAAGCTGGTCGAAGGGCTTTACAGGCGTGGTGCAGTCTATGCCGACAGATTTAAGAACGTCGTCTTTGCAAGTGCTGGCATCGCGATCAAGCGTGGGACTGGCTTGAGCGACTTTAAAGGCCTCGCCACAGGATCGGATAAGAGCCTGTGCTGGCGGGCGACAGTCGGTCGAGAGAGCCGCAAATGGGACAATCTCATCATTGCCGAGAACCCCATCGACGCCCTGTCATACATGCAGATCCACGAGCTGACCGGCACCGCCTGCGCTACAGCTGGCGTTACGACTGTAATGCCAAAAAACGTCGAGGCAGCCGCGTGGGGCTCTATTGTTATAGCCTATGACAACGACAAGGTTGGAAAACTTGCCGCTCCTAAGCTCGCCAAGGACTTCGAGGACCACGGCTTCAAGAACGTCCGAGTCCATCACCCGGAAGCGCCAGTGAAAGACTGGAATGAAGCTCTGTGTAAAGCGGACGAGCAAGACGGCCATGACGCAAAGCCGGTTGACCCGGATCGCCCCAAGCGGCGGTTGCCGCCCGCCAGCAAGGCCCCGAAGCCCCCCGGCATGTGAACCGCGCGAGGCCCGCTAGGGCTTCGCTTGGCTCCGCCCTGGCTAATCCTCACCAGCCCCATCGAGGATCGGCCCTAGCCCCAGCCGCAGAGCCGCTTCAGAAAGCCTCAAGCCTTTCTTTTTCCCAGCAGCAAGCCCACCAGCGGCAGCTGGTGCAGCCAGCCGGAGGCTGGCGTCATCTTTCTACCGGGTGGACGAACCGGAGGTCGGACCCGGTAGAAAGAATAAGAAGGAAAACTATCTAAGTTATTGATTTTATTAGGGGGGTAGTTCGTTTAAACGAACTTTTTGTCCTATTTTTTGAACTTTTGAATGAAAATATGTGTGTTTTGTTCGTTTTTGGGTGTGTTTTTGCGGAAAATGATTTAGAGGTTATGAATAGGTGCGAACTTGGAGTTCGTTTTTAACGCAGATTTAATGAACTAGAAGTACATCTAAGGAGAACATAGAGTTCGCTTTAGAGGGGTGAAAAATGAACCAGAAGAAGAACACAGACAAGATTATGAAGAGGGAAAGAGAGCGGCCGCTCCTTCCTTCCGAAGAAGCGAAGAGCATGCCTAGGCCTTCTTTGAAGGCCTTTACGGCACATAAGGAAAATCCTTTTCTAGTGTCGATAATGGATGAAGGTTTTTCAGTTTCAGTAAGAAATACGCAGCAGCTGAAGGATGAAGTTGCTTACAACTACAAGACTGGTGAGGTTGGTGGTGCATTAACCATTGGCGTCACCCAGATGGTTGACCGTGAGCAGTTCGTGAAGCTCTTTTCAGCAGATATTACCACGATGCTGGGGCTGTCTCCGACAGCCGCACGGATCTTTTTTGTGCTGATTAATGAAGTTCAAAAGGTCAAGGACAGCGACAAGGTTTATCTGTCACTAGACATTGTAAACGACCTGATTGAACAAACAGCAGTGAAGATGAAGAACAGCCCGATAAAGGTCAAACCTGTCGGGAAAACGGCCTTCTATAAGGCTATGGCAGAGCTTTTACAGCACGACATTTTAGCCCCATGCAAGATCGGTCGAGACGCTTACTGGGTGAACCCAGCACGGCTCTTCAACGGCTCCAGAATCGTACTCGGCAAGCAGTACATCATTGAGCAAAACGAGCAGGAAGGCTTGAACCCTGCGTTACCCCGACCCAAGCAAATGGACTTGTCCGAAGTGGACGACAAGGCCAGCCCATATTCCCGCATCGATGAAAGCGGGGATGCCAGCCCTGACGAAACGTCAGATTAACCACAGCCCGTTACATAGGTAATGCAACCAGCCAGCATAAGGAGAAGCGCATGGCAAAGAAGAAACCGAAGTATCTAGAGCACGCCCCCGGAGCAGGGGAGAAGCTCAGCAACGTCAATGCAAGGGTAGAGCAGTCGCTTCACGACGACTTTAACAAATGCGTTGAGTTTGCACAGCAGAACGGCATGAAGCTCAGCATGACGAACGTAATTAAAACTGCAATGCGTGAGGCGATTGACGAGGTGCGTGCAATGCCGGAAGCGCAAGGCAAGCTCGACCTCTAGCATTATGCGTTTATCCCAGCTTGTCTCTGAACTGGCTATGTATTGTCACTTCGGAGACAGCGCCGGAGCTTTACGAGTTATCCACGAAATTGAAGCGCGGGGTGTTACCGTGCGTAAAGATCAGTAGCTTTACAAAAGGGGCGTAGCCCCGCGCTTCAAAAGTTCTTTGTGTACTCACTACACAAACGAATCGACCCTCCGGGCACGATTAGTTTGCTACATGAGCTTTTCCCCTTGGAAAAAGAAAGATTGTGGAAACCTTCTGGCCTTACCTCTTGTGTAGAACAATGAAGCAAATGGAGCAGCTATGGCGTATACGATCTTCCGAACTGCAAAGCTGAAAACCGGGGGCGAGATCGCCGCATCGGTTCAGCATTGCATGAGAACTAGAGCCACCCCAAACGCGATACCGGGCATTAAAAACCGGATCGTCTGGGGTAGTGCAGACCCTCAAAAGGACATTGACGAGAGACTTGCCAAGGCCAAAGGCCGCAAGAACTCGGTCAAAGTCATTGAGGTCTTATCGACCGTCTCCCCTGAGTGGTTCGAGCATGCCACCACCGATCAGGTAAACGAGTGGTGGAAGAAGTCATGCACCGAAATCATCAAGACTTTCGGCAAGGAAAATGTGGCTCATTTGCAGATCCATTTCGATGAATCGACCCCGCACATCACGGGCTATATCGTGCCGAACAAAGACGGCAGGCTCAATGCCAGGCACTGGCTTGGAGGCCGTCAATTG
>NZ_JBIFFQ010000020.1:0-3327 GCF_043557285.1 Sulfitobacter sp. 1A13421
TCCACATCAGTGTAAGGGGGTCATTTTTGGACGCCGATCACCCCTCTACGGGGTCAAAATTGCATGCTTGTTCACAGGAAAAGCCCCGTCGCCTTCGAACGGAAAGTGGCTTAAACGAGCACTTGGGGCGGCACGAAAGCGGGACAGGTCCATGCGGCGCCTGATGAAGCAGGAAGCTTTGATCGTCCCAAAGCCGAAGCGCCGACGTTACAGCTCATATCTGGGTGAGATTAGTCCTGCGCCGGAGAATATCATCAACCGAAAATTCCAGGCGGCAGCGCCAAACGAGAAGTGGCTGACCGATATCACCGAGTTCCACATCCGAGCGGGAAAAGTCTATCTTTCCCCAATCATCGATTGCTTCGACGGCCTCGTCTTAAGTTGGACCATAGGGACCAGACCGGATGCCGATCTCGTAAACACAATGCTTGATGCAGCGGTAGAGACCATCGCTGACAGCGAAGTGCGGCCTATAGTCCACAGCGATCGCGGAGGCCACTATCGCTGGCCTGGCTGGCTGGAACGTATCGAGGCAGCAAAGCTCGTTCGTTCGATGTCACGAAAGGCGAGTTCGCAGGACAATGCCGCATGTGAAGGCTTCTTCGGACGCCTGAAGACTGAGTTCTTCTATCCACGCGATTGGCGAGCCTTCACCGTGGCCCAGTTTATTGACGAGGTTGATGCCTACATCCGCTGGTACAACGAAACACGCATCAAGATGTCCCTTGGTGGCAGAAGCCCGATCGAATACCGTAAAAGCCTCGGCCTTATGCCGTGAAAACAGTCCAAGTTTTTGTCCGCACCCCCGGCATTGTCACCGAGACTTGACCCACCCAGTTGTTATGTTCTTTGCGTTATGATGGCGTCAATGCCGCTGTCTCCTTTCGTTTCTTTTTGGCTGTCGCGGAGCTGGCCTTGAACCGGTAGCTGTCATTGCCGGTCTCGAGAATGTGGCAACGATGTGTGAGGCGGTCGAGGAGCGCGGTGGTCATCTTTGCATCACCGAACACGCTGGCCCATTCGCTAAAGCTCAGGTTGGTAGTGATGACGACGCTGGTGCGCTCGTAGAGTTTACTCAGAAGGTGGAACAGCAACGCGCCACCCGAAGCGCTGAACGGCAGATATCCCAGCTCATCCAAGATCACCAAATCGGCTTTCACCAGCACCTCGGCGATTTTTCCTGCCTTGCCTTGGGCCTTTTCCTGCTCCAACGCATTGACCAACTCGACCGTGGAGAAGAAGCGCACACGCTTGCGATGATGCTCGATTGCTTGAATGCCGAGGGCGGTAGCGACATGCGATTTTCCCGTTCCAGGGCCTCCGATCAGCACTACATTCTCAGCCGCGTCCATGAACTCGCATCGGTGAAGTTGGCGCACTAATGCTTCGCGGACTTCGCTGGCGCCAAAGTCGAAGCAAGAGATGTCCTTGTATGCCGGAAAGCGTGCTGCCTTCATGTGGTAGGCGATGGAACGCACCTCACGTTCAGCCATCTCGGCCTTAAGCAGCTGCGACAACATGGGGATCGCTGCATCGAAAGCGGGCGATCCCTGCTCATGCAGGTCCTGCACGGCCTGTGCCATGCCCGGCATCTTCAGGCTGCGCATCATGATGACGATGGCAGCACCGGCGGGATCATGACGCATGACGTGTTCCTTCCGTGGTGCGTAGCCCGTCATATCGTGCAACATTGGCCTCGGGCTCCTTATTCAAAGAAAGGGCCGCAGGCGGGGTCACATCAGGCTGGTCTATCGGTGCGCCATCCACCAGCCTGTGAAGTAGGTTCAATACATGGGTTTTTGTTGGCACGCCCGCCTCCAGCGCCATTTCCACCGCGCAAAGCACGGCCTGTTCGTCATGGTGGAGCACCAAGGACAGGACGTCGACCATCTCGCGGTCACCACCTGGCCTACGCAACATCTGATCCTGCAGCTTCCGGAACCCTTCTGGCATCTCAACGAAGGGCGCCCCGTTGCGCAGCGCGCCGGGTTTGCGTTGAACCACCGCCAGATAATGGTGCCAGTCATAAATAACGCGCCCTGGCTGACGGTGTGAGCGTTCAATAATGCGCTCATGCGTGCAGACCACGTGGCCTTCGGCGACGACGACCAGCCGTTCAGGATAGATACGGAGACTGACAGGACGGTTCGCAAAGCTGGCAGGCACTGAGTAGCGATTACGGTCGAATGCTATTAGACAAGTGGGGGACACCCGCTTGCTCTGCTCGACAAAGCCGTCAAACATTGTGGGCAGTGGCATCAGCGCGGCCTTCTCGGCGTCCCAGACATCCGCAATGTTGCCAGGCAATCTGCCATGCGGTGTCTCGGCCCACAGAAGCTTGCAGCGCTCCTCCAGCCATTCATTCAGCGCATTGAGGTTCGGAAAGGCGGGCATGAGTTGCCAAAGCCGATGGCGGGCGTCGCGCACACTCTTCTCAACCTGACCTTTCTCCCACCCTGCCGCAGGATTGCAGAACTCAGGGTCAAAGACATAATGGCTGGTCATCGCAAGGAACCGTGCGTTTACATCGCGCTTCTTGCCGACACCAATCCGGTCAACGGCTGTCTTCATGTTGTCATAGACGCCACGCCCCGGAACACCCTCAAACACCCGAAAGCCATGCCAGTGGGCATCAAACAGCATCTCATGCGTTTGCAGCAGATAGGCCCGCACCAGAAATGCGCGGCTGTGCGACAGCTTGATATGGGCGACCTGAAGCTTGAGACGCTCGCCCCCGACATAGGCCCAGTCCTCGCTCCAATCGAATTGGAACGCCTCGCCCGGCTGAAAGACCAACGGCACGAAAACACCCCGGTCAGTCGTATGTTGAACACGCTGTCGTTCGCCCTTCCAGTTCCGCACGAAGGCCGCGACACGCTCATATGAGCCATCAAAGCCGAGCTGAACCAGATCCGCATGCATCTGTTTGGCCGTTCGCCGTTCCTTCCGTGATTTACGCTGCTCAGAAAGCAACCAGCCTGTCAGCTTCTCAGCATAAGGGTCCAACTTGCTCGGTCGGTCCAAAATTTGGAACTCGGGCTCAACTATCCCTGTCCGCAGATACTTCTTGATCGTGTTGCGAGACACCCCTGTCCGGCGCGCAATCTCGCGGATGGGCATCTTGTCTCGCAGAGCCCATTTCCGAATAATCCTCAGAAATCCCATGTCTAACACTCCAATAGCTCCCAGCTGATTCAAGCAGGGGCAAGGTTGCACATGGGTCAATTCTCAATGACAATTTCTGCAGTTGCCGGGTCATGTATGGATACCCCCGTTCGCGCAAGATGGTTTTTCGACATAGTGACGTGTGATCGGGTGCGGTCATGT
>NZ_JBIFFQ010000003.1:0-457398 GCF_043557285.1 Sulfitobacter sp. 1A13421
TTGTCTAAGATTCCCCACTGCTGCCTCCCGTAGGAGTCTGGGCCGTGTCTCAGTCCCAGTGTTGCTGATCATCCTCTAAAACCAGCTATAGATCGTAGACTTGGTAGGCCGTTACCCCACCAACTATCTAATCTAACGCGGGCCGATCCTTCTCCGATAAATCTTTCCCCCGAAGGGCGTATGCGGTATTACTCACCGTTTCCAGTGGCTATTCCGCAGAGAAGGGCACGTTCCCACGCGTTACTAACCCGTCCGCCGCTAGACCCGAAGGTCTCGCTCGACTTGCATGTGTTAGGCCTGCCGCCAGCGTTCGTTCTGAGCCAGGATCAAACTCTCAAGTTGAAAAGCTATTACTAGCTTATCCTTGACGTCGAACCTCTGCACATCGACCTGCATCCATTACTGAAAGATGCAGACCATTCTCTGTTTGTTGTGCTTCAGCTACAAAGTAGCGAAAGCCGTCCAAACAGTGAAGCTGACACTCTATCATCGACCGAAGCCTAAGAGCGCGATATACAGACGTTGATCCATCGAATGAACCAAACCGCCCACATATCTCTTCAGATATCAAATTTTCAAACAGCGTTGAGACAAAAGAAACTGAGATGCGCCCTAACTTCTTGGCGCGCCCCGCCTCCAATACCTCGAATTCTTATCCGCCTCGTGATCCGAACCACCGCGTCTCCGCTGCCGCCCGCCCCGTCTGGCGCCCCAGCGGTGCGTCTCAGCGCCGCCGGTAGAGGGGGTTCTAAGGTTAGTGGGACAAAGCCGCAAGCAGAAATTTGAGAAAAGATGAGATTTCGGGGAACTTTTCGGCAAGATGCTGAAATGGCGTGCTAATTTCCATAGGAACTGGCCCTGCGCGTCGCCGCGATGGCAGCATGACACTGGTAGAACCCTCCATGACCGCGTGAATCATCTCCGAGTGGAGCGCCATAGAGGGGATGCTGAGTGAATCGCCCCGAGGCAGCGCGACCCTCTGAACACTTGCGCGGTGACGGGCCTAGGGTGGGTAAACTTATATAGAATAGATTGCCGCAGACCGCCATTGACTCAAAGGCACGGCCCTGCCCCTCACGGATGCAGGTTTCCGCGAAGAACGATACGTCGCGCGGCTTCGTCGTTAATTTAAGGAAATGTGGCAGGGGCTGAGGGACTCGAACCCACGACCCTCGGTTTTGGAGACCGATGCTCTACCAACTGAGCTAAACCCCTATGCCGGTGGCTTGGGTAGTCGCAAACGGGCGGCGGATCAAGAGCAGATCTGACCTTTCCGCCGATATTCTCTTCTTTGGGGAACATTGAGCGCTCAGCTTACGTTTTCCCGTCGAACCAAGCCCGAAATTGGAGGACGACCGATGACTATGAACAATCTCAAAGACGTCTACACCGACCAACTGCAAGACCTCTATTCTGCCTGCAAGCAATCGCTCGAAGCGACCAACGCTCTGGGCCGCGCAGCCAAGGACAAGGAGTTGAGCGAAGCGCTGATCGACGGCAGCAATGGAATCGCCAAGGGCATGGATGTGCTGAAGTCCATCTGCGCCAAACATGACCTCGACCCGGAAGGCGAGCACTGTCACGGGATGGAAGGCCTCGTGAAAGAGGCGCATAAACATGTGCTGGAAGAAGACTTTGGCGACAGCGATGCCCGCGATGCGATGATCATCACGCAGTATCAGCGGATGGTGCACTATGCTCTTGCGGGCTACGGCTGCGTGGTCGCTTTTGCCAATCGGCTGGGCGAGAATGAAGATGGTGCACAACTGCAAGAGCAGCTTGATCACACCTATGATGGCGACCGCCGCATGACAGAGATCGCGACCAAAGGTGGCGTGAACGCTGACGCCGCTTGATTGCAGTTGAATTAGAATGATCAGAGCCGGCTCTTATGGGGGCCGGTTTTTTTGTTTCAACGGGGTCGCACACCCTGCCAAAGCAAAAGGCCGCAGCAAACGCTGCGGCCTTCCGAATATCTGAACCGTGGTCCCCGGTCAGGCCAGGGGGTGGGCTCTCATCGCTCCTGCGGAGCGACTGCCGCCCACCGGGTCCGTTTCAAAATCACTCAGTGATTTTGGAAACGACGCCCGCACCAACAGTCCGGCCACCTTCGCGGATCGCGAAGCGCAGGCCGTTTTCCATGGCGATCGGTGCGATCAGCTCAACGCCGAAGGACACGTTGTCGCCGGGCATGACCATCTCGGTGCCTTCTGCCAGCTGAACGGTGCCGGTCACGTCAGTTGTACGGAAGTAGAACTGCGGACGGTAGTTCGCGAAGAACGGCGTGTGACGGCCACCTTCCTCTTTGGTGAGGATGTAGGCTTCGGCTTCGAACTTGGTGTGCGGTGTCACGGAGCCGGGCTTGCACAGAACCTGACCACGCTCAACGCCGTCACGCTCAACGCCGCGCAGCAGGGCGCCGATGTTGTCGCCAGCTTCACCACGGTCCAGCAGCTTGCGGAACATTTCCACGCCGGTGCAGGTGGTTTTCTTGGTGTCGCGGATGCCGACGATTTCGATTTCGTCGCCAACGTTGATCACGCCACGCTCGACACGGCCAGTCACAACGGTACCACGGCCGGAGATCGAAAAGACGTCTTCGACCGGCATCAGGAAGGGCTGGTCCACGGCACGCTCAGGTGTCGGGATGTAGGCGTCAACTTCGGCCATCAGCTTCTTGATGGACTCTTCGCCGATCTCGGGCTTGTTGCCTTCCATCGCCGCCAGAGCGGAACCTGCAACAACAGGGATGTCGTCGCCGGGGTAGTCGTAGGAGGACAGCAGTTCGCGGATTTCCATCTCGACCAGCTCGAGCAGCTCTTCGTCGTCGACCTGGTCAACCTTGTTCATGAAGACGACCATAGCGGGGATGCCAACCTGACGGCCGAGCAGGATGTGCTCGCGGGTCTGGGGCATCGGGCCGTCGGCCGCGTTCACAACCAGGATCGCGCCGTCCATCTGCGCCGCACCGGTGATCATGTTCTTCACATAGTCAGCGTGGCCGGGGCAGTCGACGTGGGCGTAGTGACGGTTCTCGGTCTCATACTCGACGTGCGCGGTCGAGATGGTGATGCCGCGGGCCTTCTCTTCGGGCGCGCCGTCGATCTGGTCATACGCCTGGAAGTCACCGAAGTACTTGGTGATCGCCGCGGTCAGCGTGGTCTTGCCGTGGTCAACGTGGCCGATCGTGCCGATGTTGACGTGCGGTTTGGTGCGTTCAAACTTTGCCTTTGCCATGGTGGCGCCCTTTTAATTGAGGGGCCCCAACGGGGACCCGAACCCTATCTGGCGGGCGATGTATTGGGTTCGAGCGGTAAAATCAAGCGGGAGTTGCGTCTTGGCGCCACTTAAAGCCCACCGTGGGCCTGCCGCATCGGTCGGGCGCGCCCCGGCTATGGGCTATTTGTCCTCCGGCTCCCCGGCGGGGGACAGCGCTGTGCCGCCGTTGAACCAACCTTCTTCGCGGTTTTGCTTGACCAGATAGGTCTCAATCGCCTTGGCGGCGTTCTGGCTCAGGTTCTTCAACTGCTCTTCGGCGGATTTGGTATAGCCCGAGCCCACCACCGGCCCTTGATCGAGGGATTCGAAGACAGTGATCTGATGCGGCTCGGGGTTCAGCTTCTTGTTCTTGGCGTCGTCCCAGACCGTCAGGTTGAGGATCAGGATCGATTTGGGCGCAAAGACCAGCGGGATGCCCGGCTGGGCCAGCACGTAGCCCTCGACGCTGATGCCGAAGTGATAAAGCCGCTCGCCCTCGTAGCGATCAAAGCGTTCGGCGGTGGCGGCGCGCACGGCCTCGGCCAGTTCTTCCTTGCTCACCTCGCGGCTGAGCGGCCCCTTCTGCGCCTTAGGCGCCACCACGATATTGTGGTGCAGGTTGAAATCCCCCAGCGGGGTCGGCGCCTTGTCGAGGTCGGATGCCCCGTTGCAGGCGGCAAGCGTCGCGACGAAGGTCAACAGGGCAAGAACTCTCAGCATGGGCGATCCCTCAGGGGTGTTAAGGTTTCGAAAAGGGGTAGCCGATGGGCCCAAGGGGCGCAATCATTTGCCGCAGTTGCGCAGCCCCCGGGCCGGTCTATCTTGGACTGAGAGTGAGGACAGCAAGATGACCCAAGCCCGCCCCCTGCCCGTTCGCGTGCCGCTCGTTACCGAGCCTGTCGGCATGCTCGGCAGCCTTCAGATGGCGCGTCGCAACGTGCTCAGCATCATTCCCAAGATCGCCACGACGCAGCCCATGGTCTCGGGCAAGACCGGCAAGCGCTGGCATATGGTGATGGACCCCGGCGCGATCCGGCAGATCCTGCTTGATCGGTTGGAGGATTACCCCAAGTCCGACGTCACCAAGAACCTGCTCCGCCCGGCCATCGGTGAGTCGCTCTTCATCGCCGAGGGCGCGCATTGGCGCTGGCAGCGCCGCGCCGCCGCCCCCGTCTTTTCGCAGCGCAACGTGCGCAACCTCGCCCCTGTCATGAGCGCCGCCGCCGCACGTTCGGGCGAGCGCATCGCCGCCGCCGGGCCGCGCGCGGTCAACATGCTCGACGAGATGGTGACCACGACTTTCGAGGTGATCGGCGACGTGACCTTTTCCGGCGACGGCACCTTCGACCGCGACAAGGTGCATGGCGCCATCGACGACTATATCGCCGAGGCCGGCAAGATCAGCCTGTTCGACATCCTCGGCCTGCCCGACTGGCTGCCGCGCCCGGGGCGGATGATGTCGGGCCAAGCGCTGAAGCAGATGAAGGCCATGGCCGATCAGGCGATCGAGGCGCGGGTCGCGCGCGGCCATGACGGCACGCCCGACCTGCTAGACCTGCTTTTGGAAGGCGAAGACCCCAAGACCAAGCGCCAGATGAACACCGGTGAGCTGCGCGACAACCTGCTGACCTTCATCGTCGCCGGCCATGAAACCACGGCGCTGACGCTGGCCTGGTCGATGTACCTGATGGGGTTCGACCAAGAAATGCAGGCGCGCGCCCGGGCCGAGGTGCGCAATGTGCTGCAAGGCCGCCCCTGCACCGGCGAAGATGTGGACCAATTGCCCTTGGTGCGGATGATCATCCACGAGGCGCTGCGCCTTTACCCCGCTGCCGGGATCATTTCGCGTACGGCGCAGAAGCACGACACGCTTTGCGACCGCGAAATACGCCCCGGCGACACGGTGATGATCCCGATCTACGCGCTTGGCCGGAACGAATTGCTTTGGGACGACCCGAATGCCTTTCGCCCCGAACGCTTTGCCGATCGCAAGGCGATCGACCGCTACGCCTATCTGCCCTTTGGGGACGGTCCCCGCATCTGCATCGGGGCGAGCTTTGCCCTGCAGGAGGCGGTGATCATCCTTGCCACGCTGCTGGGGCGGTTCAAGTTCACCCCCGTGCCGGGCAAAGACCCCGAGCCGGTGATGATCCTGACCCTACGCCCCGAGGGCGGCGTCTGGATGACGGCCGAACCGCTGGACTGACCGTGCCCTAAGGGCGCGGGTGTTTCACGTGAACTTGTTGTCGCGCGGGAAGCCGCGGGGAGCCATACGGCCTGAGCTTGCGCGTTTGCCGGTCCATTCGGCCAGATCGGACTCGGTCCGGGTGCGGCCCGCCGGGTCCTGCCAGCTGAGGCCTGCGGCGCGCTCGAAGGTGATGGCGTCCGACAGGCCGCCGTCCTTGAACTTCTGCAGGCGCACGCCCTTGCCCCGACCCATCTCGGGCAGCTCATCCAAGCCGAAGACCAGCACCTTGCGGTTCTCGCCCACGGTGGCGACGCTGTCGCCAGTCACGGGACGGCAGACCAGCGCAGAGACCCCCTCGCCACGCACGTTCAGCACCTGTTTGCCGCTGCGGGTCTGGGCCACGACCTCGTCCTCGGAGACCACGAAGCCGTCCCCCGCCGTGGAGGCAACCAGAAGCTTGCGGCCGGGCCGATGGATGAACAGCGACACGATCTGCACCTCGTTGGGCAGGTCGACCATCAGACGCAAGGGCTCGCCCATGCCGCGCCCGCCGGGCAGGTTGGCGGCAGAGACGGTGTAGAACCGCCCGTTGGAGCCAAAGACCAGCAGACGATCTGTCGTCTCGGCATGGAAGATGAAGCGCGGGCCGTCGCCGTCCTTGAACTTCAACTCGCGCTTCAGGTCGATATGGCCGGTCATGGCGCGAATCCAGCCCATCTGGCTGCAGACCACAGTGATCGGCTCGCGGTCGATCATCGCCTCGATCGGCACGTCCTCGACCTCTCCGGCGGTGTCGAATTCGGTCAGGCGTTGGCCGCGTTTCACGCCGTCGATCACCCAGTCTTTGCCGAACTGCTTTTTCGTCGCGCGAAGCTGATCGGCGATGGTCGACCATTGCATGTCTTCGCTGTCCAGCAGATCTTCGAGGCCCGCGCGTTCGGTCATCAGCGCGTCACGCTCGGCCACCAGCGCGTCTTCTTCCAGACGCCGCAAGGACCGCAGCCGCATGTTGAGAATCGCCTCGGCCTGCACATCCGATAGACCGTTCTCACGGCCCGCATAGCTGTGCGGGATCGCGCGGGTGTCGCCGCTTTCGGCCAGAACGCCTGTCGCCTGCGCTTCGGCATCCGCAATCACCGCAAGTTTCGACACGTCGACGCCCGCCAACGGCGAGACGTAAGCCCCCTCATCCATGGCGCGGCTCAGCGTGTCCTGATGTGCACGACTCCAGTCTTCGTACATCAACGCGGCTTTGGGATCATCGTCATAGCGGATGATCTCGATCACCCGGTCGAGGTTCAAAAAGGCCGTGATCAGGCCCTGCAACACTTCGAGCCGGTGGTCGATCTTGTCCATCCGGTGCCGAGAACGGCGTTGCAGCACCTCGCGTCGGTGGTCGAGGAAGGCGCGCAGCACTTCCTTGAGCGAGCAGACCTTGGGCGTCTGGCCGTCGATCAGCACGTTCATGTTGAGCGAGAAGCGCACCTCGAGGTCCGAGTTGCGGAACAGCATGCCCATCAACACGTTCGGGTCGACGTTCTTCGAGCGCGGCTCAATGATCATGCGGATGTCTTCGGCGGATTCGTCGCGGATGTCGGCGAGAATCGGGATCTTCTTGGTCTGGATCAGTTCGGCGATCTTCTCGATCAGCTTGGACTTCTGGACCTGATAGGGAATCTCGGTGACGACAATCTGCCACGCGCCACGGCCCAGATCCTCGACCTCCCAACGACAGCGCAGCCGGAAGGAGCCACGGCCTGTGCGATAGGCATTGGCGATGTTCTCGGGCGGCTCGACAATGATGCCACCGGTTGGGAAATCCGGGCCGGGGACATAATTCAAAAGTGTGTCGTCACGCGCGTCCGGGGTCTTGATCAGGTGAATACAGGCATCGCAAAGCTCGGCGATGTTATGCGGCGGGATGTTCGTGGCCATGCCCACGGCGATGCCCGAGGACCCGTTGGCCAGAAGGTTCGGGAACTGCGCGGGCAGCACCGCAGGCTCGGTCAGCGTGCCATCGTAATTCTCGCGGAAGTCGACGGCGTTCTCGTTCAGCCCTTCGAGCATGGCCTCGGCCACGGCGGTCATCCGCGCCTCGGTGTAGCGCGAGGCCGCCGGGTTGTCGCCATCGATGTTGCCGAAGTTGCCCTGCCCGTCGACCAGCGGGTAGCGCACGTTGAAATCCTGCGCCAGACGCGCCATCGCGTCGTAGATCGCGGCATCGCCGTGCGGGTGGTAGTTACCCATCACGTCGCCCGAGATCTTGGCCGATTTGCGGAAGCCCCCGGTGGACGACAGCCGCAACTCGCGCATCGCGTAGAGGATGCGGCGGTGCACCGGCTTCAGCCCGTCGCGCGCATCGGGCAGCGCCCGGTGCATGATCGTGCTCAGCGCATAGGTCAGGTAACGATCCCCCAAGGCGCGGCGCAGCGGCTCGGACAGGTCATTCGGGTCGAGTTCTGGGGGTGTGCTTATGTCTGACATGACGGGTCTTTTAGCCAAGCACGCCAGAGCGGGCAAGCGACAGATTACCCGCAACCGACTCGGCAAAAGGGCCGCTGGCACGGTTTCAAGTGAGAAAAAAGCAATACTTTTCGGCTATGCGAATTCTTGCCAATGGGAAATGAACCATTCGCGAAGTTTCGCGTTGGTCTCTCAACAGCAACATGGTTTGACACGGGACGAGGAACAGCAAAATGAAACGGTTCATCTTTTTGACATTTGGTTTCATGGGCTGGGCATTCTACGAGATGAGCGGCGGGGCCGACTTCGTGCCCGCAGGCCCGCAAACGGCCAGTGCCGAAGCGGCTGAGGCGGCCCTGATCGCCAGCGCAAACCCCTCTTCCAACCTTGTTACCGCCATCGCCGCAAACGCGGCCCGCAAGGCGGAAAGCCCGATCACCCCCTTCGCCGAACGGACCCCTGCGCGTGATGCCACAGCGACCCGCGTGGCGCTGAACCTCACGACGCTGAGCGACCTGCCGCAGGCCAATGACGGAATGGTGCAAAAGGCCGTGGCCACCCCTGCGGACCGCGCCGGGGCGAAAGTGGTGAAGGCCAAGGCCGTCAGCACCCCCAAAGTGGAAAAGGCCGCTTACACGACGACAAGCGCCAATGCGCCCGCTGTCATCCCGAGCCTGATCGAAGGCGCTGACAACGGCGCGACCTTTGTCAGCACGACCCAGGCCGACATCCGCGAAGTCAACGGCACCCGCGTTAATGTCCGCGGCGGTCCGGGCACCAACTTCGGCGTGGTCGGCAAGCTCGGCAAAGGCGACGCAGTCGAAGTGATCGAAGACAATGGCGCAGGCTGGGTGCGTTTCCGCAGCGTCGACGGCAGCGAATCCGGCTGGATGGCCGACTTCCTGCTCAGCAACGGCTAACTTGCCAATCCCATAGCATCGCGCGATGAAGGGCCTTTCAAACGAAGGGCCCTTTGCATGTCTGCGACCCGCTCCATCCTCATTACCGGCTGTTCCAGCGGCATCGGCTATGCCGCCGCGCAGGGTATGCGCGCCCGTGGCTGGCGCGTTTTCGCTGCCTGCCGCCAACAAGCGGATTGCGACCGGCTGCAAGCCGAAGGCTTCGACGCGCCCCGCCTCGATTACACCGATGAGGCCAGCATCCAAGCGGCGCTCGCCCATGTGTTGGACCAAACCGGCGGCACGCTGGACGCGCTGTTCAACAACGGTGCCCACGCCACGCCCGGGTTGGTCGAAGACCTCCCCACCGATGCCCTGCGCGAGATATTCGAGGCGAATTTCTTTGGCTGGCACAGCCTGACCCGCGCGGTGATCCCGGTGATGCGCAAGCAGGGGCATGGGCGGATCGTGCAATGTTCCTCGGTGCTTGGCATGGTGGCGATGCCGTGGCGCGGGGCGTATAATTCCACGAAATTCGCCCTTGAAGGGCTGACCGATACCCTACGGCTTGAGATGCGCGGCACCGGGGTTGCGGTGATCCTGATCGAACCCGGCCCCGTCACCTCGAAACTGCGGACCAAGGCCATTCCGCGTTTCGAGCGCTGGATCGACTGGCAAAGCAGCCCCCGCGCGGCGGAGTATGAAAGCACCATGCGCCCCCGGCTTTATGACGACAGCGGCAAGAAGGACCGCTTCGAACTCCCGCCCGAGGCGGTGGTCGAGAAGCTGGCCCATGCCGTCGAATCCCCCCGGCCCCGCCCGCGCTATTTCGTCACAACCCCAACGCATATCGGCGGTGTTTTACGGCGTATCCTGCCGACGCGCGCGCTGGACTGGGTCACCAGCCGCTGATTTTGGTTGCGCGGCTGCACGGTGCCGCTACATCTCAGGCCAACGAAAGGACAGCCCATGCCAAATGATCCGTTTTTCGTGATCGTCCTGATCTCTGTCGTGGCGGTCGCCGTTGTGCTCCTGATGGGGCTGGGCGGCTTTGCCACCGGGGGCAAATTCAACAAACGCAACGCCAATAAGCTGATGCGCTGGCGGATCATCGCGCAGTTCATCGCCGTGCTGCTGATCCTTGCCTATGTCTATTTCCGAGGGGGCACGATCTGATGGTTGTACTGAACAAGATTTACACCCGCACCGGGGACAAGGGCACCACCGCCCTTGGCAATGGCGACCGTGTCGCCAAACATGACGCGCGGGTCGAGGCCTATGGCACTTCGGATGAGTTGAACTGCTTCGTGGGGGTGGCCCGGCTTGAGGCTAAGGGCGCCACGGATGAAGCGCTGGCGCGCATTCAGAACGACCTTTTCGATCTGGGCGCCGACCTCTGCCGCCCCGATATGGAAGCCGATAAGGATGCGGAATACCCGCCCCTGCGGGTCACCCAAGAACAGGTCGACCGGCTGGAGCGTGAGATCGACGTGATGAATTCCGAGTTGGAGCCGCTGCGCAGCTTCATCCTGCCCGGCGGGCGCGCGCTGGCGGCGCATTTGCATGTCTGCCGCACCGTGGCGCGCCGCGCCGAGCGGCTGGCGGTGCTGCTGGCTGAGCAAACGGCGGTGAACCCCGCCTGCGTGACCTATCTGAACCGGCTCAGCGATTGGTTCTTCGTCGCCGCACGGATGGCCAATAACGCGGGCAAGGAAGACGTGCTTTGGGTGCCGGGGGCGAACCGGGCGTAAAATAGCGCTAACAGACGAAAAACCGGGAAAACGCCGCGTTCAAAACTGCCAACCTGCCGATTTTGGCCTGTTTTGATCCGATCCGCTTCGTTACACCCGTCTGGAGAATTAGGGAGACCGGGCCACCAGCCCGCGTCGCAAACTGAGGAGAGAGACCGCTCATGAAGGTACTGGTGCCTGTCAAACGCGTGATCGACTATAACGTGAAAGTTCGTGTGAAAGCGGACGGATCGGGTGTTGATCTTGCCAATGTGAAAATGTCGATGAACCCCTTCGACGAAATCGCCGTCGAACAGGCGATTCGTCTGAAGGAAGCCGGTCAGGCTGAAGAGGTCGTCGCCGTCTCCATCGGTGTGAAGCAAGCGCAGGAAACGCTGCGCACCGCCCTCGCCATGGGTGCCGACCGCGCGATCCTCGTGGTGGCCTCGGACGATGTGCACAAGGACATTGAACCGCTGGCCGTGGCCAAGATCCTCAAAGCCGTGGTCGACGAAGAGCAGCCGAGCCTCGTGCTCTGCGGCAAGCAGGCGATCGACAACGACATGAACGCCACCGGGCAAATGCTCTCGGCACTGATGGGCTGGTCGCAAGCCACCTTTGCTTCCGACATCGCCATCGAAGGCGACAAGGCGAAAGTCACCCGCGAAGTCGATGGCGGTTTGCAGACCATCGAAGTCACCATGCCGACCGTGGTCACCGTGGACCTACGCCTCAACGAGCCGCGCTATGCCTCGCTGCCCAACATCATGAAAGCCAAGAAAAAGCCGCTGGATGAGAAGACCGCCGAGGACTACGGCGTCGACGTCTCCAACCGCTTGGAAATCGTCAAAACCGTAGAACCCGCCGAGCGTGCCGCTGGCATCAAGGTCGGTTCGGTTGACGAGCTTGTGGCGAAACTCAAAGAAGCGGGGGCTGTGTAATGGCTGTTCTTCTGATTGCAGAGATTTCCGACGGCGAACTGTCGATGGACGCAACCGCCAAGGCGGTGACCGCGGCCAAGCAACTGGGCGACGTGACCATTCTGGCGGCGGGCAGCTCTGCTGCGGCGGCAGGCGAAGCGGCGGCCAAGATCGATGGCGTCTCCAAGGTGCTGGTCGCCGAGGACGAGATGCTGGGCCACCGTCTGGCCGAAGCCACCGCGGCGCTGATCGTCAGCCTTGCCGGTGACTACGACCACATCGTCGCGCCCGCCACCACGGATGCCAAGAACATCATGCCCCGCGTCGCGGCCCTGCTCGACGTCATGGTGATCTCGGACGCTTCCGGCGTTGTCGATGCCGACACCTTCGAGCGCCCGATCTACGCGGGCAACGCGGTGCAGACCGTGAAGTCCAACGACGCCAAGAAAGTCATCACCTTCCGCACATCGACCTTCGATGCCGCCGGTGACGGCGGGTCCGCCTCGGTCGAGACAATTTCGGCAGCCGAGAACCCCGGCCTGTCCACATGGGTCGAAGACAAGGTCGCCGAATCGGACCGCCCCGAGCTGACAAGCGCGGGCGTAGTGGTTTCCGGTGGTCGCGGTGTCGGCTCCGAAGAGGACTTCGCCCTGATCGAGAAGCTCGCCGACAAACTGGGCGCCGCCGTTGGCGCCTCCCGCGCGGCGGTCGATTCGGGCTATGCCCCGAACGACTGGCAGGTGGGCCAGACCGGCAAAGTGGTCGCCCCCGACCTCTATGTCGCGGTTGGCATCTCGGGTGCGATCCAGCACCTTGCCGGGATGAAAGACTCCAAGATCATCGTCGCGATCAACAAAGACGAAGAATCGCCGATCTTCCAAGTTGCCGACTATGGCCTTGTGGCAGACCTCTTCGACGCGGTGCCGGAACTGATCGAAAAGCTGTAAGGCTTCTCATATGAGACACCAAAGGCCCGCCGTTCTCGGCGGGCCTTTTTCGTGCATGTCCCTACCGGGAGCGTCACGACATGCTTTGCAGCGCATCGGTCAAAGCGGCGGCGGCAGAGGCATGGGCCATCGGGCCCAGCATTTCCGACGCGGCCTGCACCTCGAATTCGCTGACCACCATGCCAGCGGTTGGCCCCGCGGAGGGGTCTTTGGGGGTAACGACCTCGATCTTCGCCGTGGCATGTTGGGCCACTGCGTCCAACATTTCGCGTGTCACGAAAAGCGGATCATGGCCCAACTCTCCCAGCGGCTGCGCTGCTGTTGCGACCGGCGGGCGGTCAGCCAGCCAAAGCAGCAGCGTGCGCCCCTGTATCTGCCCCAACATCAAACGCATGCGCGCCATCCACGCCTGCTGAAGCTCCGCGCGCACCGCTTCGAACCGTTCGGGCGAGACCTGCATGAGATGGGTCAGCATGTGCCGGTTGAAGTGGAACTGCGAGAAATCGACCTCGCGGTAGATCGTCTGCAACAGCGCGGAGGCCCCGACGAAACGGTCGTTCCGACGCCGGTGCACGGAATAGAAACGGTTAGTCATATTCTGCGCCCCCATGACCTGAACCACCGTCACATCTGCCTGCGAGGCGGCCTGCGCGACGAAAGGGTCATGGGCAAAAGCGTCGATCCCCGCGTTGGGAAAGCCGAAGTTCACGCAGGTCTTGCCGATCTCGGCCTCGACCCGTGCGGGAAACGGCTCTTCAATGAATTTGCCATAGGTCTCCGTCCCGCCAAGAAAGGCGATATAGGGCGCCTCCAACCTGCGGCGCGGGCCGCGAAACATCAGCTTTGACGTGCCATGGCGGCATGGCAAATAGTCCAGAGGCGCTGGCCCCACTGCATCATAGGTCATCGAACCCACCTTTTTGTTCACCCAAAGCCAGATTGCACAGCAGGGGCTGCGATTCTGTTAACGGGCGAATTTGTCGTGAGATTTCGTAAACAGCTGCCCTTGCGGCACCCCCGCTACGCGCCCTATTGTGCGCCGAACTCAAGCAAAGGACAGGCCATGGACATCCAGACAATCGGTATCGTGGGAGCGGGGCAAATGGGCAATGGGATCGCCCATGTCATGGCGCTGGCAGGCTACGACGTGCTGCTGAACGATGTCAGCGCCGATGCGCTGGCCAAAGCGATGAAAACCGTGACCGGCAATATGGACCGCCAAGTCAGCCGCGAGAAGATCACCGCCGCCGACCGGGACGCCGCCATGGCGCGGATCACCACGACGCAGACGCTAAGCGATCTGGGCCAAAGCGATCTGGTGATCGAAGCCGCGACCGAGCGCGAAACGGTGAAACAGGCGATCTTTGAAGACCTGATCCCGCATTTGAAACCGACGACGATCCTGACCTCGAACACTTCCTCGATCTCGATCACCCGCCTTGCCAGCCGCACCGACCGGCCCGAGAAATTCATGGGCTTTCACTTCATGAACCCCGTGCCGGTGATGCAACTGGTCGAATTGATCCGCGGCATCGCCACGGACAGCGAGACCTATGACGCTTGCAAAGCCGTGGTGGACCGTTTGGGCAAGACCGCCGCCTCGGCCGAGGATTTCCCAGCCTTTATCGTGAACCGCATCCTGATGCCGATGATCAACGAGGCGGTCTATACGCTCTATGAAGGGGTCGGCAACGTCGAGTCGATCGACAGTTCGATGAAGCTGGGGGCAAACCATCCGATGGGGCCATTGGAGCTTGCGGATTTCATCGGTCTGGACACCTGCCTTGCCATTATGAACGTTCTGCATGACGGGTTGGCGGATACGAAATATCGCCCCTGCCCGCTGCTGACCAAATATGTCGAAGCCGGTTGGTTGGGCCGCAAGACGCAGCGCGGGTTCTATGATTACCGGGGCGAAAAGCCCGTTCCGACGCGCTGAGTTGCGAGGGTGTTGGGGGCTCTGCCCCCATCGCGCCCGAGGCGCGATTCCCCCGAGGGTATTTTTAAAAGGATGAAGTTTAGTTGGTGAGCGCCAGAGTATGGGCGCGCAGCCAGGCCATGAAGCCGCGCGGGTCGTCGGCCCAGCGGTCGATCTCTTCGCGGGCGAGTGGATGGCCGACGATGGGACCTTGGGGTTTGCCGCAGGCGTGAGCGATTTCATGCAGCAAAAGCCCTTGGCGCAGCATCGGGCTGAGCCTGTTGGCGATCTGATAGGCGCGGCTGTTCTGGCCCGGGAAGCGCATCGGCACCACCTGCGCACCGGAGCGGCGGATCATCTTGGCGGTGAAGACGTTCCATTCCGCTTCGACCGCCGGGCCCCACCAGCTTTCCGAAGCAGCAACGACGCCGGAGGGGAAGAGCGCCACGACGCCGCCTTCCTTGAGATGGGCCATGGCCTTGGCGCGCATTTCCACGCCTTTGCGCTGCGCATCCGGGTCATGTGGGAAGGGCACCGGGATCATGTAGCTGCCCGCCACCTCGTCGATGGAGGTGAGCAATGACCGGGTAAGGATACGGTAATCGGGGCGTACGCGGCCGATGAGATCGGCGAAGATCATACCGTCGACCATGCCGTGGGGGTGGTTTGCCACGACCACGACGGGCCCTTCTTTCGGGATGCGGTCCAGCTGCTCTTGGGGCGTGGTGAGGTCGATGCCCATCGTGTCGAGCGCCGCGCGCCAGAAGGCCTGGCCTGAGGGGGTGCCGCGTTGTTCGAACTTACGGATCAGACGCAGGATTTTAAGCTTGCCGGTGAAAAGCTCCATCGCGGAGATCACCCGCGCCTTCCATGGGTCATCGAAGGTCGAGGCATAGGACAGGCTGCGGCGGTCGTATTTGGTGAAGGTCACCGTGCCGTCGCCTGTCTGGGCCGGCTCGGCCGCGATGTTTTGCACGTCTTCCATGGGGTCGGCGGATCCTTTTTCCCGCTTGGCGGGCCTAAAACCCTTCGCCGAACTTATCCGCCACGAGGGCGGTCAAAGCTTCGGCCAAGGCCTCGGCATCGGGGCCGGAGGTTTGGACATCGATGGTGGTGCCGCGCGACGCGCCGAGCATCAACAGCCCCATGATACTGTCGCCCGAGGCCGACATGCCATCCTTACTGACTTCGGCGCGGGCATCAAACGCCTCGACCACCTCGACCAATTTGGCGGAGGCGCGCGCGTGCAGGCCTTTTTCGTTAACGATCTTTAAAGAAAATTCGGGCATGACGTCTTGGGGCCTTCTAACCTGCGCTGACATTCTGGCTGTCGATATACTTCTTACCAGCTTCGAGCGCGGCACGCACGGCATCGGGCACATCCATATGCCGCGATTTGGCGAGTTTGATCAGCATGGGCAGGTTCGCGCCGTAGATGATCCGGCGGTTTTCCGGGCGGCAGGCCAAGAGGCTGAGGTTCGAGGGGGAGCCGCCGAAAAGATCGGTGACAACCACCACACCGGCGCCTTGGTCCACCGCATCGGCGGCGCCGCAAATCTCGCGTTCTTTGTCGGCGCGGTCATGGTCGGCTTCGATGGCGATGGCGCGCACGCCGAATTGGGATCCAACGACATGTTCGATGGCGGCAAGATATTCTTGCGCCAGCCCCCCATGTGCGACGATGACGATCCCGATCACGGCTTGCTTCCTTCACGATGCTGACGGTCCAGCTCTCGGTGCCTAATTGACACCTGCCAGCCCTGCTCTGCAAGGCGCAAAGCGTGATCTTCGGCCATGGCGACAGAGCGATGTTGCCCGCCCGTGCAGCCAAAGGCGATGGAGATATGGGATTTGCCCTCTTCGCGGTAGGCGGGCAGGAGCAGGAGGCTGAGGTCGAGCACCTTGTCGGCGAAATCCGCGTAGCGTTTGTCCCCCGCCACATGGGCCGCGACGGAAGGGTCGCGCCCGTCGCTGCTGCGCAATTCGGCCACCCAATAGGGATTGTTCAGAAAGCGGCAGTCGTGCACCACATCCACGCCACGCGGGAGGCCCCGCTTGTAGGAAAAGCTTTGTACCGAGACCGTGAGTTGGCGTTGCCCGCCGGGGGCGAACCATTGCTCGACCTCGGCGCGCAGCTCGTGAACGTTCAGCGTTGTCGTATCGATCAGCACGTCGGCACGGGCGCGGATCGGGTGGAGCAGTTCCTGCTCGCGTGCGATCCCGTCGACTGGGCGGTCAGCCGGGGCCAGCGGATGGCGGCGGCGGGTTTCGGAAAAGCGTTGCAGCAGCACATCGGGCGCGCAGTCGAGATAGAGCAGTTCCGCGCGCCATCCCGGTTCAGCCGTCAGGCGGCCCATCAGCTCAAGCACGCCTTCGGTGGAAAAGTCCCGGTTGCGGGCGTCGATCCCCAGAGCCACCGATTGCGCATCGCCGGGGCGGTCAAGCAGCGCGGGCAGCAGCCGCAGCGGCAGATTGTCGATCGCCTCGAACCCCGCATCTTCAAGCACGTTGAGCGCAGAGGACCGCCCGGCGCCCGAAGGGCCGGTGACAAGAACCAACCGCCGGGGGGCGGGGTCTGTTGATGAGGTCTGACTGATCAATTCGGTTTTTCCACACCTGACATATACAGATGAATTGCTGCCGCAAAATGAGCGCTATCGCATTTGTGAAAACAGGGCAACGTGACACCCCGTAGCATATGGCTGTGCCCTTCGGGAAGGCGCCGGTCTTCGGTACGGGCCAGATCGACGACGAGGGCCAGCGGCACAGGGCCGTGATCTTTCGCCCGCAGAATGCCCACATAGCGTGCCTCGATCAGGCCACGGATCGGCTCGGGGACGCTGGCGATCACCTGACCCCCCTCGCGCATGATATCGGTACGATCATCGGCCACCAGCTTGGCGCCAAGGGCGATCAGTTGCAGGGCGAGCGCCGATTTGCCCGCACCGGACGGGCCAAGGATCAGCACCCCGCGCCCATTGATCGCCACGCAGCTGGCGTGGAGGTTTTCGCGCTCGATAGTCATATCAGGCCCCGCGCCCGGGATTTAGGTGGGCAGCCCCACGACAAAACGCGCGCCCAAGGGTTCGGAGGTAATGTCGGCTTCGGTCGGGCGGATGTTCTCGGCCCAGATCACGCCGCCATGGGCTTCGACGATCTGCTTGGAGATTGCGAGGCCGAGGCCGGAGTTGTTGCCGAAATGCTCTTCGGGGCGTTGCGAGTAAAAACGTTTGAAGATTTTGCCGAGCGCCTGTTCGGGGATGCCGGGGCCGGTGTCCTCGACCACGATCAACACGCGATTGGCACGTTTGCGGGCCCAGACCCGGATCGCGTCGCCGTCTTCGCAAAAGGAAATCGCGTTGGTGATCAGGTTCACAAAGACCTGCGCCAAACGGGCTTCCAGCCCATGCACGGTGATCGGCGCAGCGGGGAGATCAGTGATGAAATCGATGCCTTTGGATTTCGCGTCTTCGCCGAGGTACTGGCCCAGATTGCCCAGCATTTGCAGCAGGTCGAAGGGCTCTTCCTCTTCCTTGACCAGTTCGGAATCGAGCCGCGAGGCATTGGAAATGTCGCTCACCAAACGGTCGAGGCGGCGCACGTCATGTTCGATCACATCCAGCAGTTTCTCGCGCTGGTCGTCGCGCTTAACCATCCGCAGCGTGCCCACGGCAGAGCGGAGAGAGGCGAGCGGGTTCTTGATCTCATGCGCAACATCGGCGGCGAATTGTTCGTTGCCGTCGATCCGGTTGTAAAGCGCCGAGACCATGCCGCGCAGGGCGCCCGAGAGGCGGCCAATCTCATCGGGCCGCGCGGTCAGATCGGGGATGCGGATGCGGCCGGGGTTCATCTTGCGCGCGTCCTTGTCACGGCCCAATTCGGCGGCGGCAGAGAGGTCGGCCAGCGGATTGGCGATGGTCGAGGCCAGAACGAGGCTGAGGCCGATGGAGACGAGGGTCGCGATGACGAAGATCTGCAAGACGCGCTCGCGTTCGCTGCGCACAAGGCGGTCGATCTCTCCCGCCGCACTGGCCACGGCGACCACGCCGACGGGGGTCTCGCCCTGCATGATGGGGGTCACCACGCTGAAAAGCGTGCCGCCTTCGATGGCGAGCGTGCCTTCCAGCCGGGTGCCGCTGGTCACGCTGGTGCCAACCATGCCGCGCAATTGCTCTTCGAGCGGCGGGGTGGCAGTGACTTCATCGGTGCTGAAGGGGGCCGAAACCCGGTCCCAAAGCCAGTTCAACCCGTCGTTCAGCAAGGTCCGCTCACCCGCCTCGGACGCGGCGAGGGCCTCGGCCACGGTGAGGCTGCCTGCGGTGCGGGCGACCAAGGTTTCCGCCGGATCATAGACAAAGACTTCGATGCCGCCGCGCAGGTCCAGCCCGTCGAGCGTGGCAGCCACATCGACGCCATCGCCGGTGGTCAGGTTCACCGGCGCGCCCGCAGGTAGTTGCGCTTCGATCACATCAGCGATCAGCTCGGTCTCAGAGACCAGCGCCGCGGCGCGTTGCAGCGCCAGACTGTCGCGCGAGGAATTGAGGTAGAGGATCCCCGCCACCAAAACGCTCAGCGCGATCAGGTTGAAGGTAATGATCTTGCGCGTCAGCGGCGAGGAGCGGAGCGAGAACAGCCCCCGCCGTTCGCGCTTGACCCGAATTTCATCCGGCGCGGCACTGTCGGGGGTGACCCAATCGTCCCCCAATACAACATCACCGTCCCTGCCAGCAGCCATGTCCCGCACAAGCTTCCTTTCGACCCGCGTTAACCGACGGGTTTACTCTTCGTTATATCTATAGCCGATGCCGTAAAGCGTCTCGATCGCCGAGAATTCATCATCTGCGCTGCGCATCTTCTTGCGCAGCCGCTTGATGTGGCTGTCGATGGTGCGGTCATCTACATAGACCTGATCATCATAGGCCACATCCATCAGCTGGTCGCGCGATTTCACGAAACCGGGGCGCTGCGCGAGGGCTTGCAACAGCAGGAATTCGGTCACGGTCAGCGACACATCCTTACCCTTCCAGCTTACCGCGTGGCGCAGCGGGTCCATCCGCAGATCGCCGCGTTCCATCACCTTGGTCTCTTCGGTATCGCCGACCTCATTGGTCTCGACCGCGTCTTGGCGGCGCAGAAGGGCGCGGATACGCTCGACCAACAGGCGCTGGCTAAAGGGCTTTTTGACGTAATCGTCAGCGCCCATGCGCAGACCCAGCACCTCGTCGATCTCATCATCTTTGGAGGTCAAGAAAATCACCGGCATCGCGGTTTTCTGGCGCAGACGTTGGAGCAGATCCATGCCATCCATACGGGGCATCTTGATGTCCAGCACCGCCATATCGGGCAGTTTCTTGTTGAAGGCGTCCAGCGCCGCTTGGCCATCGTTATAGGTTTCCACTTCGAAACCTTCAGCTTCAAGAGTCATCGAAACGGATGTCAGGATGTTCCTGTCATCGTCTACCAATGCGATCTTTGACATTGCCTGCTTCCTTATGCTGCTCAATTCGTTCTTATTTTTGGAGTCAGTGATCTCCAATATTACAGATCGAATCAATCCTTAAGTGCGAATCGTGCCTCTGAGATGCACCAATTCCGTCATAATTTGGTTAGGAATGGCTAAATTGCCGCACTTTGACCGGCCCGGTCCCGGAGGGCGCCGGTGCCCCGCGCGCCGCATTGGGCCGGGTTCTAAGCGCTCGGAAACAAAGTTTTAGATGATGGCGCTAACTGTGACAAAGCTGCCTGTTCAACCCGAAAACGCCCGTGTTAAGAGGCTCTCAAGGCCCCCGACGCCCAGGGCAATTGCGCCCGCTCGGACACGTTCTGCGCTGCTCACGCGCTACCACAGGAGACATCATATGACATTTGGACGGGTAAACCCGCAGTTCAGCCTTGAGGATCAAAAGATCAGCGGGCTTGGCGATGTCTATTACAACCTGACCGAGCCTGCGCTGGTCGAGGCGGCATTGAAACGGGGCGAAGGCAGCCTTGGCAAAGGCGGGGCCTTCCTCGTGACCACCGGCAAGTTCACGGGCCGCTCGCCCAAGGACAAACATGTGGTCAAGACCGACAGCGTGGCCGACAGCATCTGGTGGGAAAACAACGCCGAGATGTCGCCCGAGGGCTTCGACGCGCTTTACGAAGACATGCTCACACATATGCAGGGCAAGGACTACTTCGTCCAAGACCTCGTCGGCGGGGCGGACCCCAAACATGCGATCAACGTGCGCATGGTGACCGAACTGGCATGGCACGGGCTCTTCATCCGCACCATGCTGCGCCGCCCCGATGCCGAAGCGTTGAAGGACTTTATCGCCGATTTCACCGTGATCAACTGCCCCAGCTTCCAAGCCGATCCGGCCAAGCATGACTGCCGCAGCGAGACCGTGATCGCGATGAACTTCGACCGTAAGATGATCCTCATCGGCGGCACCGAATACGCGGGCGAGAACAAGAAATCTGTCTTCACCCTGCTGAACTACCTGCTTCCCGAAAAAGGCATCATGCCGATGCACTGCTCGGCCAACCACGCCAACGGCAACCCGGTCGATACCGCGGTTTTCTTCGGCCTCTCGGGCACCGGTAAGACCACCCTCTCCGCCGATCCCGAGCGCACGCTGATCGGCGATGACGAGCACGGTTGGTCCGACAATGGCACCTTCAACTTCGAAGGCGGCTGCTATGCCAAGACCATCAACCTCAACCCCGAAGCGGAGCCGGAGATCTACGCGACGACCTCCAAATTCGGCACGGTGATCGAGAATATGGTCTTCGATCCCGATACTTTTGAACTCGACTTCGACGACGGCTCGCTCACCGCCAACATGCGTGCCGCCTACCCGCTGCACTACATCTCGAACGCAAGTGAGAAGGCCGTCGGCGGCCACCCGAAAAACATCATCATGCTGACCTGTGATGCCTTCGGCGTGCTGCCCCCGATCGCACGGCTGAGCCCGGCGCAGGCGATGTATCACTTCCTGTCGGGCTTCACCTCCAAGGTGGCGGGCACCGAGCGTGGCGTGACCGAGCCGGAGCCCACATTCTCTACCTGTTTCGGCGCCCCCTTCATGCCGCGCCGGCCCGAGGTTTACGGCAACCTGCTGCGCGAAAAGATCGCCCAACACGGCGCCACCTGCTGGCTGGTGAACACCGGCTGGACCGGCGGCGCTTACGGCACCGGTTCGCGGATGCCGATCAAGGCGACCCGCGCCCTGCTTAGCGCCGCGCTCGAAGGCCGTCTGGCGGATGCCGAGTTCCGTAAAGACCCGAATTTCGGCTTCGATGTCCCTGTCGAGGTGAACGGCGTCGCCGACATCCTGCTCGATCCGCGCCGCACTTGGGACGACCCCGACGCATATGACCGTCAGGCGGCAAAACTGGTCAAGATGTTCTCGGACAACTTCGAGCAGTACCTGCCCCATATCGACGACGACGTGAAAGCCGCGGCGATCAGCTAAGCCTGTCGCCAAGGACGAAACAGAAAGGGCCGCCCTTATTGGGCGGCCCTTTTCGCATCTCACGCTCCGTGACCCTTAGCCTGCGAAAGTCACCTTCGCATCCAAAGGCATTTCGCGCAGGAAACTGTCATCCACGCCGACGATATTGACCGAGGTCGACCGATCGACCGCCGCGATCAGGGCAAAGCTCTTATCTGGATAGCGCCCGGCCATCAGCAAACGTTTATAGGCCAGAGGCACCGGCGCGCCCCCCTCCTCCCGCGGGATTTCGGTGACCACCTCGTCCAAGCGAACGCCACAGGTCGCTTCGACCTCCCGAAAGGGGTAGTTCAGCATATTCTCGAACTCAGGACCGCCGGGGAAGAGTTTGATGGGCCGCCCGATGCTGCTGCGCGCATTGGTCCAGCCCCACCATTGCGTGTAAAAGGATTTCTCGCCTACCTCGGTACAGATCCAGCCGTTGGGCGAGTCGCGGTAAACCAGCACATAGGGGCGCATGGCGCGAAAGGCCTCGCTCTCCAACTCACCCCGGCTCAGGCTCCACGCCTGTAGCACGGCCTGAAGCATGGCAGAGCCGCCATCCCAGATCAGCGACAGCGGCTGCTGTTGTTGGTGAAAACACCAGCCGTTCGGCTCTTCATGGGAAAGACGCAGCATACCGTCGGCATGGCGGGTCTTGCCATCCAGCCAGAGCTTGCCCCGGTCGATAATATCGCGCGCTTCGGGCAGGGCCTCGACGCCTGCTTTGGTCAGGGAATAGCGGCGGTTCTCGATGGTAAACAGCGGCGCGCCCATCGCCTCTTCCAACTGCTGGATATGTCGCCGGACCGTCTGCCGTGTGCTGGCCAATTCGGCCACCGCATGGCTGAGGTTCAAAGTATGCGCCAGCGTCACGAAAGAGCGCATCATCTCGAACAGAAGCGCCGGAGCGGGGTCCTTCTGCAAGGCTTGGGGCACGGGTGCGACCCGCTCAATATCGGACATATGCTGGTTCATAGGCAAGGGATGGTACATGAATCACCCGGTAACGCAACATAATCCATACAGCTAGGGTGAATTGGTTAACGCAAAGAGGCCAGATCTAGGCAATTGATCCTCAATACATTGCGGGTAGTGAATATATTGTACTCAACCTGAGGTATTGAACCATGTCCCACCCCGTAGACGTTCACGTCGGTCGCCGGCTCAAGCAGGCACGCACCCTGCGACGGCAATCCCAGACCGATGTGGCACGCGAACTCAAACTGTCCTTTCAGCAGATCCAGAAGTATGAAATCGGCTCCAACCGGATCGCCGCCAGCCGTTTGCATGAGCTGGCCCGTATACTGGATGTCACCCCTGGCTATTTCTTCGAAGGGCTTGACGATGACACCCCCGAGAGCAGAAACGACCCTTCTCTCGACATCGTAAGCGCCATCGGCTCTATCAAGGACGATGCCGTAAAGGCCCGAATTTTAACGTTTATTGAGGATGTTTCCGGCGTCACCGTGTCGCGGAAAGGCTGAACGCAGAAGTTCGTTTACGCACATACCGATAACAAACATACGGCTCATAACAACTGACCAGCGGCCAATACAGCCCGCGGCAAACTGATGCGCACCCGCTTTAAGGGCCGGTTAAAGGAACCGGCGTCTCCCACCTTTACGCGACCAGCGTTTCCGCCTTTTTCAAATCGACAGAAACCAACTGGCTCACCCCCTGCTCCGCCATGGTGACGCCAAAGAGCCGGTCCATCCGGGCCATCGTCACCGCATGGTGCGTGATGATCAGAAAGCGCGTGTCGGTCTGACGGCACATCTCATCCAGCAGATCACAGAACCTGGTCACATTTGCGTCATCAAGCGGCGCGTCGACCTCATCCAGCACACAGATCGGCGCCGGATTGGCGAGGAAGACGGCAAAGATCAGCGCCATCGCGGTCAACGTCTGCTCCCCACCCGACAGCAGGCTGAGGGTGCTCAGCTTCTTGCCCGGCGGCTGGCACATGATCTCAAGCCCGGCTTCCAAGGGATCGTCGCTTTCGACCATCACAAGGTTCGCCTCACCGCCGCCGAAGAGATGGGTGAACAGCATCGAGAAATTCGCGTTCACCTGATCAAAGGCGGTCAGCAGCCGCTCCCGCCCCTCGCGGTTGAGGCCCGCAATGCCGCTGCGCAGGGTTTTGATCGCCTCTTCCAGATCGGCCTTCTCGGTCAGCAGCGCTTCGTGCTCTTCGCGTATTTCTTTCGCATCATCCTCGGCGCGCAGGTTCACCGCGCCCAAGGAATCCCGCTGCCGCTTGTACCGGTTCACGTCCTCTTCAAGCGTCTCCACAGGTGGGATCTGATCTGTCTCGACATCAAGCGCATCGCGCAGCGCCTCGGGCGTGCTTTGCCGTTCATCCTGAATGCGCTCTGCCGCATGGGTCACCGTTTCACGGGCGGCATCGCTGCGGGCCTCGGCCCGGGCACGGGCCTCCCGCGCATCCGATGCCTCCCGCTCCGCGTCGCGCTCGGCATCCGTCGCGGCTTTCAATGCGGCTTCCGCGGCGGCCAGCGTTTCCGTGGCATGGGCGCGGCGGGCCTCGGCAGAGGTGATCGCGCCCAACAGGTCTTCCCGCTTCGCCGCGATCTCCGCCGGGACAGCGCTCGCCTCAGTCAATTCGGCCTCCGACGCGGTCTTGCGCTCGATCAATTCAGCGCTGCGCTTGCCCGCCGTTTCCAAGCGATTCCGCCAGCCGCTGACCTCTTTCGCGACCTCTTGCAGCCGCCGTCTGCGCGCCTCGCCCTCGCGGCGCAATTCGTCATGGGCCGAGCGGCGCGACATCATGGTGATCCGCGACGCCTCGACCGTCATGCGGACATCCTCGACAGTCGCACGGGCGGCGGAAAGGTCATCCAAGCCCGCCAGCGTGCGCTCGGCGTCCATCACCTCGGCCCGCGCGGTGATCGCGGCTTCCTCATGGCGTTTCACGGCTAGGCCGAGGGATTCCAACCGGCTTTGGGCGAGGTTGCGATCCGCCTCTGCCCGGCTCAGGGCGCGGCCCGCCTCGGCGACCTGCCTGTCGGCATCGCGCCGCGCCTCGCGGGCCCGTTTGTCGGCCTCCGCCTGTTCGGCCAATTGCTGCTGGAGGGTCTCATGCGCCGCCCGCGCGGCATCGGCACGGGTGCTCGCCTGTTCCAGCGTCTGTTTCAGGACTTCCAGCCGGTTCAACTGCTGCAAGCGCAGCGCGGCCGCCGAGGGCGCATCTTCGGCCATGGCGCGGAAACCGTCCCACCGCCAAAGATCGCCTTCCTTCGACACCAAGCGCTGCCCCGGCTGCAACTGCGCCTGAAGCTCTGCGCCCGCGTCGGCGTTAACGAGCCCGACTTGGGCCATTCGGCGCTCTAGCACCTGCGGCACGGTGACATGCTGCGTGAGCGGGGTCGCCCCGGCGGGTAGCGGCTGCGGCTCTGGATAGCTCGGCAAATGCGCCCAGCCTGAGGGGCGATCGGCCTCTACCTCAGGCGCGCGCAGGTCATCGGCCAAGGCCGCGCCGAGCGCTTTCTCAAAGCCCTGTTCCACCTGCAACCGGTCGAGAATCTGCCCGCCTTCGGCGCTGTCACGCTCCACCAGCTTTGCCAGCGCGCCAACCTCGGCGCGCAGAGCCTTGGCCTCGCCCTCCGCCTCAGAGCGCTCCGCGCGGGCCTCAGCCTCGCGCGACTGCGTGTCGGCGCGGGTCTCTTCGGCAGCCAAAAGGGCGGCATCCGCCGCCGCCGAGGCGGTGACGGCAGCGGCTTCGGCCTTCTCAGCCGCCGCGAAATCTAGCCCGGCCTTGTCGAGGGTCGCTTGGCTTTGCGCCACCGCATCGCGGGCCTTGCGGGCCTCGGCTTCCGACTTTTCCAACGTCTTGCGGCTGTCCTGAAGCAGGCGTTCCGCCGAACTGTGGCGCGCCGCCAAACGGGCCACGTCTTCGGTCTGCTGCGAAAGATCGGCCTCGCGGGTTTGCAAGACTTCGGCTGCCTCCCGCGCGGCCTGTTCCGCCGCCTCAACCGCGCTGTCGTGCCCCTTGTCCGCCTTGGCGAGGTCTTCCGCTTCTTCTTCGAGGCGCGCGATCGTTTCTTCCGCGTCGCGGTTCAGCCCGCCTTCGCGTTCGATGTCGCGGGTCAGCTGAGCAATGCGGCCTGTCAGGGCTTCGATCAGCGAGGCCGCCCGCGCCTCTTCCTCGGTCAGCGTGTCGCGCTGCGTGGTGAGACGTTGCAGGATCGCAGTCGCAATCGCCTCTTCCTCGCGCAGGGGTGGCAAGGCGGCTTCGGCCTCTGCCCGCCCTTCGGCCACGCGGCGCACCTGCGCTTCGGCCTCTGCCGTGGCGGCGACGCGGGCACGCAGTTCCCCCTCGGCCTTCGCACGCGCCTCATCGGCTTCGCGCCAGCGGCGATACAGCAACAAGCCCTCGGCATGGCGCAATGCTTCGCCAATCTCACGATACCGCGCCGCCTGCCGGGCTTGCCGGGCCAGCGTGGCCAATTGCGCGGCCAGTTGTTCGACCACATCATCTACGCGGGCTAGGTTTTGTTCCGCCCCGTTGAGTTTCAACTCGGCCTCATGGCGACGCTGATACAGGCCCGAGATGCCAGCGGCCTCTTCCAAAATGCGACGGCGGCTTTTCGGCTTGGCGTTGATCAACTCGGCAATCTGGCCCTGCCGTACCAAAGCGGGGCTATGCGCCCCGGTCGAGGCATCGGCGAAAAGCATCTGCACATCGCGGGCGCGCACATCCTTGCCGTTCACCTTATAGGCACTGCCCACGTCGCGGGTGATCCGGCGGACGATTTCAAGCGCGTCTTGCTCGTTAAACCCCGCAGGCGCCAACCGGTCACTGTTGTCGAGGTGCAGCGCCACTTCGGCGAAGTTGCGTGCGGGCCGGGAGGAGGCTCCGGCGAAGATCACATCTTCCATGCCGCCGCCGCGCATGGCGGTCGGGCGGTTTTCGCCCATCACCCACCGCAGCGCTTCGAGCAGGTTGGATTTGCCACAGCCATTCGGCCCCACGACCCCGGTCAACCCGTCGGAAATGACAAGGTCGGTCGGGTCCACAAAGCTTTTGAAGCCGGTTAATCTGAGTTTGGAAAAGCGCAAGTTAGCCCTGCCGTGATTGATTCTCGCCTGAGCGGCGAACTTGCCGTTTGGCATGGGTCCGAGTCAATCAAAAGCCCCAAGGGAGAGGGGGCGGTCGGCGGTTATCCACAAGATATTGTCTTGATCGGCGCGATTGCCCTGTCGGGCACGCGGTTGGAGCGGGTCGATAGCACGCTTGGCGTATTCACCGCCCCTCGGCCCACGCCTCAAGCAATGCCAAACAACAAGGCTCCCGCCTAGTCACAGTCCAACACCCCAAGCGCCAGCGCCTGATCGCCCAGAACCTCCTTCACCTCACAGCCGCTAACCAGTGCCATCGCGCGCCCGGCCCGCGCGCGGATGGGGCCAAAGCGCGGCGCGTATTGGGTGTTCACGCGCACCGCCTCTGCCCGCTCGCCCCGTACGCGCACATCGAACACCGACCCCTCCACGGTGATCCGCTGCGCCGGCAGCCCCCGGAACTCCCGACTGGGCGCCGTACAGGCCGCTAGGCCAATCAACATTGCAATGATAACGAGCAACCGCATGGTTCAACCCTGCCCCGGCAGAGTTAACAAAAGCCTAACGCAAAAGAAAAAGCCCCGGCGAGGCCGGGGCTTTCAAAAATCTATAAGGCGCTGGCTTAGTGCAGCTTGGCTTCGACTTGGGCGATGCCATTGTCGATCAGCTTGTTGCCCTGTGCGGCGGTCATCTGCTTGGCGATCACGTCGCGCGCGGCGGCCACGGCGATGGTAACGGCTTGGTCGCGGACTTCCTTCACAGCGGCGGCCTCGGCCGAGCTGATCTGGTCTTTCGCGGCGGCCATGCGACGCTCAAGCGACTTGGCCATATCCGCCCGCGCCTGTTCGGCGGCGAGACGGGCGTCTTCCTTGGCAGAAGACACGATCCGGTCCGCTTGGTCCTGCACCTCTTTCTGCTTGCGCTCGTAAGAGGCCAGCAGGGTTTGCGCTTCTTCACGCAGGGCGCGGGCTTCTTCCAGCTCGGTCTTGATGCCGTCGGCGCGTTTGTCGAGCATGCCGATCAAAAGCGTTGGCACCTTGAAGTAAATCAGGATCCCAAGGAACAGCAGGAAGGCCAGCAACACGATGAAATCGGTGTTGCGCAGCGAAAAGAAAGGCCCCGTGGCGGCAAGCGCCGGGGAAGCGGCGAGACCGGCGAGCAGGGTCGAAAGTGTCAGGCGCATGTATCTGGTCATGGCTTATCCTTTCATCCGCGCGTCGACGGCAGCGCTGACGGTTGCGGTATCGGCCGTGCCACCCAGAGCGGCGACGAGGGCCTCGGCGGTGTCCTTGGCAACGGCTTGTACGTTGTCCATGGCGCCCGCGCGAATTTCGGCGATGGCTTTTTCCGATTCCGCCACTTGTGCGGCAATCTCGGCATCGGCCTTGGCCATTTCGGCATCCAGATCAGCCTGCATGTCCGCTTTTGCCTGAGCCACGATCTGCTGTGCCTCGGCACGGGCGTCGATCAGGGCCTTGTCATAGGCGGCTTCGGCTTCCTGCGCCTTGACCTTGAGGTCTTCGGCAGCCGCGATGTCATTGGTGATGGTCCCTTGGCGTTCCGCCAGAACCGCACCGATACGGGGCAGAGCCACGCGCGACAGGATCAGGTAGGTGGCGATCAGCGCCAGGATCAGCCAGAAAATCTGGTTGCCCCAGTGATCGAAGTTCAGCTGCGGCATGCCCGGCGTTTCGGCAGCATGGGTCGCAATGCCGGTCGCGTCGGCCAGCCCGTCGCTGGTTGTTACAGTTGCCATCGTGGCTTCTCCTTGGAAACTTTGCCGTTACAGCCGGGCAGACACGGCGATGCGCGCCTGCCCGCTCGTAAGGATTACAGTTCCGAGAGCTTAGACAGCGAACATCAGCAGCAGAGCGACAAGGAACGAGAAGATCCCCAGAGCTTCTGCGAAAGCGATGCCGATGAACAGGGTCGCTGTCTGGCTTGCGGCTGCCGAGGGGTTGCGCAGTGCGCCGGACAGGAAGTTGGCGGCAACGTTGCCGACACCCAGGGCTGCGATGCCTGTGCCGAGACCTGCGATGCCTGCGCCGATATGTGCGAGTTGACCTTCCATTGGGGTATCTCCTTACGATTGGAAGTTAAAACTTTGACGGGAAGTCCCGCCGTTGTTGGGGTTGTTAGTGTGCCGGGTGCAGCGCGTCTTTGAGGTACACGCATGTCAGGATGGTGAAGACATAGGCCTGAATGAAGGCCACCAGCACTTCGAGACCGTACATCGCGGTGATCGCGACGACCGAAACGGGCGAGATGACGGCGATGGCGGCGAAACCGGCGAAAACCTTGATCACCGCGTGGCCCGCCATGACGTTGCCCGCCAGACGAATGGAGTGGCTGACCGGGCGCACGAAATAGCTGATCAGCTCGATGATCGCTAGCACGGGGCGCAGGGCCAGAGGCGCCGAGGACACCCAGAAGAGGCTCAGGAACGCCGCGCCATTCTTGACGAAGCCGACGACGGTCACGGTGATGAACACCGCCAGCGCCAGCACCACGGTCACCGAGAAATGCGCGGTGGGGGTGAAGGCTGTCGGGATCAGGCCGAGGAAGTTGGCCATGACGATGAACATGAACAGGGTCATGATATAGGGGAAGAACTTCAGCCCCTCTTTGCCGCAGATGTCTTCGACCATCTTGTGGATGAAGCCATAGGCCAGTTCGGCGACCGATTGCATGCGGCCCGGAACGACCGAGCGGCGCGCGCTGCCCAGAACGAGCATCGCGAAAGTGGCGAGAACCGCCAGCGCCATCCAGAAGGTCGCGTTGGTGATGGTGTACCAAGCAACGGAAGCATCGTCGCCAAAGAGCGGCGATACGATGAACTGGTCCATCGGGTGGAATTCCAGACCGCCTGTTTCAGCGCCGTGTGTCTCTGTTGCCATCTCAGGCTCCCTCGTCCTTGCCCGAATGGGGCGTATCCTGTTCGGCCGGTTCGGCCTGTTGTTTACCCTGGATTTCCTCAGCGGTGCGGAGCATCGTCTTCACCCCCGCCGCAAGGCCCAGCATTACAAATAGCACCATGAAGATGGGCAGCGTGCCAAAGAGCACATCAAGCCCGTATCCGATGCCGAAACCGATCCCAAGACCGGCCACAAGTTCGATCACCATCCGCCATGCCATATTGGCCTGAGAATAATGCTCATCCGCTCGGGGCTTGGGTGCGCCGCGCTCTTTCGCAGCCGCCAGTCTGGCCTCAAGCTGCTCCATCTGCTGCCGTTGGTCCGGGCTGGTCACACCAAAATCCCCTTAGGAATATCTGCTGCGGTGCTACTGTCAGGACGGGTTAGAGTCAACAACCTTGGCCGCCGGAGCTTTTCAAGCTTTTACAATGGGTTAGGATGAGCGCGAGCCTGCCGCACTTGAAAAACGCCGGGCAAATCCCAGTGAAACCGGCCTGAAGGCTTATTCAACTCAACGGTTAAGTTAGCCGCAATGCCCGCTTCCGTACCCGCGCGCCCCGCGCTATTCAGAGACATGACCCAAGACCTAGATCAGGTGTTTGCCGCCCTTGCCGACCCCACGCGCCGTGCCATCCTCGCCATGCTGCTGGAGGATGATATGGCCGTGACCGATGTCGCAGACCCCTTCGAGATGTCGCTCGCCGCGATCTCGAAACATTTGGGCGTGCTGACAGCGGCGGGGCTGATCAGTCAGGAAAAGCGGGGGCGGGTGAAATGGTGCAAACTGGAACCGGATGCGCTGCGCGATGCGTCGGTCTGGATGCAGGGGTTCGGGCAATTCGAGCCGGTGAACCTTGATGCCTTCGAACGTTTCTTGGAGATCGAACTGCCTGAGGGCGGCGAACGCGAGATGCGCTCAGGGTCAGAGTAGGTGAAGATTATATAGATAGAGTGATCCCCCCTTGCCACGAGGTAAATAAGACAAGGGGAGGATCAATCGACGGTCAGATGACGCCGAATGCGAAACGCAAAATAGCCAAAACCACGACGATCAACCCGATCAGGTAAATAATACTACGCATGGTGGTGTCCTTCACTGTTAATTCACGCCCCAACGCCAGGCGTCGCGCTTAGGTTCCGCCGATTCCGCAACTTTTTGAATTTTTATGACTTTTCTTCGCCATCCGCGCGCAGCAGCAGCGAAAGCGCGAGGATCGTCAGCAGCACCCCGCCCCAGACCAGCGCCCCCGGCAGGGCATTGCCAAAGCCCAACTCCCACAGGATTACCCAGCTGGGCGTGAGATAGGTATAGGCCATGACCTTGGCCGAAGGCAGCCGCAGCGCCGCAAATTGCAGCAGAACCACCGTGGCCGCCGTGGCGAAGACCGCGACATAGAGGATGGTGATCCAGACCAAGGGGCGCAGGGCGCTCCAATCGGTCGCGCGGAGGTCTTGCCAGCCGTAAGGCCCCAAGAGCACCGTGCCCGCCAACAGGGTGCCAAAGGTGAACATCACCGCGCTTTCGCCACGGTTCAGCCGCCTTACCATGGGGGTATAGAGCGCGTGGCTGATGCAGCCGACGAAATAAATCGCCTCCCCCCGCCCGATGTCGAAGGCCAGAAGCGCCGAAAGGTCGCCGCGAAAGATCACCCAAAGCGCCCCGGCCCCGCCGATGGCCAGCGCCAGCGCCATGCGCGGTGTCATGACCTGCCGCATCAGCAGCCAGGCGAACCCCGCCGCCATCACCGGCACGAGGGTAAAGACCGCCGCCGCAGCCACCGGGGGCGCGGTCTTCAACCCTTCGAACATCAAAACGAAGTAGAGCGTGAAGAGCCCCGCCAGCACGAAGTAGCGCCAAGGTGCTGCAAAGCCCGCCCGGCAGATATCGCCCCGCCCCCATGCCAAGGCCCCGACCAAGGCCGTCGCCAAGGCAAAACGCACGGCGTTCAGCGCCGTCGGCGTGATCTCATTCGCCACCTGCGCCCCGAGCGAGAATGACCCGGCCACCAGAGCCGAGAAGCAAAGCATCGCCAGATGCCCCTGCGCCGCGGCGGTTATTCGGGACATGCGACAGCATCCTCGGCATGTTCCTTGAGGAACCGCAGCACCGCCTGCACCTTGCTGGTGCGGTGCAGATCGACATGGGTGACCAACCACAGCGCACTGCCCCAATCGGGACGCGGCGCGTGGATCTCGACCAATTGCGGATCATTGCGCCCCATGGCAGCGGGCAAACCGCCGATCCCCGCCCCGGCCCGCAGCGCCGCCTCCAGCGCCGCACCGCTGGTGCTGCGCCATGTCACGCTTTCCTCCGGCACCGTGGCCCAGAGCCACTTGTGATAGGGCGCGCGGCTGTCGCGGTTGTCGGCGGCGATGAAACGGTGTTTGTGGTAATCCTCCGGCCCCTTCGGGATGCCGTACTGCGCCACATAGTCCCGGCTGGCATAGGCCCCCACCGCCAGCTGCGCATAGGGCTGCACCACATTGTCGGGCTGATCCGGCGCGGCCCCGGCACGGATGGCGACATGCGCCTCGCCATATTCCAGCCGGAACAAGCGGTCTCCGATCAGATAGCGCACCACCAGTTCGGGGTTCTGGCGCTGGAACTCGGTCAGCAAAGGCGCAAGCTGCGGGGCGAGGAAATCAAGCGAGGTGATCACCAACTCCCCCGAAACATCGCTGCCGCGCCCTTTGATCCGCCCCGCCAATTGGCTGAACTGATCGTCCGTCGCCCGCGCCACTCGCAGCAGGTCCTCCCCCGCTTCGGTGGCCGTGTAGCCGCGCGCATGGCGCTGAAACAGCTTCACGCCAAGCCGCCCTTCCAGCGCGTCGATATGACGGATCACGGTGGCATGGTGCACGCCCAACACCTCTGCCGCGCCGCTGACGGTGCCAAGCTGGGCGACCTGATAGGCGGTCCTGATCTCGTCCCAATTGTCCATTGTTCACCTCGCCTTCCCGACTTGTGCATTTACGAACATGGTCACGCTCATTCTGGCAGTTGCGTTCGCGAGCACAATGGCCAATTCCATGCCATCAGATTTACCCTTGGAACAAGGATCAACACCATGGCCACATTGCGCATCGAAACCTCGGTGAACCGCGAAAACTCCGTCACCCGCCAACTGACGGACCGGATCATCACAACGCTGGGCGACAGCGACGTCATCACCCGTGACATCGCCAGCGAACCCTTACCGCTGATCGATTCGACATGGGCCAGCGCCCGGGTGAAACCCGCCGAAGAGCGCACCGAGCTGGATCAAGAAGCCCTCGCCCTCTCCGACGCGCTGGTCGCCGAAGTGCAGGCCGCCGATACGATCGTGATCAGCGCGCCCATCTACAACTTCACCATTCCCGCCTCGCTCAAAGCCTGGATTGACCTGATCGCCCGCGTCGGCGTGACCTTCCGCTACACCGAAGACGGCCCCCAAGGGCTGCTGGAGAACAAACGCGTCATCGTGGCCTTCGCCTCGGGCGGGACAGGCATCGATTCCGCCGCCGATTTCGCCAGCGGCTACCTCCGCTTTGTGCTGGGCTTTTTGGGCATCACTGATGTGACCTTCGTCGCAGCGGACCAGCTGGCCGTGGACGCCGAAGGCACCATCGCCCGCGCCCATGCGCAGATCGACGCGCTGCGCGACGCGGCCTAAGCGCCCCGCCCTCTCCTCCAAATCGGCCGCGTCCCCACACCGGGGGCGCGGCTTTTGCGTGGCGGCCTTTCGCCAGCCACCCCACGCGGCTTGACTCACAGCCCCGCAGCGCGTAAACGCCACCCAATCTCCGGAAGCATTGCCTTCCGGTCCCGGCTTGTCGTCGGGATCGCCCCCAGTCAGCGCGTTGCGCCCACTGGGGCGTTTGTGCATTTTCGCGCGCGTCCTTAGATAGGGGCAAGTGCAACCGACCCGAAAGGCCCTGTGCCCATGTTTGAAAATCTTAGCGAACGGCTCTCTGGTGTCTTTGACCGCCTGACCAAACAAGGCGCGCTCAGCGACGAGGACGTCAAGACCGCCCTGCGCGAAGTGCGCGTCGCCCTGTTGGAAGCGGACGTTTCGCTGCCCGTGGCGCGTGAATTCGTCAAGACGGTGCAGGAAAAGGCCACAGGCCAAGCGGTGACCAAATCGGTGACACCGGGCCAGCAGGTCGTCAAGATTGTCCATGACGCGCTGATCGACGTGCTGAAAGGCGAAGGCGAACCCGGTTCGCTCAAGATCGACAGCCCGCCCGCGCCGATCCTGATGGTCGGCCTGCAGGGCGGCGGTAAGACGACCACCACCGCAAAACTCGCCAAGCGCATGAAAGACCGCGACGGCAAGCGCGTGTTGATGGCCTCGCTCGACGTGAACCGCCCCGCGGCGATGGAGCAATTGGCGATCCTCGGCACGCAGATCGGCGTCGACACGCTGCCGATCGTCAAGGGCGAAAGCCCGGTGCAGATCGCCAAACGCGCTAAAACGCAGGCGGGTTTGGGCGGTTATGACGTCTATATGCTCGACACCGCGGGCCGCCTGTCCATCGACGAAGAGTTGATGAGCCAAGTCGAAGCCGTGCGCGACGTGGCCAACCCCCGTGAAACATTGCTGGTTGTCGACGGCCTGACCGGTCAGGATGCCGTGCACACGGCTGAGAACTTTGACGCGCGTATCGGCATCTCCGGCGTAGTGCTGACCCGGATGGACGGCGATGGCCGTGGCGGTGCGGCGCTGTCGATGCGGGCCGTGACCGGAAAGCCGATCAAATTCGTCGGTCTGGGCGAGAAGATGGACGCGCTTGAGACCTTTGAGCCCGAGCGCATCGCGGGCCGTATCCTCGGCATGGGCGACATCGTCGCGCTGGTCGAGAAGGCCCAAGAAACCATCGAGGCCGAACAGGCCGAGAAGATGATGAAGCGCATGGCGAAGGGTCAGTTCAATATGAACGACCTCAAGATGCAGCTTGAACAGATGATCAAGATGGGCGGCATGCAGGGCATGATGGGCATGATGCCCGGCATGGGGAAAATGGCGAAACAGGTCGAAGACGCCGGTTTCGACGACAAGATCCTCAAGCAGCAGATCGCCCTCATTCAGTCCATGACCAAGAAAGAGCGCGCCAACCCTGCCCTGCTGCAGGCCAGCCGCAAGAAGCGTATCGCCAAAGGTGCCGGCATGGAGGTCTCTGACCTCAACAAGCTGATGAAGATGCACCGCCAGATGTCCGACATGATGAAGAAGATGGGCAAGATGGGCAAAGGCGGTATGCTCAAGCAGGCCATGAAGGGCATGATGGGCAAGGGCGGCATGCCCGGCGGCATGGACCCCTCCCAGATGGACCCCAAGGCGCTGGAAGCGGCGGCCAAGCAAATGGGCGGCAAGCTGCCCGGCGGTCTGGGTGGCATGGGCGGTGGCCTCGGCGGCGGCATGGGCCTGCCCGGCGGCCTCAGCGGTTTCGGGAAGAAGAAATGACCGACACCACCACAGATACCGCCGCCCGCGCCGCCGAGCTGCTGAAAGAGCATCGCGCCTCGATCGACCGGCTCGACGCGATCCTCGTCTATACGCTGGGCGAGCGGTTCAAACACACGCAGGCCGTGGGGAAACTCAAGGCCACGCACGACCTTCCCCCCTCCGATCCGGCCCGCGAAGCGGCCCAGATCGAGCGGCTCGAAGATTTGGCGGAAGCAGCGGACCTCGACCCTGTCTTCGCCAAGAAGTTCTTGAACTTCATCATCGCCGAAGTCATTCGGCACCACAAAACCCACCAAGAATAGGACGGCCTCCCGTCCCCCCAACCAACCTAAAGGATTAAATACCATGGCAATGAAAATTCGTCTCGCCCGCGGCGGCTCCAAAAAGCGCCCCTTCTACCGCATCGTGGCTGCCGACAGCCGCATGCCGCGCGATGGCCGCTTCATCGAGAAGCTGGGCACCTACAACCCGCTGCTGCCCAAAGACAGCGAAGACCGCGTGAAAATGGACGTTGAAAAGGTTCAGGAATGGATCGCCAAAGGCGCCCAGCCGACCGAGCGCGTGGTCCGCATGCTGGAAGCCGCTGGCATCCGCGAAAAGACCGAGCGTAACAACCCCAAGAAGGGCGCACCGGGCAAGAAAGCCCAAGAGCGCGCGCAGGAGAAAGCCGACAAGGCCGCTGCCGCTGCCGAAGCTGCCAACGCCCCTGCCGAAGAAGCTTCCGCAGAATAAGCTTCGAGCGCCCGGCATGGATACATTCTCTGATGACTTCCGTGCCGGGCTGCACGACCTGATGCGATGGCGGCGCGACGTGCGCCGCTTTCGCACAGACCCGCTGGACGAGGCGCTGGTGCAAAGCTGCCTCGACAGTTTTAACCTCGCCCCCTCTGTGGGCCTGTCGGAACCCTGGCGGATCATCCGCGTTGCCTCCGACACCGCGCGCCAAGCCGCGCTTGAGAATTTCCAATCCGCCAATGCCCGCGCCCTCGCCGGATACGAGGGTGAAAAGGCCGCGCTCTATGCCGGGCTCAAACTCTCAGGGATGAGCGATGCGCCCGAGCAATTGGCGATCTACTGTGATGAGAGCACCGAAAAGGGCAGCGGCCTCGGCGCGGGCACCATGCCCGAGATGCGGCGCTATTCGGTGGTGGGGGCGATCACCCACCTATGGCTCACCGCCCGCGCTCATGGCCTCGGGCTGGGCTGGGTCTCGGTGCTTGACCCCGCCCGGCTGAACCGTGACCTTGCGGTGCCAGAGGACTGGTCGCTGGTGGCCTATCTTTGTATGGGCTGGCCCGAGGAAAACAGCCTGACGCCGGAACTGGAAACCAAGGGTTGGGAGACCCGCGCCCCCCGCCTCAAGGTCGAGACCCGCTAATGAGAAAGCTACTGTTCCTTCTGTCCGTGCTCGTGCTCGGCTTTGTACTTGGCATCCGCTATGATCGGCAGTTAATGCAGGATGAATGCAAAGCCGGGGCCGGTGAATGGACCGGGACGATCTGCGTGAATTCGGAGTTGTTGCAATGAGTGACCAAGACCTGATCTGCGTCGGCGCCATCGCGGGCGCCTATGGCGTGCGCGGCGAAGTGCGCGTGAAAAGCTACTGCGCCGTGCCCGAAGACATCGAGAACTACCGCCCGCTGAGCACCGAGGACGGCAGCCGCCAGTTCACCCTCGCCCTGCTGCACCCGGTCAAAAACGGCTTTGCCGCGCGCATCGCCGAAATCACCACCAAGGAAGAGGCTGACGATCTGCGCGGTGTCTCGCTCTTTGCCGCGCGGGATCAATTGCCGGGCCTGCCGGATGACGAATTCTACCACGCCGATCTCATCGAGCTTGAGGTCTATGACACCGGCGGCGTGCTGCTGGGCCGCGTGAAAACGGTGCAGAACCACGGGGCGGACGATCTGCTGGAACTGCAACTGGCGGGCACATCGGCCACCACCTTCCTGCCCTTCACCAAGGCCGCGGTGCCGACAGTCGATCTCGCCTCGGGCCGGATCATCGCCGACCCGCCTTTGGGCGTGCTGCCGGAAGGCAAGGATGACTGAGACCGGAGCCGGATGATGCCCCGTCGGATCATCCTGCATCCCGGCTTTCACAAGACCGGGACCAGTTCCCTGCAAGCCACCCTGCGCGTCAATCGCGCCCTGCTGAAACCCCATGTTGCCCTGCGCCTGCGCTGGCAGATGAAAGACCTGCTGCATGCCGCGCGCGGCTACGCCACTTGGCGCGACCCGCTCACGTTACTCAAGGCCGAATACCGCTTCGACGCCCTTCTCGATGCCCTGCCCCGGATGCCGCGCCGAACGCTGGTCCTCTCGGCCGAGGAACTGGCCGGTCACATGCCCGGACGTGGCGATCTGGCCGATTACAGCGCCGCGCCCGAACTGCTAGAGACCTTTACCCGCAGCCTGCGCCGCCGTTTCCCCCGGGCGGAGATCATGGTTTACCTCTCGACCCGCGACCCGGCGGAGTGGATCACTTCGGCCTATTGGGAGCATGTCAAAGCCTCCTCCATGACGCTCGACCTTGCGGAGTTCACATCCCGCTACGCCCCAGCGGCAGATTTGGATGCGGTGGCCGAAACGATTGCCCACCGCCTACCCTGCCAGGTGCATCACGCGCGGCTGGAGGCCTGCCGTGACCTGCCGCTTGGACCCGCGACGCCCCTTCTAGACCTTTGCGCATTGCCGCCTGAGGTCTTGGCGCAGATGACCGTGCCCCCGCCCGAGAACCAGCGCTTACCCGCGGAACTTTTGCAGGCTCTGCTTGACGCCAACCGTCAACACGCCGATGACCCCGAGGCGCGCCGCCGCGCCAAGACCGCTCTATTGCAACAGGCAGGAACCGCATGAAACCCACCCGCTCTCACGGACGTCAAAGCGCACGGCCCAGCCTCAAACCCCGCGCCCTGATGCAAGACGCGCCCGATTACGCTGATGTCTGGCAGGCCCGGATCGTCACGCTGTTTCCCGATCTCTTCCCCGGGGTGCTGGGCGCCAGCCTGACCGGAAAAGCGCTGCACGAAGGGCGTTGGCAATTGCACACCCATGACCTGCGCGACTTTGGCATCGGCAAGCACCGCAATGTCGATGACACCCCCGCAGGCGGCGGGGCGGGCATGGTCATGCGCGCCGATGTGGTCGGCCCGGCGCTGGCGCGCGCGCAAAGCCACGCCCATGGGCGCTGGCCGATCCTCTACATGTCGCCGCGCGGGCGACGGTTCGATCAGGCCATGGCGCGCGATCTGGCAAGCTGCGCGGGCGTGACAATGCTCTGCGGGCGATTCGAGGGCGTCGACGAGCGGGTGATCGAGCATTTCGGCATCACCGAGGTTAGTCTGGGCGATTTTGTCATGACGGGGGGCGAGTTGGCCGCCCAAGCGATGATCGACGCCACCGTGCGCCTCTTGCCCGGCGTGCTGGGCAATGCCGAGAGCATCGAAGAGGAAAGCCACGCCTCGGGCCTGTTGGAACATCCGCAATATACCCGCCCCGCCGAATGGGAAGGGCGCGAGATCCCGCCCGTTTTGATGTCGGGCAACCATGGCGAGATTGCGAAATGGCGGCAGGCGCAGGCCGAAGAGCTGACCCGCAAGCGCCGCCCTGACATGTGGGCCGCGTTCGAGAGCAAGGCCTGAGCTCGCGCCCCGATACGGAACCCGCCCCTGCGCGGCGCGTTGATCTCCCATATCGGAGGGAGAATCCAAATGCTTGAACTTATTCTTATTCTGTTGATCGTCGCCGCCGTTGCTGCCCTCTTGGGCTTTGGCCGCGTATCGGGTGCCGCGATGACCGGGGCGAAAGTGCTGATCGGCATCGTGCTGGTGCTGTTCCTGCTCGTTGTCTTGGGCGTGATCGCACTGGCCTGACGCGACAGCGCGCAGAGGTCTGAAACACTGAGGATCAAGGCGGCCACAGCCCCCTTGATCCTATCGCTTTTGCCCCCTATACCCCGCGCATCCGGAATCGCTTTGGCGGCTCCGGTGCTTTGCGTTTAACGCAGAAAACTAAGTAATGACGACGACACCTCCGGCGGGGGGCCTTGATCGGAAACGATTGCGGCGCTGCCCGATAGAACCCGAAGCTCTGGGTCGCGACATAATTTCGTGGAATACCGCGAACATCATAGGAGAATGGTCAGATGAACCTGATCGCAGAGATCGAGGCGGAACAAGTCGCCGAACTGGGGAAAGAGATCCCCGACTTCCGTGCCGGTGATACCGTTCGTGTTGGCTTTAAAGTCACCGAAGGCACCCGCACCCGTGTGCAGAACTACGAAGGCGTCTGCATTTCGCGCAAGAACGGCCACGGCATCGCCGGGTCCTTCACTGTGCGCAAGATTTCCTTTGGCGAAGGCGTGGAGCGTGTGTTCCCGCTGCATTCGACCAACATCGACAGCATCACCGTCGTGCGCCGTGGTCGCGTCCGTCGTGCCAAGCTGTACTACCTGCGCAGCCGTCGCGGCAAATCCGCACGGATCGCCGAAAACGTCCACTACAAGCCGCTTTCCGGCGCGAACGCATAAAGGACTGGTCGATGAAAACCGATACACATCCCGAATACCACATCATCAACGTCAAAATGACCGACGGCACTGTTGTGGAAATGAAATCGACATGGGGCAAAGAAGGCGACCAGCTGTCGCTCGACATCGACCCCTCCGTGCACCCTGCCTGGACCGGCGGCACTGGCCGCATCATGGACACCGGCGGCCGCGTGTCGAAGTTCAAGAACAAATACGCAGGTCTGGGCTTCTAAGCCTTACCGACAGTGCGAAACAAAGGCGCGGCCCCTCGGGGGTCGCGCCTTTTGCGTTTGGGGGATGGGGCAGTGGATGGGGCCGGGTGTGTGCGGCAAGCGGTGTGGAGGTATTTTTAAAAGGATGAAGTTAAGGGGGTATGCGTGCCGGTGGGGGCCGGCGCGCATGGGGGCGGCCGGGTTAGAGGCGGCGCTCTTGTAGGGCGGCTTGGGCGCCGTAGCCGTGCAGGTGGGACAGCACCGCGCCATAGGCGATCAGCAGATAGGCGAGCAGTTCCGTGCCCTCTTGGACGGTGGTTTTGATTTGCGGGTCATAGGCCGCGCCCATGACGGCCTCCCACAGGGCGCCGGTGCCGAAAATCCGCGAGAAGAAGAGCAGCAGCACCACGCCGATATAGACGAAGGTGGCGGAGCGGGTTTGTAGGTGGTGCAGCATGGGCAGCAGCGTGGTGCCGCGATTGCGCCATGCGATGAAGCTGCCCACTGCCAGTGTCACAAGGGCGGGGTAGATCCAGAACCCGTGTTGGATACGGTCCAGCGCGGCGTCATATTCGCGCAGGAACATACAGGCGAAGAGCGTGGCCGCCAGTGTCAGATACCCCCGCATGCCCGCATGTTGATAAGCGCCCATCATGAAAATCCCAGCCGCGATGGCCAGCAGGGTGTTGTGCATATGTTCGGTCAGCGAGTCTTCGGTGACGCCCTCGCCCAGAACGGCCGTATCGAGGTAGACCGTCACCGGCACCAGCGCCACCAGCAGGCAAACCAGCGCGAATTCCGCGATCACCATGCCCAGAGACGGCAGCACGCCGCGGACTGTTGTCTGTTTCGATGTGGTGGGGTGGTGATCTGGCATGGGGAGGCCTTGCTTGAGCGGTTCATTGGGGTGCGCGGCGCGCGGTAAGGCGCGGTGTTACACGGCACCTTAACCGGTGAAAATAGCGCAAATGTGCGCGATGTCCAAACGCGGCAGGGCTGCCACGGTCGGGCTGAACAAGCGGCCTCGCCACTTTCCAAAGGCGTGAACCCTACATATAGTGCGGTTCAACAATATCCTGTCTTGAAGGGCAGGCGCGAAGGGACAGCAGTATGGCGCATATTATCGTCGTCGGTAACGAAAAAGGCGGCGCGGGCAAATCGACCGTTTCCATGCATGTGGCGACGGCGCTGGCGCGGCTTGGCCATAAGGTCAGCGGGCTGGACCTCGACCTGCGGCAACGGACCTTTGGGCGCTATATCGAGAACCGCCGGGCCTTCATGCGCGAGTCCGGCCTGACGCTGGCCAGTCCGACGCTTTGCGAATTGCCGGATGTGGAGGCCAGCAGCCTGCGCCCCGGCGAGAACATGTATGACCATCGCCTGAGCGCGGCGGTGGCGGCGCTGGAGCCGGACAATGATTTCATTCTGATCGACTGCCCCGGATCGCACACGCGGCTCAGTCAGGTGGCCCATTCGCTGGCGGACACATTGATCACGCCGCTGAACGACAGTTTCATCGACTTTGATCTTTTGGCCCATATCGATGCCAATGGCGAAAAGATCACCGGCCCCTCCGTCTATTCCGAGATGGTTTGGAACGCGCGGCAGCTCAGGGCGCAGGCCGGGTTGTCGGCGATCGATTGGATCGTGGTGCGCAACCGTTTGGGCGCGCAGCGCATGGTCAACAAGGAGAAGATGGAGCGCGCGATCAACAACCTCAGCAAGCGGATCGGCTTTCGCACCGCGCCGGGGTTCAATGAGCGGGTGATCTTTCGGGAGCTATTCCCGCGCGGTCTGACCTTGCTGGACCTCAAGGATATCGGGGTGAAACAGCTCAATATCTCGAACATCGCCGCGCGGCAGGAGTTGCGTGAGCTGATCAAGGCGTTGGAGTTGCCGGGCGTCAGCCCCGACTTTTGATCCTAGTGGCGCGGCAGCGGGGGCACGACCCGGCGGCGGCGCGACAGGGCGATGAGGTTCGACAGGAACAGCGCGCCCACGACGATCCCCCCGCCGATCAACGCATAGATCCCGGGGTCTTCGCCCAGCACCGCCCAGACCAGCAGCGGCGCCAACACGGATTCCAACAAAACGAGCAGGCCCACTTCGGCGCTTGAGATATAGCGCGGGCCAAGCGCGATGAGCCCGGCGCTGGCGGCCATGAACGCCGCGTAGAGCAGCATTTGCGGCAGTTCTGCGGTGGGCATGTGCAGCGGCTGCGCCACGGGCAGCAGCACCGCCCCGGCCAGCAGATAGGCCAATGCCACCGCTGGCACCATCGACACTGCACGCGCGTGGCGCGCCGCTGTCAGCGCTCCGGCGAAGATGGCCGAGATCGACAGGGCCAGCAGATCGCCCGCGCGCGAGGCATTCTCGGTCTCGCCCGAGCCGAAGGCGATCACGGCCAAGCCAGCGAGCACCGCCGCGATGGTAAAGAACATGCGCCGGCTGATCGGCTCGCCCAGAAAGACCCGGCTATAGATCGCGGCAAAGACCGGCAGCGAGGCGAGGATGAAGACCACATTCGCGACCGAGGTCAGGCGCACGGCCAGCACGAAGCCAACCCCGGCGCAGGCCACGCCGCCGATGTAGATAGCGCTCGCCCATCCGGCGCGGCTGAGGGCGCGGAAGGGGGCGGTGCCTTGGGCCAGCAGCAGGCCCGCGCCAATCGCCATGCCCACGAGGGTCACCTTCCAAAAGGCGAGCGTCAGCATCGGCGCGTCGATGACGCGCACGAAAAGCGCTTCGGGAACGATGCACATCACCCCAAGAAAGGTGAGCAAGAGGCCTTTGGTCTGATCGGTCATGCGCCATCGGTGGCGGTTTCCACGGGTTAAGTAAAGCCCCCCTGCCCCACATCCGACAGCTTGAGCAGCGCCCGCCGCAGCACCGCCGCCTCGGCAGGGTCGAGCGCATCCATCAGCGCGGCATTGTAGCGCTGCGCCACGGCGCGCAGATCGTCATAGGCCGCTTGGCCCTGCCGCGTCAGCGACAGATGCTCCACCCGCCGATCCTCTGGATCGCGGCTGCGGGTGACGAAGCGGCGCTCGGTCAGGCGGTGCACGGCGCGGCTGATCTTGGTCTTATGCATCCGCGCGCGCTGGCCGATCTCGCTCGCCGTGAGTTGCCCGTATAGACCGAGGTGGAACAAGACCCGCCATTCGGTGCGCAGCATGCCATAGCGGCTTTTGTAGATCTGCTGAAACTCAAGCGATGACGCCTCCGCCGCTTGGTTCAGCAGGTAGGGCAGGAAATGCTGAAGCTGAAAGTCACCGTCCGCCATGCTGCGCCGCTTGTTAGTTACAAATCCAACTATTACGCTTGTAACAGATTCTGCAAGGGGGCACAGATGACCAGCCAGTCCAAGCCAGCGACGATGACAACCGCGGCCACCACATCGGGCACGCATCCGGGCTATATGCCGGGTTTCGGCAATGATTTCGAAACCGAAGCCCTGCCCGGCGCCCTGCCGCAGGGCATGAACTCCCCGCAGAAATGCAACTACGGTCTCTATGGCGAACAGCTGTCCGGCACGGCTTTTACCGCGCCCTCTCATCAGAACGAGCGTACGTGGTGCTACCGCATCCGGCCTTCGGTCAAACATTCGTCGCGCTACACGCGGATCGACCTGCCCTATTGGAAGTCCGCACCGCATCAGCCGCAGGATGTGACCAGCCTTGGCCAATACCGTTGGGATCCGGTGCCGCATTCCGACACACCGCTGACTTGGCTGACCGGCATGCGCACGATGACCACGGCGGGGGATGTGAACACCCAAGTCGGCATGGCGAGCCATATCTATCTGGTGACCGAGAGCATGGTGGACAGCTATTTCTACTCTGCCGACAGCGAGCTTTTGATCGTCCCGCAGGAGGGCTGCTTGCGCTTTTGCACCGAGCTGGGCGTCATGGACGTCGCCCCGCAGGAGATCGCCATCATTCCGCGCGGGTTGGTCTACCGGGTGGAGGTGCTGGACGGCCCCGCGCGCGGCTTTGTCTGCGAGAACTACGGCCAAAAGTTCCACCTGCCCGCACGCGGCCCGATCGGCGCCAACTGCATGGCGAACCCGCGTGATTTCAAAACCCCCGTGGCGGCTTTTGAGGACCGCGAGGCGCCCTCCACCGTCACCATCAAGTGGTGCGGCCAGTTCCACGAAACCCATATCGGGCATTCGCCGCTCGACGTGGTTGCATGGCACGGCAATTATGCGCCGGTGAAATACGACCTGAACACCTATTGCCCCGTGGGCGCGGTGCTGTTCGATCACCCAGACCCGTCGATTTTCACCGTGCTGACCGCGCCCTCGGGCGTCGAAGGCACTGCCAATATCGACTTCGTGCTGTTCCGCGACCGCTGGATGGTGGCCGAGGATACCTTCCGTCCGCCATGGTATCACAAGAACATCATGTCCGAGCTGATGGGCAATATCCACGGCCAGTACGACGCCAAGCCCAAGGGCTTCGTTCCCGGGGGCATGAGCCTGCACAATATGATGCTGCCGCATGGGCCGGACCGGAACGCCTTCGAGGGCGCGTCGAATGCCGAGTTGGCACCCCATAAGCTCGACAACACGATGTCCTTCATGTTCGAGACCCGCTTTCCGCAGCATCTGACCGAATTCGCCGCCCGCGAAGCGCCATTGCAGGACGATTACATCGACTGCTGGGAAAGCCTTGAGAAGAAATTCGACGGCACCCCGGGCAAGAAGTGACCGCTGTCCGCGAAAGGACCAATATGACCCTGATGACCTCTTGGGTGGAAAGCGCCAATTCGGCCACCACCGATTTCCCGCTGAACAACCTCCCCTACGGCGTCTTTTCGACCAATCAGCTAGAGGCGCGCTGCGGCGTGGCCATCGGCGATCAGATCGTGGACATGGCCGCGCTGGAGGAAGAGGGGCTGATCACCCTCGCCGAGGAGCCGGTGTTCGATGTGCCCTATTGGAACGATGTGATGGACCTTGGCCCCACGGCTTGGGCTTCCTTGCGCTCCCGGTTGATCGAACTGCTCTGCGCTGATGCGCCAGATCAGGCAGCCGGGGCGCCCCATATTGTGCCGATGGAGGCCGCGCAGTTGCACATGCCGATGATGGTTTCCGAATATACGGATTTCTACGCGGGCAAGCATCACGCCACGAATGTCGGCACTATGTTTCGCGGGGCCGAGAACGCGCTGCCGCCGAATTGGCTGCACATCCCCATCGGCTATAATGGCCGCGCCTCCACCGTCGTCGTCTCGGGGACTGAGATCACGCGGCCCAATGGCCAGTTGAAAGCCCCCGAGGCCGAAGCGCCGCATTTCGGCCCCTGCCAGAAACTCGATATCGAGTTGGAGATGGGCGCGATCGTCGGCACCTCGACCGAGATGGGCCAGCCCGTCAGCATCATTGAGGCGGATGAGATGATCTTTGGCTACGTTCTGCTCAACGACTGGTCAGCGCGGGACATTCAGGCGTGGGAATACCAACCCCTCGGCCCGTTTCAGGCCAAAGCATTCGCCACCTCGATCTCCCCTTGGATCGTGACCCGCGATGCGTTGGAGCCCTTCCGCACCCCGACACCCGCGCGGGAGAAAGACCTGCTGCCCTATCTGCGCGAGAGCAAACCCGGCCTTTATGACATCGACCTGTCGGTGATGCTCCAGCCCGAGGGCGGCGAGGCCGAGGAAATCGCCCGCACCAATTATCGCGAGATGTATTACTCCGCCGCGCAGCAGTTGACGCATCATGCCTCTTCGGGCTGTGCGATGAACGCGGGCGATCTGCTCGGTTCCGGCACGATCTCCGGCCCCGAAAAATCGCAGCGCGGGTCGCTGCTGGAACTGTCATGGGGCGGCAAGGAGCCGATCACCCTCGCAGACGGCAGCACCCGCAGTTTTGTCGAAGACGGCGACACGCTGACCCTCACCGGCCACGCGCAGGGCGATGGCTTTCGCGTGGGCTTTGGCAGTTGCACCGGCAAGGTCCGCCCGGCAATCGACTTTTCCTGAACAGGCCGCGCATCCGCGCTGGCGAAGCAAGACAGAAGGACAACACATGGCCAAGCAATTCGCATCCCAAGGCGATATGACCGAAAAAGAGATCTCTTTTACCGAGGTGGGCGATGGCCTCTACGCCTTCACCGCCGAGGGCGATCCGAACTCCGGCGTGATCATCGGCGACGACAGCGTGATGATCATCGAAGCACAGGCGACACCGCGACTGGCGAATAAGGTCATCGAATGCGTCCGCTCGGTCACCGACAAACCGATCAGCCATCTGGTGCTGACCCATTACCACGCCGTGCGCGTGCTCGGGGCCTCTGCCTTCGGTGCGCCGCAGATCATCATGTCTGAGAAGGCCCGCGCCATGGTCGCCGAACGCGGGCAAGAGGATTGGGACAGCGAATTCGAGCGGTTTCCCCGTCTCTTCGAAGGTCATGAGAGCATCCCCGGGCTGACGTGGCCCACCACCACCTTCAACGGGCGGATGAGCGTCTATCTCGGCAAACGCCGGGTCGATATCATGCAGTTAGGTCGCGCCCATACGGCGGGTGACGCGGTGATCTACGTGCCCGATCAGAACGTCATGTTCACCGGTGACATCGTCGAATATCACTCCGCCTGCTACTGCGGCGACGGGCATTTCCACGACTGGCCCGACACGCTGGAACGCATCCGCGCCTTCGACCTCGACGCCATCGCGCCGGGCCGGGGCGACGCGCTGGTGGGGCGCGAGATGGTCAATGCCGCGATTGACAGCACCGCCGACTTCGTCCGCTCCACCTACCGCCCGGCGGCCCGCGTGGCCCTGCGTGGCGGCACCTTGAAAGAGGCATGGGACGCCGTGCGCGCCGAATGCGACCCCAAATTCGGCGACTATGCGATCTATGAGCACTGCCTGCCCTTCAACGTCGCCCGCGCCTATGACGAAGCGCTCGACATCGACACGCCGCGCATCTGGACGGCGGCGCGCGACAAAGAGATGTGGGAGGCGCTGTCGGACTGATGTCCCTGCCCGCGCTTCTTCCCGCCCTGATCGTCTTGGCGCTGGCACTCTGGTTCTATCTGGTCTTCGCGCTGGTGATGGAGCACCGCCGCCATGCGGCACGCCGAAGTGGGCAGCCCTACGCCGGGCTGCGCGATGCGGCGCAGGTTTGGTCAAAGATGCTGCGCGCGCCCGAATACCGCGGTGCGCGCCGACGGGTGGCGTTGGTGTCGCTGGTCTTGCTGGCCCTGCTGCTCCTGCGCGCCTTTCTCTGAGGATACCGCCATGGCCTATGCCTACACCCCCTTCCCCTACAGCCCCCCGCCCGGCCTGACCGCGCCCGAGCCGCGGCACCCGGTGGTGATCGTAGGTGCTGGCCCTATCGGCCTGTCGATGGCCGTGGACTTGGCCCTGCGCGGGGTCAAATCGGTCGTGCTGGATGACAACAACGTCGTCTCCCTCGGCTCGCGCGCGATCTGCTGGGCGAAACGGACGCTGGAGATTTTCGACAGGCTCGGCATCGGCGAGCGGATGCTGGAAAAGGGCGTGACATGGAAAGTGGGCCGCCAGTTTCACGGGGAACAGGAGGTTTATAACTTCGACCTGCTGCCAGAGCCGGGGCATAAATACCCGGCATTCGTGAACCTTCAACAATATTACGTCGAAGAGTATCTCATTGAACGCGCGCAGGAGTTCCCCGATCTGATCGACCTGCGTTTTCTCAACAAGGTCACCGATCACAAGGGCCACGCCGACCATGTTGAGCTGACGGTCGAGACGCCGGATGGCCCCTACCAACTGGAAACCGACTGGTACATCGCCTGCGATGGCGCAGGCTCGGCCACGCGCAAACGGATGAACCTGCCCTTCGAGGGGCAGAGCTTTGACGAACATTTCCTCATCGCCGATGTGGAGATGGAGACCTCCCCCTTCGGCGACCATGACACGCCCGAGCGGTGGTTCTGGTTCGCCCCGCCCTTTCACAACGGCCAGTCCGCGCTGCTGCACAAACAGCCCGACAACATCTACCGCATCGACTTGCAACTGGGGCCAGAGACCGACCCGAAGGCCGAGGCGACCGAAGAGAAGGTCGTGCCCCGCCTGAAACAGATGCTGGGCGATGCGCCGTTCCGGCTGGATTGGATGAGCGTCTATAAATTCCGCTGCGCACGACTGGAGAGGTTCGTGCATGATCGCGTCGTCTTTGTCGGCGACAGCGCCCATGTGGTCAGCCCCTTTGGCGCGAGAGGTGGCAATGGCGGGGTGCAGGATGTCGACAACCTCGGCTGGAAACTCGCCGCCGTGGTGCAGGGTGAAGCGCCCATCAGCCTGATCGAGAGCTATGACATCGAACGCGGCCATGGCGCGAATGAGAACATGCGCAACTCCGCCCGCGCGACCAATTTCATGACGCCGAAATCCCCCATCGAGACCCTGTTTCGCAACGAGGTGCTGACCCTCGCAGCAAAGCACCCTTTCGCGCGCAAACTGATCAACTCAGGCCGGTTATCGCAGCCCTGTACGCTGGCCCATAGCCCGCTGCAAACCGCAGGCGACGCGCCCCTGCGCCCCGGCAGCGCATTGATCGACGCGCCGTTGGCCGGGCCTGCGGGGGATTGCTGGCTGCTGGGCGCGGTTCAGGGCCAGTTCACCCTGCTCGCCGTGGGCGAGATCACCCCCCCCGACCTTCCCGGCCTTGCCCGGATCGGCATCAATCAGTCCCATGATGCTTACCCCTGTTTTCAGGGCAAGGACGGCCACGCGCAAAGGCGCTATGGCAGCGGTTTCCTCTATCTGCTGCGCCCCGATGGCCATGTTTGCGCCGTCTTCGACCAGCCCGACAGCGCCGCGATTGCCCGCGCCTATGACCGTGCGAAAGGAGCCACCGCATGATCCTCGAAGACAACCTCGGCGCCGAGGGTGACAGCGTCTATGCCGCCCTCATGGCCGCCCACGAAGGGCTGAGCGAGGCGGAAAGCCACGCCCTAAATGCCCGATTGGTTCTGATGCTGACCAATGAACTCGGCGACCCGGCCCGGCTTGCGGCGCTTTTCAAAGCCGCGCGCGATCTGGCCTAACCCGCCAGCCTCACAGCGCTTTTCCCCCATGCCCGCGCTTGCCGGGCCGCTTTCCTGCGCTAGCTTGCTGCTCAACTTCCCGCGACAGGCTTGACGCAACGCGCCTGATCGGCAGACTAAACACCCCGCGCCCACCTCAAGAGGCGACGAAAGCAGGTCAACTGCATCACCTGCCCCACCGTGAAAAGTGGGGACCCGCGATGGCCCGGCCAACGCACCAACAGAGAGGAAAATCATGGAATTTTTGACACGCACCGGAAAACCGCTGCCGCAATCCGTGCTGACATCAGCCGAAAACGCCAAGAAAGACCCCGTCAGCAGACGCGAGTTTCTGGCGATTGCCAGCGCCTTCGGGGCCACGTCCGCCACAGCCTACGGGATGCTCGGCATGGCCGCGCCCGCGCGTGCGGCGGCCCATGCCAACCTCAAGGAAGGCGGCACCGTGCGGATGCAGATGGAGGTGCGTGCCCTGAAAGACCCGCGCACCTATGACTGGTCGCAGATCGCCAACTTCAGCCGCGGCTGGCTGGAATACCTCGCCATCTGGGAGAATGACGGCACCTTCACCCCCGGCCTGTTGGAAAGCTGGGAGATCAACGACGACGCCACCGAATACACGCTGAACGTCCGCAAGGGCGTGGCATGGAACGACGGCACCGCCTTCACCGCGCAGGACGTGGCACGCAACATCGAAGGCTGGTGCGACAAGTCGCTCGAAGGCAACTCCATGGCGGGCCGTTTCGCCACGCTGGTGGATGAGGAAACCGGCAAGGCCATCGAAGGCGCAATCGAGGTGGTGGATGACCACACCGTCAAGCTCACGCTGCCCAAATCCGACATCACGCTGATCCCCGGCATGGCCGACTACCCCGCCGCCATCACGCCCGAAGGGTTCGACCCCGACACGATGCTGGAAAACCCGAAAGGCACCGGCCCCTACCTGCCCGAGTCGCTCGAAGTTGGCGTGAAAAGCGTACTGGTCAAGAACCCCGATCACACCTGGTGGGGCACCGAAGTCTTCGGCGGGCCCTACATTGATCGCTTGGAATACATCGACTACGGCACCGACCCCTCCGCTTGGATCGCCGCCGCCGAGGCTGAAGAGGTGGACGCTTTCTACTCCATGGAAGGCGAATATATCGACGTGATGAGCACGCTTGACGGCTGGGTCGAGAATGAGATCGCCACGGCGGCGACCATCGTGATCCGCCCCAACCAACTGGCCGAAGTCGACGGCATGAAACCCTATGAAGACAAGCGCGTGCGCAACGCGCTGCAACTCGCGGTCGACAATGCGGTTCTGCTGGAACTGGGCTACGCCGGGCGCGGCCTCGTCGCCGAGAACCACCACGTCGGCCCGATGCACCCCGAATACGCCGAAGTCGAGCCGCCCAAGACCGACCCCGAAGCCGCCCGCGCGCTGATGGAAGAGGCGGGCATGGCGGATTACGAGCATGAGCTCTTCTCGATCGACGATGCATGGCGCAAAGACACCACCGATGCCGTGGCAGCCCAGCTGCGTGACGCGGGCATCAAGGTCAAACGCACCATCCTGCCCGGCTCCACCTTCTGGAACGACTGGGTGAAATATCCCTTCTCCTCCACCAACTGGAACGCGCGGCCTCTGGGCGTGCAAATCTGGGCGCTGGCCTATCGCTCGGGCGAGGCATGGAACGAGTTCGGCTATGCCAACCCTGAGTTCGACGCCCTGCTGTCAGAGGCGCTGGCCACGGCGGATGTCGAAGCGCGCCGCGAGATCATGGCGAAGGGTGAGAAGATGCTGCAAGACGATGGCGTCACGATCCAGCCCTACTGGCGTTCGCTTTACAACCACACCCGCGAGGGGCTGGTGGGTGCCGCGCATCACATCGGGTTCGAATACCACCCGGCGCGGATGGCTTGGGCGGAAGAATGATCTGCCGCTAGCTAGACACGCGAAAGGGCCGCAGCGATGCGGCCCTTTTTCTTGGCGAGGCGGCGCGGTTAACCGCCGATCAACTCTTTCGCCATCATCATATGCACGCCCTTCTCGCGGTTCACCGTCTGGGTGATCCGCAGATCGCCCGCCAGCGAACAGAGCACATAGGCATCCTCGCGGCTGATCCCCGCGCGTGCAGACACCAATGCGATCATCTCGCGCAGGGCCATCTCCGCGCAGCGGTCGAGGTCGGGGGCCATGCCCATGGTGATCACATGGCTCAGCGTTTCGGCCTGCGGATAGCTGAGTGTGCGGTCCTTCAACACGGTCAGACAGAAACGCCCCTGTAGCGCCGTCTCAATCGCCGTGACACAGACCTCCCCATCGCCCTGCGCGCCATGCCCGTCCCCGCAGGAAAACAGCGCCCCTTCGTTGAAGACCGGCAGGTAAAGCGTGCTGCCCGCCCCCAGTTCCTTGTTGTCCAGATTGCCCCCATGTTTGCGCGGCTCAATGGTGGCGATCCGGCCCCATTCGGGCGGCGGCGCCACGGCCATCACGCCAAAGAACGGGGCCAAGGGCAGTTCCAGCCCCCAAGGCAGCCGGGCGACGCCCCGCTCTGCATCCAGCGGGATATTGCTGTGATAGGTCTCGGGGAAATCCTGCGGCAGCGTGCCTGCCAAGGGGCGGATAAAATTATACCCCCAGTCCTGCCGCAGCGCGACATCAAGGATTTCGACCTTCAGCACATCGCCGGGCATCGCGCCTTCGATGGCGACCGGCCCGGTCAGGATATGGCCCGGCATCGGCGGCGGGCCTGCTTTGTGGATGTCGTAGAGTTCGGGTGGGACGTGGAAGCCCTCGGGCGGCAGGCAATTGGGCGCGCCAGAGACGGTGTTGATGATCACCTCTTCGCCGCTCTGAATGGTCAGCGCAGGCGGGCGGCGGGCCTCGAAATAGCCCCAATGGCAGGTCTCGGGCGAAGATTGCAGCGTGGCAGTCATGACTGCGCCCCCCGGTTGGCCAAGATGCCTTCGATCAGTTCTTGCACCCGCAGCGCTTCCTCTGGCGTGGCCAGACGGCTGGCCTTGCCCGCCATCAGCAGCGCCATGTCGTCAAGCTGCGCCTTGAGGCTGGTGGCGCGGGTGTCGGCGGGGGCGTCGCTGGTCGGCGCGAAATCCTCCCCGGTCGAGACGGTGTCGATGGAGAATTCCGAGATGCGGCGGCTGGCCTTCGCGCCTTTCACCGTCACCTCCTGCCGGTCCGGCTGCGCGCCGCCGACAGAACCGAGGATCGAAACCGGCAAGCCCTCCGAATTGACCAGCCGCGCCGCCACATGGGTCTCGCAGAGCTTGTCGTCAGGGTATTCCGCATGGGCCCATTGCAGGGTCAGCGGCCCCAACACCCGCTCGCTCAGGAACAGGAAATGCGAGATCACCTCGCGCGTCATGCCCCCCTCAGCGGCAAAGCGCAGCCAATCGGCATCCACCTGCCACGCGCGGGGCCATGCCGGATAGGTCACGATGATGTCGATGCCGCAAAGATCGCCAAGCACGCCCTCTTTGATCGACCGCGTCAGATCGGTCAGCGCCGCCCCCGCCGCTTGGGTAAAGTTGACCGCCGCCGGAACGCCTGCGGCCTGCAACTCGGCGACCAAAGCGCGGCTCTCAGCGATATCCACGCCAAGCGGTTTCTCAAGGAAGATCGCCTTGCCCGCCGCCGCGGCTTCAAGCGCATAGGCTTTGCGCGGCACCGGGGGGCAGGCGAGATAGACGAGATCGACATCGGCCATCGCTTCGGACGCCGTGGCGGAGACAACCGCCTCCGGCGCGACCTCTTGCGCGGCGGCGCAGGCCGCGGGGTCGGGATCCCACATGGTGGTGACCGTGAAGTCAGGGTGCAGCACCATGTTCTCGGCCATGCGCCGCCCCATGATCCCCAATCCGATTACCGCAGTCCTGATCGTCATCTCTGTCTCCCTCAATTTGCAGCGCGATAAGACGCTGCAATCAGGGGAACTTCAACTGCTCACGGCGCGATTGCTTCAGGCAAGGTCGGCGCGGACCAGTGGTTTGACTACGCGGGCCAATTCTTCGGGCGCGGATTGGCTTTTGAACACATCCGCGATGGTAAAGACGCAGGTGAAAGACCCTTCGAAACACAGCACCCCATTCTGCCGCGCCTTCATGCCGAAGGTGATGGATTTATTGCCAAGCCGCGTCGGATAGGTTTCGCACATCAGCTTGTGCCGCGGGGTGACCGGGCTGCGGAAATCCATCGACAGGTTGACGAAAGGCGTGCCGATATTGCGGTCGATCTGAAGCTGAAACCAGCCATCACCGTCGAAATGCGCCTCCCACCACGCGTTGATCGCATCCAGCGCGAAATAGGGCAGCCGCGCGGTATAGGCGATCTGCGCCGGGTCACAATCGCCCCAAGTGACGTTGATCTCGTGAACGAAGTTTTCCGTGGTCATAAGGCTGCTTTCATTCTGCTCAAACCCGCGCGGGGCATGGGCTATCTTCTATCCCTTCCAGCCCCATGCGCAACCCAAGCGCGGAGCACACGCAGCAGCGCTGACGCCGGATGTTCATCTGAAACAAAGGGGGAGGATGGTGGCGTTACCTGGATTTGAACCAGGGACCTAACGATTATGAGTCGTTCGCTCTAACCAACTGAGCTATAACGCCGTGGCGCGTCGGATAAGGCAGCTTGGCATTGGGGTCAAGGGCGAAATCTGGATGGATTTCACTTTTGCCGCAGAAAACTGCCGCCCGCCCTCAATGCGCGGGGGCCGAGACCACATCAAGCAGGGTGCGCCCGCCGTCGATGGTCATGATTTCGCCGGTCATGAAGCCCGAACTTTCAGCGGCGAGGAATTGCACCGCCTCGCATAGCTCGTTCGGCCCGGCGATCCGGCCAAGCGGCGTATGCGCGCGGATGTCATCGCGCCAATCGCGGTTTTCAGCCACGGCGGCGCGGAGGGACGCGCTCATCACCGAACCGAAAGAGATTGCATTCACCCGTATCCGATGCGGCGCGAGCACCAGCGCCAGAGAGCGGGTCATCTGCTGCACCGCCGCCGAGGCGATGGCATAGCCCATCATATCCGGCTGGTGGCGCTGTGCCGCGATAGAGCTGAGGTTGATGATCGACCCCACCTGCCCCTCGGTCTGGCCCTCGGCCTGTTTGATCATCCGCCGCGCCACCTGCTGCGACAATTGCAGCGCCGTCATCAGGTTTTGCTGCAATAGCGTCTCGACCGAGCCGTCTTCCACATCCAGCGGATCAGTCGGCATCACCTGCCGCGAGGCATTCACGAGGATATCGACCTGATCGTAAGCGTCGATCGTGGCCGAGACGAGGTTGGCGATGGTCAGTCGCTGGCGCAGATCACCGGCGAAAACGCGGATATTGCCGTCGTCCGGCGTGTCGCCCAGCTCTTCCATCAGCTTTTTCTCGTTGGAATCGGCGCACATCACATTGGCGCCTCGGTCGGCCAGATGCCGCGCGATGGCAAGGCCGATCCCGTCCGCCGCGCCGGTGATGATGGCTGTTTTACCAGAGATCGAGAATGACATCGGGATACCCCCTTTTGGCTCAGCGGCGCCGGGTCAGCGGGCGTGTGGCGTGGAACATTTTGAACCGCGCATCGCCTCCAAGCTCGGCCACCTGAGCAAAGCGTTTCTTCAGTTCCGCCTCATAGGGCAGATGCCGGTTGGCCACCATCCACAGATCGCCCTGCCCCGAAAGAATGCGCGCGGCGGCGGCGACAAAGGCCTGACCGATCTGCGGCTCGGCAGCGCGGCCTGTGTGGAAAGGCGGGTTCATCACCACGGTATCCATCCGGTGCGGGGGCTGCCATTCGGTGGCATCCTCCCAATGGAACACGGCGCGGTCATCGGTGACGTTATGGCGCGCACATTCCAACGCCATATGCCCGGCCTCGACCAAATGCACCGTCTTCACCTTGGGCCGCGTCAAAACATGCGCGGAAAGGAACCCCCAGCCTGCGCCCAGATCGGCCACTTCAGCCCCGAGGTTATCGGGCAGCACGTCCACCAAAAGCGCCGAGGCCAGATCGACCCCATCGGCTGAGAACACCCCCGGCGCGGTCCAAAAGCCGCCTTCGGTCTGGGCCGGGCCAGCCTCCCAATCGGTGAAAAAATCGCTCGCGCCCGCGTCGATCCAGTAAAGCTTGCCATGCGCCTTGGAGATCGGCCCCTGCACCGTCACCCGCGCCCGCATCTCGCGCAGGATGGAATCCGCGCCATCGGTCTTTTGCCCATCGACCACCACCGGCCCATCGCTTACGGCACAAGCTTGGGCCACCAAAGCGCGGGCCTCATGTTTGGCGCGCGGCAGACAGACGATGGCCGCAGCATAGCGCCCCTCGATCGAATGCGCCGCCTCATAGCCCCGCGCTGTCCATGCGTCATAAGCAGGTTTGAAATCGTGAATGATCTTGCAACGCTCGGGCGGAAGACCGGCCAAATCCGCATCCACGGGGGGCTGAAAGACAGCGATCACCCCAGTTTCGGGCAGGTCTAGCCCACCGCCGTTCAGGGCCAGTTCCAGTCGCGGATCAATCACGTGTTATTCTTCTTTTTCCATGGTGCATTGCAGCGGATGCTGGTGACGCCGGGCGAAGTCCATCACCTGCGCCACTTTCGTCTCCGCGATCTCGTGGCTAAAGACGCCAACCACGGCGAGCCCCTTCTTGTGAACCGTCAACATAATCTCGAACGCCTGCGCGTGGTTCAGGCCAAAGAAACGTTCCAAGACATGCACCACGAATTCCATCGGGGTGAAATCGTCGTTCAGCAACATCACCTTGTAGAGCGGCGGGCGTTTGGTCTTGGGGCGGGTCTTGGTCAGCAACTCGCTGTCGTCGTCATCCTTGGGGCCGTCGGCCATCATCCACGCGCCCGGCGCGGACCGGCCTGAGGGCTGGATCGTCCAATCTGCTTTCACGTCGTCACGGTGCATTGCTGCTCCTGCGGCTGGGGGTAGAGCTTGTTCGTCGTGCAGCCGTCTATATAACCCCTGAACCAATTTAGGAAAGAGGCAGCACATATGGGCGGGGCACTCACCACCATCGGTTTCGATGCGGATGACACATTGTGGCATAATGAACGCTACTTTGCACTCTCTCACGACCGTTTTGCAGCCCTTCTCGCCGAACATAGTGAACGCGACCACCTGATGGCCCGGCTGCTGGAGGCCGAACGGCGCAATCTGCCGCATTACGGCTATGGGATCAAAGGCTTCACCCTGTCGATGATCGAGACCGCAATCGAGGTGACCGAGGGCAAAGCCCCGCCGAGGTGATCAACGATCTGCTCGCCGCCCCGCGCGAGATGCTGGACCATCCCATCGAATTGCTGCCCCATGTCGAGGACGTGCTGGAAAACCTGCGCGGCAACTACCGGCTCATCGTGGTGACCAAAGGCGACCTGCTGGACCAAGAGCGCAAACTGGCACAATCGGGCCTGCGCGACAGGTTCGACGCGGTCGAAATCGTCTCTCACAAGACCGAAGCCGCCTATCGCCACATTTTTGAGCAGCATGGCCAAGGTGCCGAACGGGGGCTGATGGTTGGCAACTCGATGGCCTCCGACGTGCGCCCGATGATCGCGGCAGGCGGCTGGGACGTCTATGTGCCTCACGACCTCACATGGGCAATGGAACATGCCGAAGCGCCAACCAATTCCCCCCGTTTCGCCGAGATCAGCGACCTCTCAGGCCTCCCAGAAACGATCGAAAAGATCGTGTCGGGGTGACTCGCCCCCGCGCCTGAGTCGTTCTGACACATCGCCGAAAATGCCGCACTGCGGGCCAATTTCCGCCCAATTCTTGCCTTATTCGCGCTTATAGTGGGTTGATGTGTGCAAGCCTCTACATATTGGAGGAGAGATCCGCCCCTTTTTCCCCTGTTCACTGGATTCGACGGCTTCCGCGATGCGGCGTCCTATGCTAGCCTTGAACCAATTAATAAATGGTCAGCCAGAAATCGGCGACCTGAGGCAGTAAAAGGCAGGCAAATATGAAGGCTCGGCGCATTCAGCCGGCCCGTTACGGGCTATTTCTATTCGCAGCACTCTGGGTTCTGGTTCTCCTGCCCCTCAGCGCGATCGCTGCCCCCTACGCCGCCTATGTCATCGACGCCCGCACCGGCAAAGAAATCCACGCGGAGAATGCCGATACCCGCCTGCACCCGGCTTCCCTGACCAAGATGATGACCCTCTACATCGCCTTCCAAGCGGTCGAACGGGGGGAAATCTCTCTCGATACCCAAGTGACGATCTCGAAAAACGCGGCCTCCGAGCCGCCCAGCAAATTGGGCATGCGCCCGGGCCAAAAGATCGCCCTACGCTATCTGATCCGCGCCGCCGCCGTGAAATCCGCCAATGATGCCGCCACCGCGATCGGCGAGGCCATCGGCGGTTCTGAGGCCGCCTTCGCCCGCCGGATGAACCGCACTGCCAAACAGCTTGGCATGACGCGCACCACGTTCAAAAACATGCACGGGCTGACCGAGAGCGGCCACCTCTCCACCGCCCGCGACATGACCCGGATGGGCCGCCACCTGCTCTATGATTACCCGCAATATTACAACCTCTTCTCGCGCATCACCGCCGACGCAGGCGTGCGCAAGGTCTCCCATACAAACCGCCGGTTTCTGGGGTCCTACAAAGGGGCGGACGGCATCAAGACCGGCTACACCCGCGCCGCCGGCTTCAACCTCACCGCCTCGGCCGAACGGGGCAATGAGCGCATCATCGTGACCGTCTTCGGCGGTAAATCCACCGCCTCGCGCAACGCCAAAGTGGCCGAGCTTATGGACCTTGGCTTCCGCCGCGCGCCCTCCTCCGCGCCGCTGCGCAAACCGGTCCCGCCCGTCTACGCCGATGAGGAAACCGCCCCCGGCGCCGCAGGCAAAACGATCCGCCTCGTCGGCGCCGTCACCACCTCCAAACGCCCGCAACTGCGGCCCCGCAGCGATGTCGTGGTCGTGGCCACCGCCGCCGCGCCCGAAGCAACCAGCGTGGTCTCCAACAGCGATATCACCGCAGCGCTGCGCGAAGCGGTTGAAACGGCACCAACCCCGCCCGCCGCCGCGCCCATCCCAGAGGCCAATGAGGCCGAGGTCGTCATCGCCGCCGCCAAAGCTTCCCCCCGCCCCGAACCGCGCCCCAAGGACGTGACGCTGGCGGTACAACAGGCGGTAGAGCAAGAGATCGTGACCCGCGTCTCCACCTCCGGCGGGCGCCACTGGGGCGTGAACGTGGGCCGTTTCCCCAGCCGCTACGCCGCCGAGAAGGTCCTGCTGAAAACCGCACTGGCCGAAATGTCGACCCTCGATGGCACGCTGCGCAAAGTGGTCCGCCGCCCGCAAGGCTTTGACGCAAATTTCCTCGGCATGTCCCGCGAAAGCGCCGACCTCGCCTGCCGCCGCCTCGCCGCGCGCAACGTCAGCTGCTTCATGATCGGCCCGAGCGAAGGCTAAACGCGCAACCCGCGCCGCCCCTTCATCTTCATCCTTTTAAAAATACCGCGGGGGAATCGCGCCCCCGGCGCGATGGGGGCAGCGCCCCCCTCCCCTTTCCAGAAGAGTGACGCCCGCTTAACCAGCCGCCTGCAACAGGTTCCGCGTGTATTCCGTCTGCGGATTGTCATAAAGCGCATCAACCGGCCCGTATTCCACCACATCACCCCGCTTCATCACCATCACCTTATGCGACATCGCCCGCACGACCTTCAGGTCGTGGCTGATAAACAGATAGGCCAGCCCGTATTTCGCCTGCAAATCCCGCAGCAAATCAACGATCTGAACTTGCACCGTCATGTCCAGCGCCGAGGTCGGCTCGTCCAGCACCAGCAGTTTCGGCCGCAGCACCATGGCGCGGGCGATGGCGATGCGCTGGCGTTGACCGCCGGAAAACTCATGCGGGTAGCGGTCCATCGTCGCGGGGTCGAGCCCGACCTCGGTCATCACCTCGGCGACCAACTCGCGCTTGTCGCGCCCCTTGTCGATCTTGTGGATCGCCAGCCCCTCACTGATGATCTGGAAACAGGTCATCCGCGGGCTGAGCGAGCCGAAGGGGTCCTGAAAGACGATCTGCATGTCGGCACGCAGCCGGCGCAGCTTCTTGGTCGACCATTTGCGCAGGTCCTCGCCGCGAAAAGTCACCTCCCCTTCCGAGCCGATGAGCCGCATGATCGCCAGCGCCGCCGTGGTCTTGCCCGAGCCGCTTTCGCCGACGATGCCCAGGGTCTCGCCGGCGCGGATCGAGAGGCTGGTGTCGTTGACGGCCTTCACATGGCCCACGGTGTGGCGCAGCAGGCCCTTCTGGATCGGGAACCAGACCTTTAGGTTGTCGGTGCGCAGCACTTCGGGCGCATCCTCGGCCACGGGCGCGGGCGCACCCGTGGGCTCTGCGCCGAGCAGTTTGCGCGTGTAGGGGTGCTGCGGGTTGTCGAAAATCTCCGCCGTCGGGCCTTCCTCGACCACCAGCCCCTTCTGCATGACGAAAACCCGGTCGGCGATGCGCCGCACGATGCCGAGGTCATGGGTGATGAACAAAAGCCCCATGCCCATCTCGTCTTTCAGATCCTTCAACAGGTCGAGGATTTGGGCCTGAATGGTCACGTCGAGCGCCGTCGTCGGCTCGTCCGCGATCAGGATGTCGGGCTTGTTGGCCAGTGCCATGGCGATCATCACCCGCTGCCGCTGCCCCCCCGAAAGCTGGTGCGGATAGGCATCCATGCGGCTTTCGGCGTCGTTGATGCCGACTTGCTGGAGCAGTTCCAGCACCCGCGCCCGCGCCGCCTGACCTTGCAGCCCCTGATGCAAAGCCAGCGATTCCGCCAGTTGCTTCTCGATCGTGTGCAGCGGGTTGAGCGAGGTCATCGGCTCTTGGAAGATGAAGGAAATGTCGTTGCCGCGCACGTCGCGCAGCAGCTTGTCGTCGGCGCCGATCATCTGCTGGCCGTCGTAAGTGACCGATCCGCTGACCTCGGCGCTTTCGCCCAGCAGCGACACGGTGGAGAGCGCCGAGACCGACTTGCCCGAGCCGCTTTCGCCCACCAGCGCCACCGTCTCGCCCCGGTTCACGGCAAAGCTGACGCCGCGCACGGCGGGGATCAGCTGCCCGTCCTGCCGAAAGGAGACTTGCAGGTCTTTGACGTCCAAAAGCGCGGTCACGAGAAGGTCTTTCTGGGGTCGAATGCGTCGCGGATGCCCTCGAAGATGAATACCAGGAGCGACAGCATGATGGCAAAGGTGAAGAAGGCCGAGAAGGCGAGCCACGGCGCCTGCAGGTTCTGCTTGGCCTGCAGCGTCAACTCACCCAGCGAGGGCGCCGAGGACGGCAGGCCGAAGCCGAGGAAGTCGAGCGTCGCCAGCGTGGAGATCGTGCCTGTGATGATGAAGGGCAGCATGGTCAGCGTCGCCACCATGGCATTTGGCAGCATGTGGCGCAGCATGATCGTGCCGTTGCCCACGCCAAGCGCCCGGGCCGCGCGGACGTACTCAAGGTTGCGCGCGCGCAGGAACTCGGCCCGCACCACGCCCACCAATGCAGTCCATGAGAACAGTACCAGCAGCACGACCAGAAGCCAGAAACTTCGGCCCAGAATGGCGAACATGATGATGATGACGTAGAGCGACGGGGTCGAAGACCAGATCTCGATAATGCGCTGAAAGATCAGGTCGAGCCAGCCGCCAAAGAACCCCTGCACCGCGCCCGCGAGGATACCGATAAGCGAGGCCGCCCCGGTCACGATCAGGGTAAAGACCACCGACAGGCGGAAGCCGTGGATCACGCGGGCCATGACGTCGCGCTTGGTGCCATCGGTCCCCAGCCAGTTCTGCCCGTTGGGCGGCAGGGGTGCGGCGCCGGGGCGGTCCACGGCGGTGTCGTAGGAATAGGGAATGACGGGCCAGAGCGCCCAGCCTGTCTCGATCGCCTCGCCTTCGACCTCGCCATCCTCGGCGTCGAGGATGTAGCCCTCAGGATCGTCGAAACAGAGGTCCAGCCCGCCGGTGGCGATGAGGCATTGCACCTCCGGATCGCGGTAGGCGGCCTCGGTCTGGAAGTCGCCGCCGAAGGCGGTCTCGGGGTAGAAGTTGAAGATCGGCGTGTAATATTCGCCGCGGTAGCTGACGAGGATCGGTTTGTCGTTCGCCACGAACTCGGCCAGCAGCGAAATCCCGAACAGGATGGCGAAGATCCACAGCGACCAATAGGCGCGCCGGTTCGCGGTGAAATTGCGCCAGCGGCGCTGGTTCAGCGGCGACAACGCCATCAGCCTTCCCTCTTCTCGAAGTCGATGCGCGGGTCCACGAGCACATACATCAGGTCAGACAGGATGCCGACCACAAGGCCGATGAGGCCGAAGATGAAGAGCGTGCCGAAGACGATCGGATAGTCCCGCGCCACGGCGGCCTCGAAGCCCAAGCGACCCAACCCGTCGAGGCTGAAGATCGTCTCGATGATGATCGACCCGCCGAAGAAAACCGAGATGAAGACCGCCGGGAAACTCGCGATCACGATCAGCATCGCGTTGCGGAAGACATGGCCGTAAAGAACCTTGCTCTCCGACAGGCCCTTGGCGCGGGCGGTGATGACATATTGTTTCTTGATCTCGTCCAGAAAGCTGTTCTTGGTCAGCAGCGTCAGCGTGGCAAAGGCCGAGATCGTGGAGGCCAGCACCGGCAGAGTGATGTGCCAGAAATAATCGGCCACCTTGCCCAAGGGGCTGAGGCTGTCGAAATTGTCCGAGGTCAGGCCCCGCAGCGGGAAGATCTGCCAGTATGAGCCGCCAGCGAAGAGCACCAGCAACAGGATGGCAAAAAGGAATCCGGGGATCGCGTAGGCTGCGATGATCGCGCCCGAGGTCCATGTATCAAAGCGCGAGCCGTCGCGCACCGCCTTGCGGATGCCCAGCGGGATCGAGACCAGATGCGCGATCAGCGTGGACCACAGGCCCAGCGTGATCGACACCGGCAGCTTTTCCTTGATTAGGTCGATCACGCTGATGGCGCGGAAGTAACTTTCGCCGAAATCCAGCCGCATGTAGTTCCACAGCATGTGAAAGAACCGCTCCACGGGCGGCTTGTCGAAGCCGAATTCCTTCTCCAACTCCTCGATCAACTCGGGCGGCAACCCGCGCGCGCCGACATAGGTGCTGTCGGACCCGCGGGCCATGGTATCGACACCGGCGTCATTGTTGCCCCCGGCGAAACCGCCGAAGACGTCACCGCCGCCCTGAATCCGGGCGATGGCCTGTTCCACCGGGCCCCCGGGCACGAATTGCACCAGCGCGAAGTTGACCAGCATGATGCCGAACAATGTCGGGATCACCAGCAAAAGCCGTCTGAGGATATAGGCTCCCATTTGGTCGCCTTACCGCAAGGCGCCCGAGGCGCGCAACTGCTGGGCGGCCTCTTCGTCGTACCACCAGAAATCGAGGTATCCCAAGGCGTAGGGCGGGATCTCGGGGTGGTCGTACTGGTCGTAATAGGCCACCCAGTAGCTGTCGTTGTACCACGTCGGGATCATGAAGAACTCGTGCCGCAGCGCCCGGTCGAGGGCCATGAGGGCGGCGTCTTCTTCCTCGGCTGTCTCCGCATTCAAGGAAGCTTCGATGATCGTGTCGACCAGCGGGCTGGCAAGACCCGCCGGGTTGAACAGCGAGAACTCCGCAGCCTCGGACCCGTAGCGCTGCGTGAGGCCCGTGCCGGTGCCGAGGAAGGCGGCATAGGCGTCGTAAATCATGTCGTAGTCGCGGTCGCGCTCACGGGCGGTGTATTGCGAACTGTCCACCTTCTCGAGCCGGGCGTCGATGCCGATGGACGTGAGGTTGCCGACGAAATTCTCGATCACCGCCGAGATCGTCGGCGAGCCTGCGGAATTCATCAGGAAGTTCAGCCGTAGCGGCTCACCGGCCTCGTTGACGCGCATCCCGTTCTGCACGGTCCAGCCCGCCTCTTCCAGCAGCTTGGAAGCGCGGCGCGCGTTGCGGCGGTCCAACAGGCGCGCGGGGTCGGAGCTATGCGGCACCACGGCGGGCTCGCTCAGCAACTCCTCCGGCACCAGATCGCCGAGGCTTTCCAGAAGCGCCAACTCGGCCCCCTCGGGCGCGCCCTGCGCCATCAGCGGCGTGTCCTGCGTGAAGGAGGCGCGGTGGCTGAACAGCCCGTATTGCAGCGACTCGTTGGTCCACTCGAAATTAAACATCAGCGCCACGGCCTCGCGCACGCGGCGGTCCTGCAGCGTCTCGCGACCAAGGTTGAAGATGATGCCCGAGGGCGTGGGCGGCGAGCCGTCGGGCAGTTCGGCCTTCACGATGGCACCGTCACTCACCTTGGAGAAGTCATAGCCTGTGGCCCATTTCTTGGAATCCCCCTCGGCACGGAAGGTGTATTCGCCGGCCTTGAAGGCCTCGAAAGCCGAGGTGTCGTCGCTGAAGATCTCCAACCGGATACGGTCGAAGTTCATGCGGCCACGGTTGATCGGCAGGTCGCGGCCCCAGTAGTCGGGGTTGCGTTTCAACACGATGCGCTTGGTTAGGTCGACGCTCTCGACCATATAGGCGCCCGATCCGGGGGGCGGGTCCATCCAGCTGTCCTTGAGGGTATTACCGGTCTCCTCGAACCAATGTTTCGGCCATGCGGGCACGCCGCCCACCGTCTCGATCAAGCTGCGGCGCGAGATGCCGTCGGCGAAGTAGAACTTCACCGTGTGATCATCCAGCGCCTCGACCTTCGGGATGCGCTTGCGCACCGCGTCAGCGTAGGATTTCAGCCCCTCATCCAACAGCAGGTTATGCGAAAACACGATGTCATGCGCCGTCACCGGCGTGCCGTCCGAGAAACGCGCCTCGGGGCGCATGTGGAAGGTCACCCAAGACTTGTCCTCGGGGTATTCGAGGCTCTCGCAGAGCAGGCAGTAGCTCTCGCCATAGACATCCGCCGGCAGCGGCTCGCCCGAGGGGGCCTCTCCCAACAAGCTCTCGAAACCGAAGATCGAGAACAGATGCGCGCGGCCCTTGCCGGAATAGGGGTTCATCGAATCCAGCGTGCCGACGAAGGGGATCGAGATTTCCCCGCCCTTGGGGGCATCCGGGTTCACATAGGCGAAATGCTCGAAATCCGCCGGATAGGTCAGATCGCCGTAAAAGGAATAACCGTGGCTTTTGATGATCTTCTGCTCCTGTGCCGCAGCGGCACCGGCCAGCAGGGCCGCCACCATCAGCGTCAGCGTCGCGAGCCAGAGCGGCAGGTCATCAATGACCGAAGGACGGGTCGCGGCGCGGGTCTGGGCACGGGGCATAGGTCACTCCTTGGCGTGGCGTAGTCCGGATAGGCGTCATCTAGGCTAACGCTGTGCGACGCCAAGATACAAGTTGCGAATATGTAAGGTTGCCCCGCACGGGCGGTCCACCGCAAAGCATGCCCCGCGGATTGGCGGTTTCCCCCGCCCCCACTCGCGACAATGTGTAGCCCGCCGCCCCTGTATCTTCGCGGCCCAGCCCGTTTCTCGCCCTAAAGTTAACAGATTCTTCACTCAGGTTAACGATGCGTAAACTGGAGCTGACGATGAGAACCTACCCGATTCCCTTTAACGAAGAAGCCCGTCTGCGCGCCGTTTTCGATGTGCCCGGCCTTACGGCCGAGAACGAAGCACTGTTCGACACCATTTGCGAGGCTACGCGCCGCCTGCTTGACTGTCCGATCGCACATATCAGCGTCGTGGAGGCAGATACCCAATGGTACAAATCCGTGGTCGGCTACCCGTTGGGGCCGATGCCGAAAGATACCGGGTTCTGCAGCCATACAATCATGTCGGACGCGCCGCTGGTGGTTCCCGACCTCAGCAAAGACCCCCGGTTCGCGCGTCACCCCATGGTCGCCGAGGGCGGCCCCGAGGCGCGCTATTACTGCGGTGTGCCGCTGATCCTGTCGTCGGGCCACCGCTTTGGCAGCCTATGCGCGCTGGACCTGCAACCGCATGAGGCGCCTTCTGAGAAGCAGATCGCCCTATTGGAAGATATGGGCCGCATGGTGGTCGCGGCCCTTGAACGCTGCCAGCCGGACGCGTCCGAGCAAAAGGCCGACAACAGCGCCGAAGCCACTTTCCTGACGCTGGTGGGCCACGAACTCCGCACCCCGCTGACGGTTCTTTTCGGCAGTCTGCGCATGTTGGAGGCCAAGGCCGAACAGGGGGTCAATCCGCTCCTGATCCGCTCGGCCCGCCGGTCCGTCGACCATCTGAGCGCCCTGATCGAGACGATCATTTCCTACAGCAATGTCAGCACCGGCGAGCTGCGCCTGAACGAGCGGAAATGCAACCTGAGCGACCTGCTGCAATCGGTTTCTGCCCTGCATTTCGCCACCACGGATGCGACGGCCAAGACCATCACGCTGCGCGACAGTCTCCCGCTTGAGGAAATGCATATCGACGGCGACCAGATCGAATTGGCGGTGACGGCGCTTGTGCTGAACTCCGTCCTGCATGGCGGCAGTGAGATCGCTCTGGAGACGTTCAAGGACGCCGAGGGCAATATCGAGATCTCCATCGTCGACAATGGCTCTTTCGATGATCACGTCGATCTGGCCGAGCTTTACAGACCCTTCGTCGTCGGCGGCATGATGGATCATCGCAGCACCAAAGGTGGGCTGGGTCTTGGCCTGCCGCTGACCCGCAAGCTGATCGAAATGCACGGCGGGGATTTCGAGGTGCATGTGGAAGCAGGCCAAAGCCGCGCCGTGATCCGCCTGCCCGCTTGGCGCTGCGACATCGGCGGGATTGCCGCCGCGAATGCCACCGCCCCGGTGATCGCCGCTCAGTAAAGGCGAAACGGGGCGCGCCCCGCGTCCAATCACTGCCCGTCAACCGTGCGGATCAGCGCGTTGGTCTCTTCGGCCAGAATCTCTGGGTGATCCTCGGGCGTGAAGTGCTTACCCCCTTCGATCCGGCGCAGGGGCGCTTCCAGGTCTTTTGCCAGACGCTCCCCATACTCAATCTTTTGAAAATCATCCGCAGCGCCCCAGACGATCCGCGCGGGGATGTTGAGGGTGGGCAGCTTGTCCGCGATGGCTTTCGTGTCTCCCACGTCCAGCGACTGCGCCTGCCTGACAAAGGCGTCGGCCTCCCCGTGTTGCGCGTAATGCGGGGCGTGGGCGTCAAAGGCCGCTTCGGCGGCGGCGTCGGTCTCATGCCCCTTCGAGAACATCATCTTCAGCAACTGGTGGAATGAGCCATCGGGCGCATGTTTCGCCACGCCGCCGGTCTTGGCCACCGCGCTGACCAGCGGAACGGGCCACGAATCATAACTGATCGCATTGGTCAAAAGCAGCCCGCTGACCATCTCAGGGTGACGCACCGCCGCGATCTGCGCGACCCCGCCGCCGAGGTCATGCGCCGCGAGGATCGCGCGCGTGATGCCCAGATCGCGCATCCAAGCGACCAGATAGTCCGCCTGTTTGGCGACCGAGATATCGCGGCCCTCGCCCTGCGGGATTGAGGCCCCATAGCCCGGCATCTCCCAAGCGAGCACCCGACGACCCGTGATCTTGGGCGCGACATCCCGCCAAAGCGCGGGACAGGTGGGAATGCCGTGAAGCAGGATCACGGGTTCCCCCGCCCCCGTCTCTTCCCAACGCATTTCGATTCCATCGACCGTGGTTTTGTGGCTTTGCATGGCGCGTCTCCTTTCGGTGTGGACGTTTCATGGCCCAACACCTCCAGGGATAAGACGTTCCGCCCCGCCCAAACGCAAAAGCCGCCCCGGAGGGCGGCTTTCTCTCACGCGATGGCGCGGGATATCAGTTGGAAACGCTTTGCAGGTAAGCGATCACGTCGGCGCGGTCTTCGACCTTACGCAGACCGGCGAAGCCCATGGTGGTGCCGGGCGCGTAGCCTTTGGGGCTTTCCAAGAAAGCGCTCAGCTCTTCCGGGGTCCAATCGCCTTCGAGCGAGGTCAGCGCGCCGGAATAGCCGAAACCGTCAACCGAGGCGATATCGCGGCCAACGACACCGTCGAGGTGCGGACCAACAGCGTTGGACCCGTCGACCTTGTGGCAGGCGGCGCATTTGCGGAACACTTTCGACCCGCTGTCGGCATCGGCTTCGGCCATCACGGCTGCAAAATCGATCTCTTCGCCGCCATCGTCACCACCGGCGTCGGCCACTTCGATGACATAGGACGCTTCCCCATGTGCATCGGCGTGGTAAATCTCTTCACCCGCCCATTTGCCCAGCAGAAGTACCAACCAGGCGCCGAATACACCGGCTGCGATTTTGGTCAGGGTCATTGTATCGAACATGCGTCAGGGTCCATCACTTGGTATTGGCACCATGGGCGGGCCATGGTTCTTGGCATCGTTGCCCGCGTATCTATTGCTTTCCCTTGGCGCAGGCAAGGTGTAGTTACCGCGACCAATTGCCCTTCTCCGCGCCTTTTGCAGCAGGATACGATCCATGACCGCCCAGACCACGCCGCGCATCGCCTTCCAAGGGGCCCTTGGCGCCTATAGTCACGAGGCCTGCCTTCAGGCCTGCCCCGACATGGAACCGGTGCCCTGCCAATCGTTCGAAGGCGTGATCCGGGCCGTGAACGAAGGCCGCGCCGAACTGGCCATGCTGCCGGTCGAGAACACGACCTATGGCCGGGTGGCCGACATTCACCGCCTGCTGCCGGAAAGCGGGCTGCATATCATCGGCGAAGCCTTTGTGCGGGTGCGCATCGCTCTGATGGCCCGCCCCGGCGTGGCATTGGAAGACATCAAACATGTCCGCGCGCATCTGGTGCTTTTGCCGCAGGCGCGCAACTTTTTGCAGCAACATGGCATCACCTCTGAACCCGCCGCCGATTCCGCCGGGGCCGCCGCCGAACTGGCCGCGACCGAAGGCAGCACCGATGGCGTTCTCGCAGGCGAGGTCGCGGCAGAGATCAACGGCCTCACCGTGCTGGCCCGCGATATTGAGGATATGGACCATAACACCACTCGCTTTTTGCTGATGGCGCCTAAGATCGACCTTTCGCGCCGGGCCGAGCGGATGCTGACCACCTTCGTCTTCGAGGTGCGCAACATTCCCGCCGCGCTTTACAAGGCGATGGGGGGCTTTGCGACCAATGGCGTCAACATGACCAAACTGGAAAGCTATATGGTCGGCGGCTCCTTCACCGCGACGCAGTTCTACGCCGATATCGAAGGCCATCCCGAAGACCCGGCGGTGAAACGCGCGCTGGATGAACTGGGGTATTTCACCAACAAGCTGGAGATTCTCGGCGCCTACCCCGCCCATCCCGGCCGGGGCGCGCCGACCGGGATGTAAGTCTGGCCGCGCGGGCTTAGACCTTGACGCCGCCCGCGTAGCGTTCTTCCATCCCGCGGGCATATTCCGCTACGCGGTCCTTGTATTTCTGGGTCAGCGTGGACTTGGCCAGTTTGAGCGATTGCACCCAAAGCCGCGCCGACAGGGTCAGCGGCTTGACCTCAAGCGCCACCAAGACACGCGTGCTGTTGCGCGACAAGGGCATCAATTCAAAGGACATCTGCCCCGCCAACCCCTGCGACATGCTGTCGATCACCATCTCGTTGGGCCGGTCGAAGGTCACCATCTCTAGCGTCAACTCGCGCCGCTTGCCGCGCAGGGGAAAGACCGCCTTCCATGTCATCCCGACGCCGGGCTGATGCAGGGCATCGGCGCGCTGCACCTCGGCCCCGCGCCGCATCGCCGCCCGCTCAAAGCTCTCAAAATCGCACAACATGTCAAAGACAGCCTCAATCGGCGCTTCGATGTCTTCTTTGGTGGAGAATTTCATTCGGTCCGTTCCAATTCTTCTGCTCGCATTTGCCACCCGCGCCGCTTTGTCCGGGCCCGTCAGCGCGGTGTATCAGGTCAGTCTATCCGCAAGCCAGTTTTCCAGCAAGAAATGCGCGATGGCCCCGCGGCGAGCGGGCAGAAGCCGCGGGTGGCTTTCGGCAAAGACCTCCATCATCTCTTCGCGGGTGACCCAAAGCGCGTCTTCGATCTCAACCGGGTCGATGGTCAACTCCCGGCTCAACGCCTGCCCCGCACAACCCAGCATGAGGGACGCCGGAAAGGGCCATGGCTGGCTGGAGAGGTAGCGCACCGCGCCGACCTGCACGCCCGCCTCCTCAAAGACCTCCCGCCGCACGGCGGCCTCTACCGTCTCTCCCGGTTCGACAAAGCCCGCCAACAGGGAATACATCCCCTCGGGCCAACCGGGGGAGCGCCCCATGAGGACCGAGTTGCCGTGGGTGATCAGCATGATGACCACCGGATCGGTGCGCGGGAAATGCGCGCCGCCGCAGTCAGGGCAGACCCGTTGCCAGCCACCCTGTGCCAGATCGGTGGCGCTGCCGCAGCGCGCGCAATGGCGGTGGGTCTCGTGCCAGCCGAGGATCGCCTTGCCGCTGGCCGCCAGTTCGGCATCGCGTGGATCAAGCCATGTCATCACCCGCCGCAATTCGGCAAAGGCCATGTCATCGCCCAAAAGCGGATGGCGCTGTTCGCTGGGGTCAAGGAACGCGCCCAGTTGCGATTGATCCAGATCGGGGGGTTCCCAGCCGGAGATATCGACCGCAAAGCGCGGCGCCCCATCCTCGCGCCCCAGCAAGATCGCCGTGCCTTCGGCCTCTTGCAAGACGGGGTGATCCATCGCCAATCGCGCCAAAGCGGCGGGGCGTTCGGGCGCGATCAGCGGCTTGCCGCGCCAAAAGACCACCGCCCGCGCCGCCGGGTCGGCACGCAACTGCGCCAAGGCTTCCGGATTGCCACGTATCTCCCCCGCCCGATCAAGGGCCGAGCCTCCAAAGGTTACCGTCTCCGCGTGACGCATGGCGCTCTCCCGATACAGGCCCGATACAGGCTTTTGGCGTTTTGCCCAGCCATGCCACGGCGCATGCGAGAATGGCAATCCCAAGCCCCCTTGCCAGATCGGTTGAAATCTGGTCATATCAAAACATCTTTAAGTTGCAAAATTTAACGAGTACTTACCTTTTCGGTGAACAGGCGCAGCACATATGCCTCGACCGGTGTCGTTCCCCCTGAGGGTGGCATCCCGGCCGAGGCACGTCTGCGCATACTGGCCACGACGGACCTGCATATGCAGATCGTGGGGCATGACTATGTGGGCGACCGTTCGGTGGGCCATCACGGGCTGGCCGGAATCGCCACCTTGATCCGCACCGCCCGGGCGGAGGCGGCGGAACAGGGGGCCGCCTGTATCCTGCTCGACAATGGCGATCTGTTGCAGGGCAATGCCTTGGGCGACCAACTGGCGCAGATGCCGGTCACCCATACGCATCCGCTCGTCGCCTGTGTGAACCATCTGCATTATGACGGTCTGGGCCTTGGCAATCACGACCTCGACCATGGGCTGCCTTATCTGCGCGCTGTGGCCGGGGCGCTGGACATGCCGCTGATCTCGACCAATCTGCATCTGACCGACCCCGGCCCGCTGCGCCGTTGGGCCGTCGTCTCGTGTCTGCTGCCTGCCGTTGCGGGGCATCCCTCTTCTCGGCTGCGGGTGGGCCTGCTTTCGGTCCTGCCGGGCCGAACCGCGATCTGGAACCGCGAAGTTTTGGAGAACGAGGCCGAGATCATCTGCCCCCTCGAAAGCCTGCGCAGCGCCGCCCTGACGCTGCGGGCAGAGGGGGCCGATCTGACCGTGCTGCTGGCCCATTTGGGCATCGCCCATGAAGGTGAAATCACCACCGAAGAAGACATCTGCACTTTGGCCAAGATCGATGGGATCGACGCGGTGATCACCGGCCACACCCATCTTCGTTTTCCCGGAGAGGACCACGGTCCGCGCGAGGGGGTCGACACGCAGGCGGGCACACTGTCCGACCGTCCGGCGGCGATGCCGGGCTTTGGCGGGTCCGATTTGGCGGTGCTGGATCTGGCGCTTGAACGGGATGCGCAGGGGCGCTGGACGGTCTCGGGCCATCAAAGCCACCTGCGCGACAACAGCACACAAACGCTGGCCGATCCCACGGTGCTGAGCGCGGCACGGGTCAGCCACATTGGCGTGCGCAGACATCTGGAGGAGGAGGTCGGCCATACCGACACCGCGCTGCACAACTACTTTGCCCTCGCCATGCCCACCCCCATCGACGCGCTGAGCGCCCGCGCGCAGGCCGAGGTGATCCGCCAAGGGGTCGCGGGCACGGCGGATAGCGAGCTCCCGATCCTCGCCGCCACGGCGGCGCATACGGCAGGCGGGCGCGGCGGGCCGGGGCATTTCCTGCATATCCCGCCCGGCGCGGTGCAACGCCGCCATATCGCCGGGCTGCTTCCCTATCAAAACGCGGTCTGGGCGCTACGCCTCACCGGTGCCGACCTGCGACGGCGTTTGGAAAAAGCGGCAGAGGTGTTTGCTCCGCTCGGCAGCACCCCCGGCCCGCTACTCGACCCCTGCCGCCCACCGTTTCACTGCGACACGATTTTCGGCGTCACCTATGCCATTGACCCCTGCCGCCCCCGCGGCAGACGGGTCACTGCGCTGTCATGGCAAGGGGCACCGGTGAGGCCAGACCAGAAGTTTCTACTCGCGACCAACCAGTTCCGCGCGGCGGGCGGCGGCGGGTTTGACCGCGCGGCGAAGGATGACGTCGCCCTGCGCAGCCCGCTTCCGCTGTCCGACGCGCTGATTGCCGCTCTCGCTACGCCGCAGGCGTGCCCGTGGTCCGACGCGTCGCCATGGCGCTTTGATGCGGCGGGGGCGCAGGCGGTTCTCTATACCTCTCCCGAGGCCCTGCCCTTTTTACAAGACATCGCCCATCTGTCGCCCACCCCGCGCGGCATGACCGCCTCGGGCTTCGCCCAAATCGCGATCCGCTTGTGAGGCTTGCACTTCGTTCCATGCCCTCCTATATGGGCCTTGAGAGGTTGGTGCGGGCAAGCGCCTCGCCAACCCGGTCAGATCCGGAAGGAAGCAGCCGTAACGAGCCCCGCTTGGGTCGTTATCAGCCTCTCACCACCGTTGCATTGCGCAGCAATGCAACGCCCCGGCAGTCGCTTCGCAGAAGCGATGAGAGGGGTAGCTTCTCTTAATAAATGATGCATTCGAGAGGCGAGATGCCCCGCCCGTGGGCACCACGGGCATCGCCTCACAACCGATCCGCCTCAAACGTATCGCAGGCCGCAATCTGGCCACTCTCAAACCCCCGCTCGAACCAACGCGCGCGCTGCTCGGATGTGCCATGGGTGAAAGTATGCGGCTGCGGCACCTGACCGGCCTGTCGCTGCAAATGATCATCCCCGATCATCCGCGCAGCATTCAGCGCCTCTTCGAGGTCGCCTTTCTCCATCAAGCCTTCGACGTTCGAGGCCCAGATGCCCGAGAAACAATCGGCCATCAGTTCAAGCCGCACGGTCAGGGCATTCGCCTCAACCTCGGAAGACTGCTGCCGCATCCGGGCGACCTGCGGCAGAACGCCGATTTCGTTCTGGACATGGTGCGCGACCTCATGCGCAATCACATAGGCCGCCGCAAAATCACCCCCAGCACCAAGACGTTGGTCCAGCGTGCGGAAAAAGGCGGTATCAAGATAAGCCATATTGTCCGCCGGACAGTAGAACGGCCCCGTCGCTCCCGAGGCACCTCCACAGGCGCTTTGGGTGACGTTCTCGAACACCACAAGCTTGGGCGGCGTATAGGTTTCACCCAGTTGTTCTTGGAAAATACGGCTCCAGACCTGCTCGGTCGTGGTGAGCACGCGGGCGGCGAAATCGACCTGCGGGTCTTCGCTGTCGCTCAACGGGCGGGACTGTTGGACCTGACCGCCGCCTTGGCCGGTCAACAGCGGGGTCACGTCGATGCCGGTGAAATAGCCGATGGCCATGACTGCCAGAACGCCGACCAATCCAAGACCCCCGGCCTTGCCGGCCCGTCCGCTGCGGCGGATGACATTCTTGCTCCGCCCAATTCCACCCAACCGCATGAACCGTCCCTCGTCTTGTCAAAGCCTATTGCCACATGAACGCGCAAGGCGCAGTTTGGTTCAATGAGTGATAAGAATGACCTGGCCGAAGACCGCACCGACTGGGCCGAGGATCGCACGATCCTTGCCAATGAACGCACCTTTGCGGGCTGGATGCGCACCGGCATGGCCGCTGTCGCCGTGGCGATAGGTCTGCGCGCCGTGTTTGGGGAGTTCGAGCCGACTTGGGTGGCGAAAGCCGTGGCCTCGGTCTTCATTCTTGCCGCACTTTACGTCTACTGGGCCGCGCAGGCGTCGGCGGCGAAAACCCAAAGGCGGCTGAGCGACCATCACGCCAATGCCCAGCCCAACCGCCGCATGAAGGTTCTGGCGGCGATCCTCGCCTTTGCCTCAGCCGGGGTCGGCGCGATCCTCTGGATGCTCTGAGCGTTCCGCAAGCACGGTAGACGCCACGGCGCGGAGCGCATAGTTTACGGCCTTGACCGAATCCGATCTGGGGCACCATGACAGATACATCCGCCTACCGCGTTCTGGCCCGCAAATACCGGCCCGAAACCTTTGCCGATCTCGTTGGCCAAGACGCCATGGTGCGCACGCTGAAGAACGCCTTCGCCGCCGACCGGATCGCGCAGGCTTTTGTGATGACGGGCATTCGCGGCACCGGCAAGACGACGACGGCGCGGATCATCGCCAAGGGGATGAACTGCATCGGGCCGGACGGCAACGGCGGGCCGACGACCGACCCCTGCGGCGTTTGCGAACATTGCACCGCCATCATGGAAGGCCGCCATGTCGACGTGATGGAGATGGACGCGGCATCGAACACCGGCGTCGCCAACATCCGCGAGATCATCGATTCGGTGCATTATCGCGCCGCCTCGGCCCGGTACAAAGTTTATATCATCGACGAAGTGCACATGCTCTCGACCGGGGCGTTCAACGCGCTGCTGAAAACGCTGGAAGAGCCGCCGGAACACGTCAAATTCATCTTCGCCACCACCGAGATCCGCAAGGTGCCGGTGACGGTGCTGTCGCGCTGCCAGCGGTTCGACCTGCGCCGGATCGAGCCCGAGGTGATGATCGCGCTCCTGCGCAAGATCGCCACCGCCGAGAGTGCCGAGATCACCGATGACGCGCTGGCGCTGATCACCCGCGCCGCCGAAGGCTCGGCCCGCGATGCCACCTCGCTACTGGATCAGGCGATCAGCCATGGCGCGGGCGAGACCGGGGCCGAACAGGTGCGCGCCATGCTGGGGCTGGCCGACCGTGGCCGGGTGCTGGACCTCTTTGACATGGTGCTGCGCGGCGATGCAGGTGCCGCGCTGACCGAACTTTCGGCGCAATATGCCGATGGGGCCGACCCGATGGCGGTGCTGCGCGATCTGGCCGAGATCACCCATTGGGTCTCGGTCGTGAAGATCACGCCCGATGCCGCCGAAGACCCCACCATCGCCCCTGAAGAACGTGCCCGCGGCCAACAGATGGCTGAGACCCTGCCGATGCGGGTGCTGACGCGGCTCTGGCAGATGCTGCTGAAGGCGCTGGACGAGGTCGCAGCCGCGCCCAACGCGATGATGGCCGCCGAAATGGCCGTGATCCGCCTCACCCATGTGGCCGATCTGCCCTCGCCCGAGGAACTGGTGCGCAAGCTGCAAAACAGCAGCCCGCCCCCTGCCCCCGGTCCGGTCGGCGGCGGCGGCGGTGGCAATGGTGCCACGCAAGGCAGCAGCGGCGCGCAGGCCGTGCAACAGGCGCAGCAGCGCATGGCCTCCAACCCCGGCCCGCAGGGGCAGACCACGGCACTGGCGCAAGACCTCAACGCTGCGCTGGCCCGCTTTCCGACATTCGAACATGTCGTCGAGTTGATCCGCGTGAACCGCGACGTGAAACTGCTGGTTGAGGTGGAAACCTGCGTGCAACTTGCCGCCTACCAGCCGGGCCGCATCGAGTTTGTCCCCACCGACGACGCGCCGCGCGATCTGGCGCAGCGGCTGGGGCAGAAACTGCAACTCTGGACCGGCAACCGCTGGGCCGTCTCGCTGGTCAACGAGGGCGGGGCCGAGACCATCGCGCAGGTCCGCGACGCGCGTGAACTGGCGTTGAAGAAACAGGCGCAGGACCATCCGATGATGCAGGCGGTGCTGGCGCAGTTTCCCAAAGCCCGGATCACCGCGATCCGCACCCCAGAAGACATCGCCGCTGCTGCCACGGCTGAGGCGCTGCCCGAGGTCGAAGACGAATGGGATCCGTTCGAGGACGGTTGATACCCCGGCCCCCGCGCCACATATAAACGATAACGCAACAAGGAGACCCAGATGCTCAAGGGATTAGGCGGCCTCGGCGATATGGCCGGGATGATGAAAAAAGCGCAGGAAATGCAGGGCAAGATGGCCGAACTGCAAGAGGAGATGCACAACATCACCGTCGAAGGTGAATCCGGTGCGGGCCTCGTCAAAGCGACCTGTAGCGCCAAGGGTGAGTTGAAGGGGCTGGATATCGACCCGTCGATCTTCAACAAAGACGAAAAGGAAGTGGTCGAAGACCTGATCCTCGCCGCCATCAAAGATGCGCAGAGCAAAGCCTCGGAACGCGCGCAGGCCGAGATGAGCAAGCTGACCGAAGGCATGGGCCTTCCCGCGGGCATGAAACTGCCCTTCTGATCCCGGTGGGGCGAGCCGGTCCCGCCCCTCTTTCAACGCCCATAGGTGCCATTCTTGAGCTCTACCCGCGATATTGACGCCCTGATCGAGCTGATGGCGAAACTGCCCGGCCTTGGCCCCCGCTCGGCCCGGCGGGCAGTGCTGCACCTGATCCGCAAACGCGCGCTTTTGCTGACCCCCCTGTCCGACCTGATGCAGACCGTCGCCGCTACGGCGCGCGAATGTCTGAACTGCGGCAACGTCGGCACCTCTGATGTCTGTGACATCTGCACCTCCGAGAAACGCGCCAATGGCGAGCTTTGCGTGGTCGAAGACGTGGCCGACCTCTGGGCGATGGAACGCTCCGGCGTGTTCAAAGGGCGCTATCATGTGCTGGGCGGCACGCTTTCGGCGCTGGACGCCATCGGCCCGCAGGAATTGCGCATCCCCCGTTTGTTGGACCGGATCGATACCGAAGGGGTGACCGAAGTGATCCTCGCGCTCAACGCCACGATCGACGGGCAGACCACGGCGCATTACATCGCGGATCAATTGGAAGACCGCGTGCGGCTGACGTCGCTCGCCCAAGGCGTGCCGATCGGCGGAGAGTTGGATTACCTCGACGACGGGACGATCACTGCCGCGATGCAGGCCCGCAAGTCGCTTTAACCCCCAGAATCAAAGCGGGCCGCCCGCTCCTCCCAAAGCAGACGGCCCTTTTCCGGGGCGACGCAGATCGTGCTGTCAGAGCACGATCACATCAAGCGGCGGAAATCCATTGAACCCAACCGAACTGTACGAGCTTGTGTAGGCTCCGCAAGCACGAATCATCACTTTATCGCCATCGCGCAGGGCCAAAGGCAGGTGGATCGGGCGTTTCTCGTAGAGAATATCCGCCGAATCGCAGGACGGGCCGGCCAAAACGCAGGGTCCGGTCTCTTCCCCGTCATGCGGTGTGACGATCTGATAGCGAATCGCTTCGCCCTCAGTCTCGGCCAGACCGGAGAAACGACCGATATCCAGATAGACCCAGCGATGCAGATCATCCGCAGACTTGCGGCTGACCAGCATAACCTCGGCAGCGATATGCCCGGCTTCGGCCACCAGACCGCGGCCCGGCTCTGCCATCACCTGCGGCACATCGCCAAAGCGGGCTTTGACAGCGCGCATCACGGCCGCGGCATAGGCGCGCGGCGCTTCGATGTTTTCGCCGTAGAACGCGGGGAAACCGCCGCCGAGGTTCAGCAGTTGCAGGTCATGGCCATCCGCGCGGGCGGCGTGCCACAGCGGCGCCACCTGATCGAGCACCGGGTTCCAGAACTCCGCTTTGCGGGTCTGAGAGCCGACGTGAAAGGACAGGCCGAAGGGCACAAGACCCACGGCAACCGCATGGTTCAGAAGCGCGGGCAGCGCCGAACCGGCACAGCCGAACTTCCGGCTGAGCGGCCAGTCGGCCATGGAGTTTTCAACGATCAAGCGCAGGTAGACCCGCGCGCCGGGCGCATGGGCGGCGATCTTATCGAGCTCCGCTTCGCTGTCGGCTGCGAACAGGGTCACCCCCGCCGAATGGGCGAAGGCGATGTCCGAAGCGCGTTTGATGGTGTTGCCGAAAGAGATGTTTTCGGGCTTCGCCCCTTGGCTCAGGCACAGTTCGATCTCGGCCCGCGAGGCCGCGTCGAAGCCGGAGCCTTTCTTGACCAGCAGACGAATGATCTCGGGGGCCGGGTTCGCCTTGACCGCGTAGTGGATATGCGCGTCGCCCAAGCCCTTGTGCAGCGCGTCATATTGCGCGGCCACACGGTCGCGACTGATCACCAGCGTGGGTTTGTCAAAGCTGTTGGCGGCGATATAGGCCGCAGCCGGATCGGCGTGAAAAGACGGTGCGGCGCGAAGGGCGCCGGGGACTGTAGCATTCATGGTCATCTCCAAAGAGCAGGTGGGGCTGGTTCCCCGCGTGTCGTTTCAAGAGACGTTACCGTCGCTACATAAACGCGGGTCAGTCAGAGTGGGAACTGACCGGCCAGAGGCGCGTGCGTTGGCGTCTGTAAGGCGCCACATACGCCGTTTTTGGATTCGTACAAGGGGTAAAATTGCCCCTACGGCAAATTGTTAGTTTTCCTCGTCTTCCCAATCGCTGCCGATGGGGTCGCGGTCTCTTTTCCGTTCTTCTTTGATCATATTCTTGGCTTCCCGCTCTTCTTCGGGGTCGGTTTCTTCGGGGTCGCTCTCGGCGGCTTCGGTCTCGGCCATGGCGAGGACGAACCACATCGGGAAGTGGTCCGACCCGATCTTGTCCAAGCGGTCCATCTCTAGCAGACGAAACTGCGGATCGTGGAAAAGGTGGTCCAAAGGCCAGCGCATCCAAGGCATTGTTGCACTGAATGTGTTGTACATGCCGCGCCCCACCCGCGGGTCCAAAAGACCCGAAAGCCGCTGAAAGCGCCGGGTCGTGGTCGACCAAGCCACATCGTTCAGATCGCCCGAGACCACGGCGGGCAACGGGTCCTTCTCAGCCTCGATACCGACCAAGGCGATCTCACTATCGCGCCCTTTAGTGTCATGTTCGATCACGGGCGGTTCGGGGTGGACGACGTAGAGGCGGAAATCCTCCCCCACCGGCAGGTGCACCCGAGCGCGGATGGAGGGCACCTCTTCGGTGACCAACTCGCGCACCTCGACCTCCGACAGCGGCAGTTTCGACATGAGGCAAAGCCCATAGCCATTGTCGAGCGGCACGTCGACGCGATGCTCGTAGTTCTTGCCCAGACCGTCATCCAGCGCGTCGATCCAGGCCTGATCCACCTCGATCGCCATGAAGATATCTGGCACCCGCGCCTCGGCCAATGCGATCAGCTTGCCATAGTCGCGGTTGGACATTTTGACATTGGCGGCCAGCAGGCTGAAATGCCGGTCCGTCGCGCGGCGCAACTCGGGCGAGGCCGCCAAAGATTGCTTGCGCCACAGCGGGGTGAACTTGGTGATGTAAAGTGCGTGAAGCGCGGCGACCCCCAGCATCAACGCGATCCCGGCCATGCCCGAGGGTGTCGTCACCCCCTGCGACAGGGCGAACCCGATTGCCAGCAACAGTGCCAAGCCGAGGAATTGTTCCCGAGGAAAGGCCAGCCCGCGGATCGCCCCGAAGGGCAATTTGCTCAGCGGCAGCAGGCTGCCCAGTATTAGCACCCCCGCCAGTCCCCAGATCACCCAGTCCAATGCCGTTTCCAAATCCATCCCCCGGCGCGTTGCGCCTTTTCTACAAAGCAAAACAGGGCGCCGGAATACCCGACGCCCTGTCATTCTAACACATCTTTACGGCGAAAGTTCCTTTCGCCACACCGCCTTGAAGGTGCTTAGCCCTTGGCTTTGTCTTCGTCCTCATCGTCTTCATCGGTGCTGTCGGGCAGCGAGAAGAAGCTGTCGGCGTCAGAGTAATCGCCCTTGGTGTGGCTCTCTTCTTCCTCGTCATCCGTGGTGTTGCCGGAGAGGGTGAAGGTTTCCAGCCCTTCAATGGCCGTGGGGATTTTCGGCTCGCTGTCCATCCCGAGGCTCTGCTCGGTCGAAACCAGCTTGCGGCGTTCGTCGTCGTTCATCACTTCGCCCGCGGCGGCCTTTTTCGCGGCAGCCTTTTGCACGGCGGCGTCAAGCTCGGACTGTTTGCACAGGCCCAGCGCGACCGGGTCGATCGGTTGGATGTTGGCGATGTTCCAATGCGTGCGCTCGCGAATCGCTTGGATCGTTGGCTTTGTGGTGCCCACCAGTTTGCTGACCTGACCGTCGGACAGTTCGGGGTGGAATTTGACCAGCCACAGGATCGACGCCGGACGGTCCTGACGTTTGCTGAGCGGGGTGTAGCGCGGGCCGCGGCGTTTCTCTTCGCCCTCGGCGGCGGCGTTGAACTTGAGCTTCAGCTTGTGCAGCGGATTGTCCTGCGCCGCGTCGATCTCTTCCTGCGTCAGCTGGTTGTTGGCAACCGGATCAAACCCCTTCACCCCCTGCGCCACGTCGCCATCGGCGATGCCCTGCACTTCGAGTTCGTGCATGCCGACGAAATCGGCGATCTGCTTGAAGCTGATGGTGGTGTTGTCCACGAGCCAGACGGCGGTGGCTTTGGCCATAATCGGTTTTGCCATTTCACTCTCCTAAAAACGCAATTTTCCCGTCGCCTGAAAGGCTGTCCTGCTTGGCAGAACGGTCTCCATTGTCGGGGAAGTTGGCGGCTGTATACTGGCTCAAACGTCATAAGGGAAGACCCAATGCGGCCACTGCGCGCCTGTCTGCTGATCCTCGGGCTGATCGCCCCCACCGCCACGCTGGCCGAAGGGGAGCGTTCGGGCGAATTCGACTACTATGTCATGTCCCTGTCATGGTCGCCCAATTGGTGCGAATTGACCGGCGATGCGCGGCAATCTCCGCAATGCGATGCCGCGAAAGACCACGGTTGGACCCTGCATGGTCTCTGGCCCCAGTTCACACGGGGATACCCGTCCTATTGCCAAAGCGGCCGCCGCCCGCCCAGCCGCGCCCAGACCGGGGCGATGGCCGATATCATGGGCACCGGTGGCTTGGCATGGCACCAGTGGAAGAAACACGGTTCTTGCAGCGGGTTGGACCCGGCGGATTACTTCGCCCTCTCGCGGGAGGCCTACGCCCGCATCAAGCGCCCCGAGGTCTTTCGCAAGCTCGACCGTACCGTGTCCCTCCCCGCCGCGGTGGTGGAAGAGGCCTTCCTCAAAGCGAACCCGGACCTGACCGCGCGGGGGATCACCATCACCTGCAAGCAAGGGCACATCCAAGAGGCGCGCATCTGCCTGTCCCGCGAGCTTGAGTTCATCCCCTGCGGGCCGGACGTTCGGCGGGACTGCACGCTTGATAACGCGCTGTTCACCCCTCTGCGCTAGACCCATCCGGGCCTATAGTCTGGCGAAAGCGGGAGAGGCGTAATTTCCTCCCCCGCATTCAATGCCTTTCGGCTCTCTCCAACACGGGTGGTCAGCGTCCCGGCCACCCGTGCCTCCAGTAAACGAATTACTGGTTAACAATTCGTTACTGTCTCAAGTTTTACTGATCTTCTCCGCCTTGCAGTTCACCGACCACCTTCAGGACGATTTTGCCGATATGGCCGCTGGCTTCCATCCGGCGGTGGGCGTCATTCGCTTCGGACAGGTCATAGGTGCTGTCCATCACCGGCGCGACGCGGCCCTGTTCCAACAGGGGCCAGACATTCTGCAAAAGCTCCTCTGCAATCCGGGCCTTGGCCAGATCGCTCTGTGGGCGCAGGGTCGATCCGGTCATGGTCAGGCGGCGGGTCATCAGCGTGACGAAGTTCACCTCTTGCTTGGCCCCTTGCAGAAACGCGATTTGCACCAGCCTGCCGTCCTCGGCCAAGGCCTTGAGGTTGCGGTTGATATAGCTGCCGCCCACCATGTCGAGGATCACATCCGCGCCGCCCTCGGCCTGCACGACATCGACGAAATCCGTGTCCCGGTAGTTGATCGCCACCTCGGCCCCCAGCTTCATACAGGCCGCGCATTTGCTATCGGTGCCCGCAGTCACGAAAACCCGCGCGCCCAAGATGCGCGCCAGTTGGATCGCCGTGGTGCCAATGCCGGAAGAGCCGCCGTGAATCAGCACTTTCTCTCCGGCCTTCAGCCCACCGCGCATGAAAAGGTTCGACCAGACGGTAAAGAAGGTCTCAGGCAGGCAAGCGGCTTCTTTCAGCCCCATGCCTTCGGGAATGGGCAGGCAATGCGCCGCGGGGGTGGCGACATATTCAGCATAGCCGCCGCCGGGCAGCAGGGCGCAGACCAGATCGCCCGGGGCCAGCGTTGTCACCCCCGGCCCGACTTCGACCACCTCGCCCGAGGCCTCCAACCCCGGCAGATCGCTGGCGGTGGCGGGCGGCGCGTAGCGGCCCGCGCGTTGCAGCGCATCGGGGCGGTTCACCCCGGCATAGGCGACCTTGATGATGACCTGACCGTGTTTCGGCTGGGGCCGCGGGCGGGTGGTGCCTTGCAGAACGTCCGGACCGCCGGGTTCGGTGATTTCGATTGCACGCATGGTCTCTGTCATGTCTGAAGTATCCTCGGGTCTGGTTTCGCCGCAGCCTAACGGGCGACCCCGGGGCGTGCACCCGGAATTTGAGACCCCACGGAAGAGGGAGAGGCGGATGCGCGGGCAAGACAGGTTCAAATGGCATGAGGCCGCGCGGCTTTATGCAGGGGAGCGGGAATTGCCCCGCGCGCCCGAAGGCCACGACAGCTACTGCGCCCTGCCCGCCACTCCGGCCTTCGACGCACTGGCGGCCCTAACCACCGCGATCACCCAGCAGGCCCCCTTTTGCCTCAGCAACCGCCCCCTGCCCGATGACATCTCCTGCCCGCCCGCGGCCTTTCTCACCCTGACCGGCGGCGCGTCGGGGCGGCCCAAGGCGGTCCGCCGCAGCCAAGCCTCTTGGATCGCCAGTTTTGAGGTCAATGCTGACCGTTTCGCCCTTACCCCCCGCGACAGCGTCGCCGTGTTGGGGCAGCTCAGCCATTCCCTATCGCTCTATGCCGTGCTGGAAGCGCTGCATCTTGGCCTCGACGCGCATGTACTGGCGGATCGCGCCCCCCGGCGGCAGGCAGAGCGGATCGCCGAGGCCGGGGCGACGATCCTCTACGCCACGCCGACCCAGCTGCGCCTGCTTGCCCGCGCTGCCGTAGCCCCGCTGCCATCGCTGCGCTTGGTCCTTTGCGGCGGTGGCGCGCTCGATCCGGCGACCCGGGCGGCGGTGGGGCGGCTCTGCCCCCAAGCGGCGGTGCATGTTTTCTACGGCGCGGCAGAGACGAGCTTTATCACGCTGGCCGATGCCAATACGCCCGAAGGCGCGGTGGGCCGCCCCTACCCCGGTGTCGAGCTGCGTCTGATGAATGCTGAGGGTGAACCCACAACTGATGTTGGTGAGATCTGGGTGCGCAGCCCCTACCTCTTCGATGGCTACGCCCTGGGCCCCAGCGATGAGACCCGCTGGCGGGAGGGCTTCGTGACCGTGGGTGAGATGGGGGCGCTGGATGCCAAGGGCAACCTCTGGATCAGGGGGCGGCGGCAGCGCATGGTGCAGATCGCCGACCAGATGGTTTTCCCCGAAACGGTGGAGGCCGTGATCAGCGCCCAAACCGGCCTGCCCTGCGCGGTTCTGCCCCGGGACGATGCGCTGCGAGGGCAGCATCTGGTCGCGGTGATCGAAGCCCCGGCAGGAGACCCGCCCGCTGAAGAGATCATTGCCCATTGCCGCGCGACGCTCGGGCCCCTGACCTCCCCCCGGCGCGTCTACTTCTGCCCCGACCTGCCCCTGCTGCCCTCGGGCAAGCCCGACCTGCGCGCCCTCTCGGACTGGGTGGAGGGCCAAAGGTGACCCGCGCCTATATCGTCTCGGCCTGCCGCAGCCCGGTCGCCCCGCGCGGCGGGGCGCTGGCCCATCTCTCCCTACCCGAGCTTGCCGCGCCGGTCCTTTCTGCTGCCCTCAGCCGCGCGGGGCTGGACCCTGCGCAGATCGATGAGGTGATTTGCAGCACCGCCCTCGGCCCCGGCGGCAACCCCGCGCGCAGCATCGCTTTGGCCACGGGGCTGCCCGAACAGGTGGCGGGGCTTAGCATCGACCGGCAATGCGCGGGGGGATTGGATGCGCTGGCGCTGGCGCGGCAGATGGTCCTTTCCGGGGCCGCCGATATCGTCGTGGCGGGCGGGGCCGAAAGCTACTCTCGCCAGCCGCTGCGCTACCGCACTTTCGCCGATGGCCGCCCGGCTGAGGCCTATGCCCAAGCGCCCTTCACCCCATGGCCCGACCGCGACCCCGACATGGCGGAGGCCGCCGCGGCGCTTGGTCGGTCCCAAGGCATTTCCCGCGCAGCACAGGATGGCTGGGCCGTGGAAAGCCATGCGAAGGCCCGCGCACAGCCCCCAACCGAAGCGGAACTGGTGCCGCTCGCAGGCGTCTCAACCGATGCCTTCACCCGCCGCCTCACCCCCGCGCTATGCAGCCGGGCCAAGGTGCTTTCCGTCGACATCACCGCTGCCAATGCCGCCGTCGCCGCCGATGCCGCGGCCTTTTGCGTCGTCGTGTCAGAACGGGTGGCGGCGGACCTCGCCGCGCCGAAAGTAGAACTTATCTCAGCGGCGACGAAGGGCAGCCGCCCCGAAGAGCCAGGACTGGCCCCATTGGTGGCCATCGGAGAAGTCTTTCGTCAAAGCGGATTGAAAGCCAGCGGCTTGCACCGCGCCGAGATCATGGAGGCCTATGCCGTGCAGGCCATCGCCTGCGTCACCGGCGCGGGGATCGCGCCGCGGATCGTCAACAGGGGCGGCGGCGCTTTGGCGCGCGGGCATCCGATTGGCGCATCAGGCGCGATCAATGCGGTGCGGCTGTGGCATGAGTTGGTGGCGCGGGGATCGGGCACCGGCTTGGCGGCGATTGCCGCCGCCGGGGGGATCGGCTCTGCCGCGCTGATGCGGCTGTAGCGGCCCGCCCTTGGGGAGCGGGCCAAATCGTTTAGCTGCGCGACAGCAGGCTCGCCGGGCGCGCCTTGGCCAGACCGGAGGTGATGAACCCCGCCAGCACGGCTTTGATCAGGTCACCGGGGATGAAGGCTTGGACCAGCAGGGTCGCCTCGACCAGCGTTTTGTTCAGCGTCATCATCATGCCGAAGATGCCGAAGGCATAGACCACGAGGATGCCGCCCAAGACCGCCGACACCCCAGCTGCGAGGCCCACCGGCGCGCTGCGCCACTGGTCCATGATAAAGCCGGTCACGAAGGCCCCGATCGGGAAGCCGACGAGGAAACCCACGGTCGGCGAGGCAAACACGCCCAGACCGCCACGGCCCCCGGCCAGAAGCGGCAGACCCAGCGCCACCAGCGCCACAAACAAAAGCGCCGCAAGGCCACCGCGCCATGCGCCCAGCACCGTGCCGCAGAGCATGACACCCAGCGACTGCGCCGTGATCGGCACGCCGAAGCCAAGCGTGAATTTCGGAATCAGGCCCAGCGCCGCGATCAACGCGGCAAAGAGGGCGATCATGGTCAGATTGCGTTCCATTGGAAGGATCCTTGGGTTGAATTTTCCATTGCCTAGGCCACCCCCCTGCCCCGGTCAAGCATTACAGACCACCCCGCGCGCGCAGCGCCTCGGCCACATGTTCGGCGTCATCGATGGCCAGAACAGTGAAGGGCATCACCACGCGCCAGCCCGCCCGCCTGCGCGACCGCGCGCGCCACGCCAGTGACAGCATCTGCCCCTTGGCCGCCAGCACGGGGGTAAAGCGCACCACCAGCGCCACGGCCAACTCAAGGCTGCGCGTGCGCAGCCCGAAACGGCGCAGCGGAGCGGCGAGCCAGTGCACCACCCCCATCATATCGCTGAGCTTGGTGGTCATGGTGACGAGGTTCGCAAGCCCCACGGCGGTGACCATCCGCAGCGCGATCACAAGCCCCGCCTCCCCATCGTCGGTCAAGACATGCCACAGCAAGATCAGCCCGACAAAAGGCCAAAGCATCCACAGACGCCCCAACCCGGCCCGCAGGAAGGCACGCCCCGGCAGGACATAGAGCAGCAGCATCCCGGCACAGAAGAGGATTTGCCAAACCGGCTCCTCCACCCCGAAGAGCAGCAGCGTGGCCACGCAGAGCGCCCCCAGTTTGGCCCCGGCGGGCCAGCCATGGGCGCGGGTCTCAACCGGCGAGGTCAGAGAGATCATCACTCGCCCCCAATTCCTTCATCCGCGTCTCAAAGGCGCGTAGCACCGGGCGGGCGCTGCCTTGCTGGACGACCTCGCCGCGCTCTAGCCAGAGGACGTGATCGTATGCCGCCACCGCCGCCGGATCGTGGGTGATATGGACCAGCGTCAGGTCCAGCCCCGCCAAAACCCGTTCGAGGTGCAACCGCGTGGGGATGTCGAGCCCGGCAAAGGGTTCGTCCAACACCACCACCCGCGGCTGCATCGCCAAGACCGCCATCAGGCAAACCAACTGCCGCTGCCCTTGGGAGAGTTGGTGAATCGATGCCTGCGCCCAATGGCGCTTGTCAAATTGCCCGAGGATCGCCGCCACGCCCCGCGCGGCCTCCGCTTTGGATTGGCCCATTTGCCGTAGGCCAAAGGCGATTTCCTCTTCTACCGTGGGGAAGATGATCTGGTGGTCAGGGTTCTGAAACAGGATACCGACCGCGCCAATCGCACGGCGGCGGTCACGGGCCACGTCGACCCCGGCAATCCGCACCTGCCCCTCATCGGCGGGGACCAGCCCCGACAGAACCCGCGCGAAAGAGGTCTTGCCCGACCCGTTGCGGCCCACGATTCCAATCCGGGCGGCATCGGAGCTCAGGCTCACGCCCTGCAGCACCGGCGTGCCGCCGGGGGTGTAGCTGATGCTGTCGATATCGATGAGCGGAAGGGTCGCGTTGGTCATCGGGCGCCTGTGGTAAAACCGGGTGCCCCGCCCTACCACCTGCCGCGCGGGCGGGGAAGCCCGCAGCGCGCCTCAGCTTGGCGGCGTCCAACGGCCCGGCAGATCGGGGTCACGTTGCCCGCGCGGGGCCTTGACATGGCTCAACAGCCAGTTCGGCCCGGCCATCAGACGGCTCAGCGTCGGGCTTTCGCGCACATGGGATTTGAGCTTTTCGATCTGCATCACATCGTCGATGCGCCGGTCGAGGAACGACCATGTCGCCTGATGCCCCTCACTGGCATCCCCCAGCCAATAGAGCAGCGTGGCCGAATAGACCCCCGACAGCGTGGCCCGTTTGCTATACCAATTCACATCCTCCGAGGTATCGCCAAGCGCGGTCCAAATCTTATCGCTGGTCTCCCAGATCAGCCCGGCCCCTTCGGGGGCGTGATGCGGCAGGGCGAAAAGCGTGCTGCCCCGGCGGATCGCCTCACGATCCCCGGCTTCGAGCCGCAGGCGCACCGCCTTGGCGATACGGTCCCTGAAGCGAAGCGCCGACAGATCGGCCTGCGCCAAGCCATCGACCATCTTGGCATCGCCGCGCCGGTGATAGGCCACCGCCAGATCGACCGCCCCGCGTGGACACACTGCACGGGCCAGCGCCGGGTCCAGACCGCTGTCCTTGATCGCAGCGTTGAAGGTCGCGGGCGACCAGCCGTCAAACGGCACATGCATCAATGCGGCATCCAGCAATTGGTCCTTTGGGTCGGCCTTGGGCGGTGTCATGGCGGGCTCCTATCGGGGCGTGATGGGGTGGACAAACGTGATATAGGCTGTTATAGGCCCATTTCCTGCAATTCCTTGCAACTTTATCCTAGAAAGGTGGTGACAACCACATGCAGGTTAGTGTTCGCGACAACAACGTCGATCAGGCCCTCCGGGCTCTGAAGAAAAAGCTCCAGCGCGAAGGCGTTTTCCGTGAAATGAAGCTCAAGCAACATTTCGAGAAACCGTCCGAGAAAAAGGCGCGCGAGAAAGCTGAAGCGATCCGTCGTGCCCGTAAACTGGCACGCAAAAAAGCGCAACGCGAAGGTATGATGTAAATCATTCCCGCGACACGCGACAGATATAGAACCCCCGGTGCCCATGGCAGCGGGGGTTTTGTTTTGTGGGGGAGCGCAGCGGAGCCGGGCAGCGCCAGACCGCGGAATGGCGCTCGAAATCCCTTCAATTAGGCAGTTTATGGTAGCTGCGCTTGAGAAACACCTCAGGACGGCACGACCTCAGCAAAAGCGCCAGCCCGTCCGGGCGGTCTGGCGCTGCCCGGCGGCCTTCGGCCTTGATTCCGGGCTTTCCAACTACACCGGCAGCGCCGTGGTCTTGCACACCGTCCTGAGCGCGAAACTCGACTGCATCTGCGCCACGCCGGGCAGCCGCGCCAAATGCTGGCGATGAATCCGGGCGAAATCCTCGGTATTCTCCGCCACGATCTTCAGCAGGTAATCCGCCGTCCCGGCCATCAGGTGACACTCCAAGACATCGGGAATGCGCGAGACCGACTTCTCGAAAGCCTCCAACACCTCTTCGGCCTGAGCCTGCAAAGTGATCTCAACAAAGACCGTCGTCGGCATATCCAGCTTGCGCGGGTCCAAAAGGGCCACATAATCGCGAATATACCCTTCCTTCTCCAACCGCTGCACACGGCGATGACAGGCCGAGGGCGACAGATGCACCACCTCTGACAGTTCGGCATTGGACATCCGCCCATTGCGCTGCAAAGCCCGCAGAACACGCCGATCAATCTCATCCAAGGCCATATGCGCAATACTTTCGCGTGAGGAAGCAATCCAGCGCGATTATATTCGAAGGATGCGCCCCTTGGCGACCCCAATTTCGCAGCGATATGCACGGCGGATATGATAATCCTGTCCCACTACGGAGGAGGAGGAACCCCCATGAAAATCGGATGCCCGACAGAAATTAAACCGCAGGAATTCCGCGTCGGCCTGACGCCCAATGCCGCACAAGAAGCCATCGCCCATGGGCATGAGGTTATCGTGCAGGCGGGGGCCGGGGTCGGCGCGGGTTTCGAAGACGCTGACTACACCGCCGCAGGCGCCACCATAATCGACACGGCCGAGGAGATCTTTGCCACAGCCGACATGATCGTCAAGGTGAAGGAGCCGCAGGCGGGCGAACGCAAGATGCTGCGCGAAGGGCAATTGCTCTTTACCTATCTGCACCTCGCGCCCGACCCGGATCAAACCCACGATCTGCTGGCCTCGGGCTGTACGGCGATTGCCTATGAAACCGTGACCGACCGCAATGGCGGCCTGCCCCTTCTGGCCCCAATGTCCGAGGTCGCGGGCCGTTTGGCCCCGCAGGTCGGGGCATGGACGCTGCAAAAGGCCAATGGCGGGCGCGGCGTGCTGATGGGCGGCGTGCCCGGTGTCGGCCCGGCTAAGGTTATGGTCATCGGCGGCGGCGTCGTCGGCACCCATGCGGCCCGCATCGCCGCGGGCATGGGCGCGGATGTGACCGTGCTCGACCGCTCCCTGCCCCGGATGCGCTATCTCGATGACATCTATGGCGGCACCTTCAAGACCGCCTATGCCAGCGCGGGCAACACCATCGAACTGGCGCGTGAGGCCGATATGATCATCGGCGCGGTGCTGATCCCCGGTGCGGCGGCACCCAAGCTGATCAGCCGCGCGCAACTGTCCGAACTTAAACCCGGCGCGGCGCTGGTCGACGTGGCCATCGACCAAGGCGGCTGCTTCGAGACTTCCAAGGCGACGACTCACCAAGACCCGGTTTATGAGGTCGACGGCATCATGCACTACTGTGTGGCCAATATGCCCGGCGCGGTGGCGCGCACCTCGACCATCGCGCTTGGCAACGCCACCATGCCCTTCATGCTGGCACTGGCCGACAAGGGCTGGAAACAGGCCTGCGCGGATGACCCGCACATCAAGGCCGGGCTGAACGTCCACGCGGGCAAGCTGACCTATGCCGCCGTGGGCGAAGCGCTTGGGCTCGACAGCATCACCGCGGATCAGGCCATCGCGAGCTGAACGACAGCGGCCAAACAAAAGGCCCGCCAGATTGGCGGGCCTTTCCATTTCGAAAGCAGCGCTCAGCGCGTCTTCAAAGCGTCTCGAATTTCCAACAATACATCGAGCTGCGATGGGCCGGTCTTGACCTCTGGCGCCACCTCATCCGGCTTTTCCGCAGCCGCCTTCACCCGGTTCACCATCTTCACCAGGATGAAGACCACGAAGGCGATGATGAAAAAGTTGATCACGGCCATCAGGAACGAGCCATAGGCAAAGACCGACGCCCCCGCCTCCCGCGCCTGCTCTAGCGAAGCGGTCGCAGGCACATCGCCCGACAGCACGGCATAGTTGTTGGTGAAATCCACCCCGCCGGTGAAAAGCCCGACGATCGGATTGATCAGATCGGCCACCAGTGACGACACGATCGCCGTGAAGGCCGCGCCGATGATGATACCAACGGCCATGTCCATGACATTGCCCTTGGCGATGAAATCCTTGAATTCTTGAATCACAGTTCTGTCCCTATTCTAAGGCGCGCCGAAAACCCCGCCATCACGGTCGATAGTGCGGACTGGCACATAGAACGGTCAATAAAGTTTTACGGTAAATCGCGCGTTTTACGGCCCGCGCCCGTTCAATCCCGAAAACAGACCCGCAAAAGCGCGCCCTCTGAGCTGAAATCGGTCGTCAGACGCCCGTTCAACTGCTCGGCTGCCGTGGCCATCAACATCCGCCCCAGCCCCGTGCTATCGGCCCCCGAGACGGCACCGGCATGGCCGCAGCCATTGTCACGGCATTCCAAAAGCCAGCCTTCGGCCCCCTCCTGCCGCCGTAGGGAAATTTTGATCTCCCCTGCCCGGTCCCCGGCGAAGGCGTGTTTGATCGAATTGGCCACGAATTCGCTCACGATCATGCCGAGGGCTGAGGCCTGCACGGCCTGCAACTCGCCCGGCTCAGCCGCACAAAAGATAGTAACGTGGTCCGGCGCGCTGGCGGCGAGAAGCTTGTTCAGTTGTTCGAGATAGGAGGTGGTTTGCACCTTGCTTCGGCCACCCTGCCCCATCAACTCGCTGTGCAGCGATGCCACCGCGCCGAAACGGCGCTCGACAAGGGCCAGCACATCCTTGGCGTCGGGGTCTTGCACCTTGCGTGTCGCCATGCGCAGCAATGAGGCGATGGTCTGGAACGAGTTCTTCACCCGGTGGTCCATCTCGGCGCGCAGCGCCGCTTCGATGCGGATCTTCTTGCGCAATTCCAACTGCATCATCACATGGCGCGACAGGGTTTGCAGCGCTTGGCGCTGGAAATCGTTCAAGGTCCGCGGCTTGGTATCCAGCACGCAAAGCGTGCCAATCGGCTGGCCGTTCGGCGCGACAAGATTGGCACCGGCATAGAATTTCACCCGAGGGTCGCCAACATAGAGCGGATTGTCCGAGGTGCGCGGATCCGCCCCCATATCCGCAATCTCGGTATAGCCCTCATCGAGAATGGCATGAGAGCAGACCGATTGATCAAGGGCCGTCTCATGCGGCTCGAACCCGACGCGCGCCTTGAACCATTGGCGCTTTTCATCAACCAGACTGATCAGAGAGACGGGCGTTTCGCAGATTTTGGACGCAAGCTCGACAATATCGTCGAAATCCGCTTCGGCTTCGGTATCAAGAACATCATAGGAATAGAGCGTCTCTAGACGCTCGTCCTGCTCTGCGGGCGTGTCGGCTAAAATGGACCTTCTCCTTCCAAAGTTAACCCGCCGCGCGACTATGGCACGGCAGCGGGGGTCGGATATGGCCTGCCTTTCGGGGGGCAGATCACGGCTGATGAACCTCCAGCTAGTGAAGGTTTAGTCCGCAAAGCAGCGGCGTCCAGCATGCTACCGAATCGATTCGCGCTCAACCCTTGATAGATGTTCAATTTTAACGCGGCTAGCCCCGCTGCCGTGTCACCCCGGCAGCGTACCGGCCAAGACATAGCGCAGAATCTCAACCACCTGCGCAGGCTCGAAGGCCACGGCGAGCGCCGCCGCGTCGACCTCTTTCAGCGCATGGGCGTGGTCGGGGCCGTGCAGGATGATCAGCGATTTGCCAAGTGCTGCGGCATAGCCCGCGTCGAAGGCCGCGTTCCATTGCTTGTACTGGTCACCGAAGCGCACCACGACGACATCCGCCTCGGCGATCGCCTTGCGGGTGCGGATCGCGTTGATCTGTGCGCCCTTGCGGTCGTGCCAGAACTTGTCGTCCTCCGCGCCGAGGATCGCCACGCCGCAATCGTCGCTGGCGGCGTGGTCGGTGACGGGTGCGGTAAAGGTCACGTCGAGACCCTTGGCCCCTTCGGTGATCTGTTCGCGCCAGTCGGTGTGAATTTCACCGGAGAGATAGACTTTCATCGCTTCCGTCCTTCCTTGGTTCAGCCGCGCAGCACGCCGCCGGTGGCCTTGGTCACCTTCTCGACCACCTTAGCACCCACCGCTTCGATGTCTGCATCCTTCAGCGTCTTGTCGCTGGGTTGCAGGCGCACGGTGATGGCGAGGGATTTCTTACCCTTGCCAAGGCTGCCGCCGATGAACTCGTCGAAAACGCGGACATCTTCGATCAGGGCCTTGTCGGCACCCTTAGCGGCATTGACCAGCGCCAGCGCCTCCACATCGGCATCCACGACAAAGGCGAAGTCACGCTCGACCGCCTGCAAGTCGCTGATCTGCAACGCCGGGCGCGTGGCGCCGGATTTGCGCGGCAGCGGCACTTCGGCGGGATAGAGGGTGAAGGCCATCGCCGGGCCTTTGACGTCCATCGCCGCCAGCACCCGCGGGTGCACTTCGCCAAAGACGCCGAGCACCTTTTTCGGGCCGAGGCAGATCTTGCCGTGACGGCCCGGGTGCCACCATTCATCAGCCCCGCGCAGGATCTGCACCTTGGCGGGCGCGCCGATGGCGGCCAGCACCGCCTCGGCATCGGCCTTCACGTCATAGACGTCCACCGCGCGCGCCGCGCCATGCACATCCCGCGGGCCGGTGCGACCCACCAGAAGACCGGAAACCATGACCTGCTCCTCGCCCGGCTCGCCGCCGGAGAAGGCGGGGCCAACCTCAAAAAGCGCCATGTCGGCAAAGCCGCGCGCCTGATTGCGGGCGGCAGCTTGCAGCAGGCCGGGCAGCAGGTCGGGGCGCATGTGGCTCATGTCCGAGGAGATCGGGTTCTCCAGCCGCGTCGCATCGGTGCCACCGCCGAAGAGTGCCGCCGAGGCTTGGTCGATGAAGCTGTAGCTCACGCATTCGTTGTAGCCAAGCGCCGCCGCCGTGCGCCGTGCGGTCACCACGCGGCGCTGCATGGGCGAGAGAACGGGGCGCGGCACGCCTGTGGTCAGACGCGGCAGGGGTTTGCCCTGAAGCTGCGTCAGCGAGGCAATCCGTGCGACCTCTTCGACCAGATCAGCTTCGCCCTGCACATCGGGCCGCCAGCTTGGCACCTGCGCCATGTCACCGTCGAGTTCGAAGCCAAGCGCGGTCAGCGTCTGGCGCTGGTCACTCTCGGGGATCGTCATGCCGACCAGCGATTGAACGCGGGCGGTATCGAGCTTGTAGGCGCGCGCGGTATCCGGCACCTGCCCCGCGACCACAACCTCGGAAGCCTCGCCGCCCGCGTGATCAAGGATCATCCGCGTGGCATGCTCGAGCCCCTCAGGCGTAAAGGCCGGGTCGACGCCACGTTCGAAACGATAACGTGCGTCCGAATTGATCTTCAGCGCGCGGCCCGCATAGGCGATCTGCACCGGATCCCAATAGGCGCTTTCGACAAAGACGTTGACCGTGCCTTCGGTCACACCTGTTGCCTCACCGCCCATGATGCCCGCGATGCTTTCCACGCCGCTATCGTCAGAGATGACCATCTGCCCCGCTTGCAGGGTGTAGGTCTTTTCATCCAGCGCCACGATCTCTTCGCCGCCCTTGGCGCGGTGAACGCGCAGGTTGCCTTTGACCTTGTCGGCGTCAAAGACGTGCAGCGGGCGGTTGCGGTCGAATGTGAAGAAGTTGGTCACATCCACAAGGAAGGAGATCGGACGCAGCCCAATGGCGCGCAGGCAATCCTGCAACCACTGCGGGCTGGGGCCGTTCTTCACGCCCTTGATCAGGCGACCGTAGAACACCGGGCAACCATCCCGCGTATCTTCGTCAATGCTGACGGAGACGGGCGAGGCAAAGCTGCCTTCGACCGCATCGCAATCACGGGGCCTCAGCTTGCCCAAGCCCCGCGCTGCCAGATCGCGCGCAATGCCGCGCACGCCGAGCGCATCGGGGCGGTTAGGCGTAATCGCGATCTCGATCACCGGGTCGACCTTCGCGGGATCATTCTCGGCCAGCCAGTCGATGAACCGGTCGCCGGGCTTGCCCGAGGGCAGCTCAATAATGCCGTCGTGCTCTTCGCTCAACTCCATCTCGCGTTCGGAGGCCATCATGCCGAAGCTCTCGACACCGCGAATTTTGCCCACGCCGATGGTCGTGTCGATCCCCGGCACATAAACGCCCGGCTTGGCCACAACGACGGTAATCCCCACCCGCGCGTTCGGCGCGCCGCAGATGATCTGCATGACGCCCTCGTCGGTTTCCACCTGACAGACGTTCAGCCGGTCCGCATCGGGGTGTTTCTCGGCCGATTGCACATAGCCGAGGGTGAAATCGGCAAGCTTCGCCGCCGGGTTTTCGACGCCTTCGACTTCGAGGCCGAGGTCGGTCAGGGCATAGGTGATCTCATCAATCGACGCCGTGGTGTCGAGATGGTCCTTGAGCCAGGAGAGGGTGAATTTCATGATCGTTCCCTAATTCTCGTAACGTTTGGCCAGATCGGCCATGTCGCCCATCCGATAAAGTTTGATTTCGCGGACCACCCGCAGACAAGGCTTGGCCGCAAAGAAGATCGACCCGATCAAAAAGAGCCATGTCGCGCTGGTCTGCGTGCTTTCGAAGAAAAACAGCACGGAGCCGACAACGAAACAGACAGCCGCGCAGAAATCGATAAGCGTGTAGGCGATCTCGAACTTCGCATAAAGCGCGCGAGATCGGGCGTTGTTCTCGCGGTTCTCGTGTCGAAAGAGTTTCATATCAGACATGCCTCACGCGGTGCATTTTGATGTTTCTGCGGCGGTCGTCGCAGGCTCCATGCGCAGTTTAGCGCGACAACCCACCATGCAAATTCGGCTGATCCAAGCTCGCGAACCCATAATGCCGCAGCCAGCGTAGGTCTGAATCAAAGAACGCCCGCAGATCCGGGATGCCGTATTTCAGCATCGCGATCCGGTCGATCCCCATGCCAAAGGCAAAGCCCTGCCATTCGTTCGGGTCGATCCCGCCCGCCTGCAACACCTTGGGGTGCACCATGCCGGAACCGAGCACTTCCAACCAGCCATCACCCTCGCCGATGCGCAGCTGGCCGTCGACCCAGGAACACTGAATGTCGACCTCGGCCGAAGGCTCGGTGAACGGAAAGTGCGAGGCGCGGAAGCGGGTCTTAATGCCGTCGATCTCGAAGAAGGCGGCAAAGAATTCCTCCAGCGTCCACTTGAGGTTCGCCATGGAGATATCCTTGTCGATCGCCAGACCTTCGACCTGATGGAACATCGGCGTGTGGGTCTGGTCGTAATCGGCACGATACACACCGCCGGGGCAGATAATGCGCAGGGGCGCGCCTTCGGCCTCCATCGTGCGGATCTGCACCGGGGAGGTGTGGGTGCGCAGCACATGGGGCGCGCGCTCGTCGCCCTCGGCACGCGCCATATAGAAGGTGTCCATCTCGGCCCGCGCGGGGTGGTGGCCGGGGATGTTCAGCGCGTCGAAGTTGTACCAATCGGTGTCGATGCGCGGGCCTTCGGCGACGGAAAAGCCCATCTCGGCAAAGATCGCGGTCAGTTCTTCGGTCACTTGGCTGACCGGATGGATGCTGCCCTGACGCTGGTGCCGCGTGGGCAGGGTCACGTCGAGCCATTCGCTGCGCAGGCGCTCGTCCAGTGCGGCATCGGCAAGGCCGGCCTTCTTGGCGGCGAGGGCCGAGTTGATCTCATCCTTCAGCGCGTTCAGCGCGGGGCCAGCGACCTGCCGCTCTTCGGGGGTCATCTTGCCAAGCTCGCGCATTTTCAGCGCCACTTCGCCCTTTTTGCCCACGGCGGCCAGCCGGATGTCTTCCAGCGCGGATTCGTCGCCAGCATCGGCGATTTGGCTCAGGTACTTTTGCTTCAGATCGTCCATGACAGGCCCTTGGAATAATACCCCGTCCTGCTAGCCCTCCCGCCCCTCGAATGCAAGCCGTAGGGGTTGTGGCGCCATGGGGGAACCACCACCTCTGCAAAGCGTTAGGCCGCATCCCCTCGGCGCGCCCTGCTTCAGCGGCGCGCCCAACCTCCCCCGAAAGGAGAGACCTATGAAAATCCTGATGGTTCTGACATCGCATGACGAATTGGGCGACACCGGCAACAAGACCGGCTTCTGGCTCGAAGAATTCGCCGCCCCCTATTACGTTTTCAAAGACGCGGGCGCGGATGTGACCCTCGCCTCGCCCAAAGGCGGGCAGCCGCCGCTTGACCCCAACAGCGACAGCGAAGACGCGCAGACCGACGCCACCCGCCGCTTCAAGGACGACGATGCCGCGCAACAAGCGCTCGCCTCGACCAAAGTGCTGGGCGATGTGGACGCCGATGGTTTCGACGCAATCTTCTATCCCGGCGGCCACGGCCCCCTGTGGGATCTCGCGAATGACGCCGACAGCAAGCGCCTGATCGAAACCTTCTGGGCCTCCGACCGCCCCGTGGGTGCCGTCTGCCACGCGCCTGCCGTGTTCAAAGATACCCAAGCCGACGGCAAGCCGCTGGTTTCCGGCAAGCGCGTCACCGGTTTCACCAACACCGAGGAAGAGGGTGTTGGCCTGACCGATGTGGTGCCTTTCTTGGTCGAAGACATGCTGAAGAAAAACGGCGGCGACTACAGCAAGGGCGACGATTGGGCGTCTTACGTGTTGGTCGACGGTAAGCTGGTCACCGGCCAGAACCCCGCCTCTTCCGAAGAAGCGGCGAAAGAGATGCTGGCGCTTTTGAAGTGACGGCAGGAGGGGGCGCAAGACCGCGCCCCCTCTCCCCATGGGAGGAACCGCCACAGGCCGCGCCGTGTTTTGCCCGTGAAAGGAGCCTCCGACATGGCAGATTGTGACCGCAGCACACCGGCGCCCCATGGAGCGCCGAAGACCTCGAACAGCTTCGCATTCTTGCGGCAGAGGGCACGGCGACCAGCGTGATCGCGGTGCAACTGAACCGCAGCGAAGAGGCGATTGCGCACCGCGCGTCACAGGATGGGATCAATCTATCCGCCGCCAGCCACAATCCCTATGACCCCGACACCCTAAACCGATAACAGGGCGCGCCCATTTTTCTTGTGCTTTGCGACCAATCGCTTTTGCACGGGCCCCGCTGGGATCTGATGCGCGGGGGTGCCGAAGCCGTCGCTCTCAACCAAGGCGGGGAAGAGCGTCGCGAACTCCTTGCGCTGCGCCTGACCGAGGGTTTTCACCGTTTCGGCATTCAGCAAGAAACTCTCGCTCGGCGCGCCTTCGGCATAGACGATCTGGTGCTTTTCAAAGACCAAGTGGAAATAGTCCACCTGTGCGACGCTTTCATCCACATGCACCCCCGGCAGTTCGGTCAACCGGATCGCGGCGACGAGCACGGCCATCGCGCCGCAGATCCGCTTGACGATGCCTGAACGCGCGACCATGCGATGCTGCCTTGAGACCATGAGGTCACGCTTCGGCAGCCCTGCGCCCAAGGCTCCGGCACGGATACGGATGGGGTAAAGCTTGGGGTTCTTCGCCAACTCCCCCGCCCCGACCGAACGGCGCAGCGCTGCGACAAGCTCCTGATAGCCGTGGCCTTGGGTCAGCACGCGCACGCCGGGGGCCAAAGCCTCGACCGGAAGATCGCCCGCCTCGGTGGTGATCAGCGTGCCGCGCGCGAAACAGGCCACACCGGTCGAGACCAGATCGCCCTCCTCGCGCATCGTGTCGATGTCGGACTTCCACGCCAAATTGCCCAGCAACCCGCCTTCGGGCAGGTCTGAGAAATCGACGGTCATGGTGGTGAACAGATCCCCCGCAGCTGGGCTGCCCGCCAGATTGACGATGCCGGAATAGGTCACCTCAAGATCACCGGCCAAATCACGCGAACCGGACTCCACGCGAAAAGGAAAACCCTCAAGCGAAGTGGGGGTCGAGCCGCCATTGGGGTCGTCATCCGCCGTGGTGGTGGTGTCGAAAACGGAACTGGCGGGCTGAAGGTCAATCTCCATCGTGGCGAGCGGCTTGGTCGTCTCAAGATGGTGCCAGTCATAGCCGAAGGACATCTGCGTATCCTCGCCCACCGCCGCGCCATTCGTATAGGGATCCGTTGCGTGCCACGTCAGCGTCTCGACCGAGCCATCGGCATAGGTCAGCGTGATCCGCGCGCCCTCAAGATCGACGCCGCGCGAACTGGTATCATCGCGAATACCATAGACCGTCTCATGGGGGTCTTCGTCCAACCTGTTGATTACAATTCCGGGCATAAACGTCCCCACCTTTTACAAATAACATGCCGACAAACAGCGCCAATTGCTGCGGCACCGGTGCAGATAGGCTGCACAGTGACCTGTCGTTGGGGCAGATTGTCCATGGGGGGTGAGGAGCAGGCAAGGCCGTGGCAAGGGATTCTCGGGGCAAGATTGTGGCAAGGCCCGCACGACGGCCCGAAACGCAGATCCCCCAAACGCAAAAAGCCCCGCCATCCGGCAGGGCTTTCGCAAATTCAAAGCAATCTCGGCTTAGGCCGCCAGCGCGTCCTGCGCTTGCTTGACGATCGCACCGAAGGCTTCGGGCTCGTGCACGGCCAGATCGGCCAGAACCTTCCGGTCCACTTCAATGCCGGCCAGCGTCAGACCGTTGATGAAGCGGCTGTATGTCAGCGCCTCGTCGTGGCTGCGCACGGCGGCGTTGATCCGCTGGATCCACAGCGCGCGGAAGTTGCGCTTGCGATTCTTGCGGTCACGCGTTGCATATTGATTGGCCTTGTCGACCGCCTGCGTGGCGACCTTGAAGACGTTCTTGCGCCGACCATAGTAGCCTTTTGCGGCTTTGATGATCTTCTTGTGACGCGCGTGGGTGACTGTACCACCTTTAACTCGGGACATCTCGGCTCTCCTTAATCAGCGGGCGTAGGGCATGAAGCCCTTGACGATCTTTGCATCGGCTTCCGACAGGGTTGTCGTGCCGCGTGCGTTACGGATGAACTTGTTGGTCCGCTTGATCATGCCGTGCTGTTTGCCGGCTTGGCTGGCGATGACCTTGCCGGTCGCCGAGACCTTGAAGCGCTTCTTGGCGCTCGATTTCGTCTTCATCTTGGGCATTTCCGTCTCCGTCTTTTGAGTTCGGTATAAACACGACTCGGCATGCCACTTGAGGCCGGTCGTGCAGGCTAAGATGCGCCGTATAGGCGCGCTCGGTCGGGGATGCAAGAGGTTTCGCACGGCCCCTCAGGGCAAGAAGTCCGCCGCGACCGAGACGAAGACCTCCGGCAGGTTCTCAAAGGAATAGCGCCCCGGATTTTCGCGCAGCGCAAAGACGATCAGCCCGCCCGCGATCAAGATCGTGATGGCCGAGGCGCGCGGCGACCGACGGTCGGTCACCGCAGACAGGATCGAGGGGATCGACAGCACCGCCAGAACGATGCCCACCACCATTGCCAAGTCAGAGTCCACGCAACATCCCCCTATCTGGGGAAAGGCTACTCCGGATCGGAGGCGTAAATCAAACGTTCGTCACAGGGCGCGACGCGCAGAATATTGGTGCTGCCCGGCACGTTGAAGGGCACCCCGGCGGTGACGACGATATGATCCTCCGGCCCGGCATACCCCTCTGACAAGGCGGCCCGCGCGGCGCTCAGCACGGCCAGTTTAAACCGGTCATGCCCATCGGTGATGATGCAATTCGTGCCCCAGCTCAACGCCAGACGGCGCGCGGTGTTGACCAGCGGCGACAGGGCGATGATCGGCACGCGGGGCCGTTCGCGGGCGGTCAGCAGGGCGGTGGTGCCCGATTGGGTAAAGCAGCAGATCGCCTTGATGTCCGTCGTCTCGGCAATCTCACGCGCGGCGGCGACGATGCCATCGGCCACGGTGGTGCGATCCGCCGTGCGCGAGGATTCGATGATCTGCGTATAGGTCGCATCGGCTTCGACCTCTTGGGCCACGTTGTCCATCGTCGCCACGGCCTGTAGCGGGTAATCCCCGGCGGCGGATTCGGCGCTCAGCATCACGGCGTCGGCGCCTTCGTAAATCGCGGTGGCCACGTCCGAGACTTCGGCGCGGGTCGGCATCGGGCTTTCGATCATCGATTCGAGCATCTGTGTCGCCACGATCACCGGCTTGGCCGCCGCGCGGCATTTGCGCACCAGACGTTTCTGGATCGGCGGCACGTTCTGGACGGGCAGTTCCACGCCCAGATCGCCCCGCGCCACCATGATGCCATCGCTGACATCCAAGATCGCCTCGAACCGTTCGACCGCCGCAGGCTTCTCGATCTTCGACAGCACCGCCGCCCGGCCTTTGACCAGATCGCGCGCCTCGGTCACATCCTCGGGACGCTGGACAAAACTGAGGGCGAGCCAGTCGACCCCCAATTCGCAGACGAACTCCAGATCGGCGCGGTCTTTCTCGGAAAGCGCGGCCAGCGGCAGCAGCACATCGGGCACGTTCACGCCCTTGCGGTTTGAGATGACACCGCCTGTGACCACTTCGCAATCGGCGAAATCCGGGCCGCAGTCGCGCACCTTGAGGCGGATCTTGCCGTCATTGACCAACAGGCTCGCGCCCGGCTCAAGCGCCGCGAAAATCTCAGGATGGGGCAGGCAGACGCGGGTCGCATCGCCCGGCGTCTCGTCAAGATCAAGCCGGAAAGACGCCCCCTCTTCCAAGGTTGGCCCGTCGCCCTCGAACACGCCAACGCGCAGCTTCGGCCCCTGAAGGTCCGCCAGAATGCCGATCGCGCCGCCAGTTTCTTTCTCGATATCGCGGATGATCCGGTGCTTTTCCCGGATCTCTTCGTGGCTTCCGTGGCTCATGTTCAGGCGGAAAACATCCGCCCCGGCGTTGTGCAATGCCGCGATCACCTCTCGGGTTTCGGAGGCTGGCCCAAGCGTGGCCACGATCTTTACATTGCGCAAACGTCTCATATCTGTTCCTTCGTGTCCTATGTCCCCAGAGCGAATGTTAACGATAACATCGCCTATCCGGTGGCCTAGCGCCCCCATGAGTGCCTGTCAAAGGTTTCATCAGAATGACGGTCCATCGCGGTCCCGTCCAGTGATATGAGAAGGAAGCTGTCATGCCCAGCCAACAAGAGATCGAACTGCAAGCCGCCGCCTTTCGTCGGTTGCAGAAACACCTGATGGAAGATCGGACGGATGTGCAGAACATCGACATGATGAACCTCGCCGGTTTTTGCCGCAACTGCCTGTCGCGCTGGTATCAAGAGGCCGCCAACGAACGCGGGATCGAGATGGGCAAGGACGAGGCGCGCGAGCTGTTCTACGGAATGACGATGGACGAATGGAAAGCCAACTATCAGACCGATGCGAACGACAGCCAGAAAGAGGCGTTCAAAACGGCTTTTGAAAAGAATGTCGGAAAGGGTTGAGCAACCCGCTTGAATGAACCCACAAAGCGGGCGCGCATCCCTGTGCGCCCGCCTTTGCCTTGGCCAAGCGTGCTCAAGGGCTTCGCTAGAACTGATAGAGCACAAGCCAATCCGCCTTGAGCGCAGGCCGCGCGGCGCCTTCGATCTCTACCGTTGCGGCAAAGCGGGTCATCAGGTCACCCCGCCCGCGCCTCTGCGCCTCGGCCAGCGTGAACCGCCCCCGAATCCGCTTGCCGGAATGCACAGGTGCCACGAAGCGCACGCTGTCGAACCCGTAGTTGATCGACGCCTTCGTGCCCGCCACCACCGGCAGCGCGCCGTAAGCCATGCCCGACATCATCGACAGGGTGAGCATCCCATGCGCCACGGTGCCGCCAAAATCCGTCTTGGCCGCGCGGAGCGGGTCGACATGGATGAACTGATGATCCTCGGTCACATCAGCAAAGGCGTCGATCCGCGCCTGATCCATCACGAACCACGGCGAGACGCCCAATTCACGGCCCACGGCGGCTTCCATTTCTGCCCGGTCAATCTCTCTGCGCATCGCGGCCTCCTCTTTGCGCCAGTCTAGCCGCGCGGGCGCTCGCTGCGAAAGCCCTTGCACCCGGCGGGACATCTCTCATGCTGGGGCCAAGCAGAGCGGAGCCGCCATGAACACCCCCATCCTCGCCCTTATCACCGTCGCCATCGCCGGGGCCGCCGTGGCCCTGCAAACCCCAATCAATGCCGCCTTGGGGCGCAACATCGGCAGCGGCGTCGCTGCGGCGGCGGTGTCCTTTGGCGTCGGCTTTGCGATCCTGTTGGGGGTCTTGCTGCTGCGCGGCGAGTTGAGCGCCCTGCCCCGCGCGGCCTCGGCCTCTCCCGTTTTGCTGCTGGGCGGGGTGTTGGGGGCCTTCTACGTCTGGTCGGTGCTTTGGGCGATCCCGACGCTGGGGGCGCTGACGGTGATCTCGGCGCTGATCCTTGGCCAGTTGAGCGCTGCGCTGGTGATCGATGCCACGGGGCTCTTGGGGCTGTCGGTGCAGGCCATCACCCCCACCCGCATTGCCGCCGCCGCGCTGGTGGCGGCGGGGCTGGTTTTATCGCGGTTCTAAAGCTCAGATCGCGGTTTTGCGCATCTCTTCGAGATAGATTTCACGCAAACGGGGCGCAAGCTTGCCCGGCGTGCCGCCGCCGATCTTGGCGCCGTCGATCTCAACCACCGGCGTCACGAAAGCGCTGGCCGAGGTGACGAAAGCCTCATCCGCCTGCTGCGCCTCTTCGATGGTGAAGTTGCGCTCCTCCACCTGCATCTGCGCCTCGCGGGCCAGTTCCAGCACCGCCTTGCGGGTGATGCCGTGCAGAATGTCGCTGGAGGTTTCGCGGGTGACGATCTTGCCGTCCTTGACGATATAGGCGTTGTTCGAGGTGCCCTCGGTCACGAAACCCTCTTCGACCATCCACGCGTCTTCGACACCGGCTTTCTTGGCCATCATCTTGCCCATTGACGGGTAGAGCAGCTGCACCGTTTTGATATCGCGGCGGCCCCAACGGATGTCTTCGATGCTGATCACGCGGATGCCGTCACGGGCGGCGGGGTTGTCGGCCAACCCCGGCTTGGATTGGGTGAACAGCACCAGCGAGGGCGCGGTGGTCTCGGGGTCGGGGAAGGCGAAATCGCGGTCGCCATCCGACCCGCGCGTGACCTGAAGATAGATCAACCCGTCTTTGATCTCGTTCAGCCGCACCAACTCGCGGTGGATTTCCAGCAGTTCTTCGGTCGTCGCAGGCGCGCGCATGTCAAGCTCGTTCATCGAGCGGGTCAGACGCTCGGCATGGCCGTCAAAGGCGATGAGCTTGCCATCCAGCACGCTCGTCACCTCATAGACCCCATCGGCCATCAGGAAACCCCGGTCAAAGATCGAGACCTTGGCCTGATCCTCGGGCAGATATTCACCGTTTACATAGACAGTTCGCATGGTCACCCCCAGAGCGCTGCGGCGGGGGGATGCACGCCCGCGCCGTCGAATTTCAAAGCATTGTCGCGGTCTTCGGCCAGAAGCAGCGGGCCGTCAAGGTCCACCACCTTTGCCCCTTGCGCGACCAGTGTCGCCGGGGCCATGGCCAGCGACGAGCCGACCATACAGCCGACCATGACCTCGAAGCCTTCCGCCCGCGCCGCATCGCGCAAGGAAAGCGCTTCGGTCAGCCCGCCGGTCTTGTCGAGTTTGATGTTCACCACGTCGTATTTGCCCTTGAGGCCCGGCAGGCTGGCGCGGTCGTGGCAGCTTTCATCCGCGCAGACGGGCACGGGGCGGTCCATCCCCAAAAGCGCGTCGTCTTCGCCAGCGGGCAGAGGCTGTTCGACCAGCGCCACACCCAGACGGAGCAGATGCGGGGCGAGGTCGGCATAGACCTCAGCCGACCAGCCTTCATTGGCGTCGATGATGATGGTGGCATCGGGCGCCCCGGCGCGCACCGCTTCGAGCCGCGGCATGTCGTCAGGCGTGCCGAGCTTGATTTTCAGCAGTGGCCGGTAGCTGTGTTTCGCCGCCTGCGCGCGCATTGCCTCGGGTTCGTCCAGCGAGAGGGTATAGGCCGTGATCTCTGGCCCCGGCACGCTCAGCCCGGCCAGTTCCCACACCCGCTTGCCTGCGCGTTTGGCCTCTAGATCCCATAGCGCGCAGTCGACCGCGTTGCGTGCGGCCCCGGCAGGCAGCAGATCATAGAGCGCTTGGCGGGTGATATCGCCCGGCAGGCCGTTGATCTCAGCCGTGACCGATTCGAGGGTCTCGTCATAGCGCGCGTAGGGCACGCATTCGCCCCAGCCGGTCACGCCGCCTTCAGTCACACGGACGGTCAGCACCTTGGCTTCGGTCCGCGAGCCGCGGCTGATGGTAAAGACCTGCGCCAGTTTGAAGGTATCTGCGGTAACATCGATCTGCATGGTCACAGCGCCGCCAGCGCGTCGGCCAGTCGGGCAGCACCCTGACGGAAGGGATCGACCGCAGGCAGGCCAAGACGCTCTTCAACCTCGGCCAGATAGGCATCCGCCTCGGCCTCGGACATGTGGTAGGTGTTGACCGAGATACCGACGACCTTGCAGTCGGGGTTCGGCACCTGCGCCAGTGTCAGCGCCATGTCGCGCACCGCTTCAAGGCTGGGCAGGCTGTATTCCGGCAGGCCCCGCATATGGGTCCGGGTCGGCTCATGGCACAGGATCAGCGCATCGGGCTGGCCGCCGTGGATCAGCGCCATGGTCACCCCGGAATAAGAGACGTGGAACAGGCTGCCCTGCCCTTCGATGATGTCCCAATGGTCATCGTCATTGGCGGGGGTGAGATATTCCACCGACCCGGCCATGAAATCGGCGATCACGGCATCCAGCGGCACACCTTCGCCGGTGATCAGGATGCCGGTCTGGCCGGTGGCGCGGAAGGTGCTTTTCATGCCCTTCTCGCGCATCGCCTCGTCCAGCGCGAGGGCGGTGTACATTTTCCCGACCGAGCAATCGGTGCCCACGGCCAGAACCCGCTTGCCGCTGCGCTTCTTGCCGTCGGCGATGGGGTATTCGACGCTGGGCACGCGCACGTCATGCAATGTGGTGCCGTTTGCCTCGGCAGCCGCCACCAGATCGGCTTCGTTGCGCAGCAGGTTGTGCAGGCCCGAAGCGATGTCGAAGCCCATGTTCAGCGCCTCAATCAGCACCTCTTTCCATGCCGCGCTGATTTTACCGCCACGGTTGGCGACACCGATGACCAATGTCTCGGCCCCCGCCTCACGCGCTTCGGCCAGCGTCATGTCTTGCAGACCGAGATCGGCCTTGCAGCCCTCCATGCGGAACTGGCCGACCGCATTGTCGGGCCGCCAATCCTTGATGCCTTGGGCGACCTTGGCGGACAGAGAGTCAGGTGCGTCGCCCAGAAAGAGCAGATAGGGGGTTTTGATCATGGCAAGCCTCCGGCATTGAATTTGTCCGCATATTGCGCGCGAGAATACGCAAGTGCGTGGCGTTGTCGACGCATCTGCATGCAAATGCGCTGTATTTCCCGCAAATTACCACTGTCTGCGCAAAATTCGTGCGCAGCTTGGCTCTGCAGGCAAACCCCTCGAAATGCTGCGACTGCGAAAACCTTCTTGCGATTAGTGGCGCAATTTCATACCAGAATGAAGATGCACGATGAAACAATATTACCCATAGGTACCCCATGAGCTTCCGCATTCAGCCTGCCGCCCCTGCCCGCCCGAACCGCTGCCAATTGTTCGGCCCCGGCTCCCGCCCGGCGATCTTTGAAAAGATGGCAGCGTCGGATGCCGATGTGATCAACCTCGACCTTGAGGACAGCGTGGCACCTTCGGACAAGGACAGCGCGCGCGCCAATATCATCAAGGCGATTTCCGAGATCGACTGGGGCAACAAAACGCTTTCGGTGCGGATCAACGGGCTCGACACACCCTATTGGTATCGTGACGTGGTGGAACTGCTGGAGCAGGCCGGGCCGCGGCTTGATCAGATTATGATCCCCAAGGTGGGCTGCGCGGCGGATGTCTATGCCGTCGATGCGCTGGTGACCGCGGTTGAGACCGCCAAGGGCCGCGAGAAGAAAATCAGCTTTGAGGTCATCATCGAGTCCGCCGCCGGTATCGCCCATGTGGAAGAGATCGCCGCCTCCTCCCCCCGCTTGCAGGCCATGTCGCTGGGGGCCGCGGATTTCGCCGCCTCCATGGGCATGCAGACCACCGGCATCGGCGGCACGCAAGAGAACTACTATATGCAGCGCGGCGAGCAGAAGCATTGGTCGGACCCGTGGCACTGGGCACAGGCCGCCATCGTTGCCGCCTGCCGCACGCATGGTGTGCTGCCCGTCGACGGGCCTTTCGGCGATTTCTCGGACGACGAGGGTTTCCGCGCACAGGCGCGCCGCTCGGCCACCTTGGGCATGGTCGGCAAATGGGCGATCCACCCCAAGCAGGTGGCGCTGAGCAACGAGGTGTTCACCCCGTCGGAAGAGGCTGTGGCCGAGGCGCGCGAAATCCTCGCGGCGATGGAAGAGGCCAAGGCCAAGGGCGAAGGGGCCACCGTCTATAAGGGGCGTTTGGTGGACATCGCCAGCATCAAACAGGCCGAGGTGATCGTGCGTCAATCTGAAATGATCGCCGGGGGTTAAGCGCTTTTGGCAAGCCGCCGGGGGCTCTGCCCCCGGACCCCCGAGGGTATTTGAAAAAGGATGAAGAGGGAGGGGCGTGGGCTTGCCTGCCTTGCAAACCCGCGTTGCAAACCGGCGCGCGGCGCTCCATATACACAGGCAACAAGCCGGAGCATGCAATGACCCAATATCTGGATTTCGAAAAACCCCTGGCCGAGATCGAAGGCAAGGCGGAAGAGCTGCGGGCGTTGGCCCGGTCCAATGAAGAGATGGACATCACCGATGAGGCCCGCGCGCTGGATAAGAAAGCCGCCGGGATGCTCGAAGACCTCTATGGCTCTCTGACGCCTTGGCGGAAATGTCAGGTGGCGCGCCATCCGGAGCGGCCCCATTGCAAGGATTATATCGAAGCGCTTTTCACCGAGTTTACGCCTTTGGCGGGGGATCGAAACTTTGCCGATGATCTGGCCGTCATGGGCGGGTTGGCGCGGTTCAATGATACGCCTGTCGTGGTGATTGGCCATGAGAAGGGCAATGACACCAAGAGCCGGATCGAGCGTAATTTCGGCATGGCGCGGCCTGAGGGCTATCGCAAGGCGGTGCGGTTGATGGAACTGGCCGACAAGTTCAACCTGCCGGTGGTTACCATCGTCGACACGCCCGGCGCCTATCCCGGCAAGGGAGCCGAAGAGCGCGGCCAGTCCGAGGCGATTGCCCGTTCGACGGAGAAATGTCTGCAGATCGGCGTGCCTTTGGTCAGCGTGATTGTGGGCGAAGGCGGCTCTGGCGGGGCGGTGGCATTCGCCACGGCGAACCGTGTCGCTATGCTGGAGCATTCGGTTTACTCCGTGATTACGCCCGAAGGCTGTGCCTCAATCCTGTGGAAAGACAGCGAGAAGATGCGCGAAGCCGCCGAGCAAATGCGTTTGACGGCGGATGAGCTCAAGACGCTTGGCGTGATCGACCAGATCATCCCTGAGCCGATGGGGGGTGCGCATCGCCATGCCGAGGAATCGATCAAGGCCGTGGGCAAGTCGATCGAAGCGATGCTCAAGGAGCTTGACGGCAAGGACGGCAAGACGCTGGTTCAGGAACGCCGGACCAAGTTCCTTGAGATGGGGCGCAAGGGGCTGGCGGCCTAAGCCAGCCGCCGCCGAAAACGCGGATCGGGCGTGATTTGATCGAAACCGGCGGCGCGGTAGAAACCCTGCGCGCGCCGGCTTTTTGTATCCGTGCCCACGGTTACATAGCTGCATCCTTGGCTCTGGGCGTGGTCCAGCGCCGCTTCGACCAGCGCGCGGCCAATGCCGCGACCGCGGGCCGTGTCGCAGACGAAGAGGTGGTGCAGGACCATCCCTCTTGCGCCGAATTGCAACTGCATCTGCGGGCAGAGCGCGGCATAGCCATGCAGGCCGGTAGCGCCTTCGGCCACCAGAAGGGTGACCCAAGGCGTGGGGCCGAAGCAGTCACGTTCCAGCGCGGCGAGGGTCACGGTGGCAGTGTCGCCGTGGTAGGCGGCCAGCGCGTGGGCGAGATCAAGCACCATCGGCAGGTCGGATTTCACGGCGGGTCGAATGGGGGGCATGTCGTCTCTTTCTGTGATCACCACAGGGAGACAAGCAGAGCCGCGCTGTGGCGGCTTGTGGATATGGGAATGGGTGCCGCGCCGATCAGGAACGGGGGTAATAGACAGATGTGAAGATGGTCTTTTCCATATGCCTTTGATGCGCCGCTGCTGCCCGGCTGTCAAGCCATGGGCGGGATCAGCTGGCCAGCATGCGCAGACCTTGTGTCACATCCGAACGCACTGCCAGCCGCAGCCCCGGCTCATCGCCGGCGCGCAGGGCCGCGATGATCAGACGGTGGAAATGCGGCGGCTCGGTCCGGCGCAGGCGGCCATAGAGCGCGCGCATGGTCGGGCCGAGTTGCAGCCAGACCGTCTCTGCCATGGCGAGCATGGCGGGCGCTTGGGCGCGCAGGTAGAGCGTGCGATGAAATTCGAGATTGGTGCGGATATAACTGACCGCATCGCGGTGGGCCACGGCCTCGGCAATATTGGTGTTGATCGTCTGCATCCGCTCAATCAGCGCCATATGGGCGCGTGGCAGGGCGCGAGAGGCAAGCTCGACCTCCAAGAGCGCGCGAAGGGCGGCCAACTCCTCGATCCGCTCGTTACTGAGCTCGGGGGTGGAGATGCGCCCGGAGGTCGACATGGTCAGCGCCCCCTCTGCCGCCAGCCGCCGCACCGCTTCGCGGGCCGGGGTCATCGAGACCTCATATTCCTTACCGATGCCGCGCAGGGTGAGGGCGTGGCCGGGCGGTAGATCGCCATGCATGATCCGCGCGCGCAGGCGGCGGTAGACACGATCATGGGCCAGCGGCGTGGCCTCGACAGGGCGCGGGGTAAGATTCATGATGCGGTTGTGATCACAAACCAGCCACCCGTCAAGCGCGGCATTTTGCAGCCAAGACGCGATCACCCGTTGTCGCGGGCCTTGCGGCGATTTATCGGAGGTCAAACTGCCTTAAGGAGACGCGCCGTGACCAAACGAAACTTCATCCGTCATGTGGTCTTTTTCTCGGCCAAGGACCCCAAGGACATTCCGACGATCGTGGCGGGGCTTTGGAAATTGGCCGACATTCCGCATTCGACGACTTTCGAGATCTGCGAAAACACCCGTGTTGATGCGCTGTCGGGGGATGTGGATGTGGTCGTCTATGCCGAATTCCCGGATGCCGAGGCGCTGGCCGCCTATAAGGCGCATCCGCTCTACCAGGAATCCATCGATATCGTGCGGCCACTGCGCGATATGCGCGTGCCTGCGGACTTTTAAGGCGCGCTATGGCTGGCCCGCGCGTTCTTTTCGACACTGGCCCGCTGGGGTACGGCACGGCCTTCACCGCGCCGCGGCAGATCATCAGTGCCGATACCCCGGCTGAGGTGCCTGCGGCCTTTGCAGCACTTGAAGCGGCGCAGGAAAGCGGCGCCTGGTTGGCAGGCTATGCGAGTTATGAGTTGGGCTATCTCGGCTCGCACAAGCTACGTGAGTTGATGCCTGCGGCGCGCGGGCTGCCCCTGCTACGTTTCGGCGTTTTTGATGCGCCCGAGGCCTATGGTTTTGCCGAAGATGCGGATGATGCCAGCCTGTCGGCGCTCACGCCGGATTGGGATTTTGCCCAGTATCAGGCCGCCTTTGCCGAGGTGCAGGACTTCATCAGCGCGGGGGACATCTATCAGGCCAATCTGACCTTCGGGATGGAGGGGCGCTATACCGGGACGCCAGCGGCGCTTTATGCCCGGCTGCGCCAGCGGCAAAGCGTGGCACATGGGGCTTTCGTCGATCTTGGCGGCCCTGTGCTGTTGTCGCGCTCGCCGGAGCTGTTTTTTGCGCTCACCGCCGAGGGGCAGCTCACCGCCCGCCCGATGAAGGGCACGGCGCGGCGCGGGCGGGACGCTGAGGAGGACGCGAAGCTGCGCGGAGAGCTTGCGGCCTCGGAAAAGAACATGGCCGAGAACCTGATGATCGTGGACCTTTTGCGCAACGACATCAGCCGGATCGCCGAGGTGGGCAGCGTCGAGGTGCCGAAACTGTTCGAGATCGAGACCTATGAGACCCTGCACCAGATGACCTCGCGCATCACGGCGCAGGTCTTGCCGGGCAAACGGCTGACTGACCTTTTTCACGCGCTCTTTCCCTGCGGCTCGATCACCGGGGCCCCCAAGATTCGCGCGATGCAGATCCTGCGCGCCTTGGAGCCGGCCCCGCGCGATGCCTATTGCGGCGCGGTGGGCTGGATCGCTCCCTCTGGCGCGATGCAATTCAACGTGGCGATCCGCACCGCGACCTGTCACCCGGATGGGCGGTTGCGGCTGAATGTCGGTGGCGGTGTCGTGCATGACAGCACGGCCGAGGATGAATATGCCGAAGCGCTGCTGAAGGCGCGTTTCGCCACGCTGGACTAGAAGCGATAGCGGTGCAGTCCGCCGCCATGGTCGCGCAGCCATTGGCGCGGCGCCTGATAATCACCGTAAATTCGCGCAACCTCGGCCCAGAAGGCGGGGGAGTGGTTCATCTGCGCCAGATGCGCGACCTCATGGGCGGCGACGTAGTCGAGCACCTCGGGCGGGGTCATGATCAACCGCCAAGAGAACATTAGCGCCCCGTCGCTGGAACAAGACCCCCAGCGAGAGCGCGTATCGCGCAGAGTGATGCGGGCATAGGGCTTGCCCAGTAGCGCGGCATAGTCGTCGCAAGCCCCGGCAAGGCGGTCGCGCGCCACTTCGCGCAGGTGGGCGGCCAGACGTTTACCGACCCTCTCCTCAGGGCCGGGCACGAGGATCTCTTCGGGGCCGATCCGCACGCCCCTCCCCTGCCCGCCGCGCACCCGAAGCAGCTTGCCGCCTACCGGGAGTTCGGCCCCCGGGGCCACGATCACATCCTCGCCCCGCGCGGCGAGGTGTTGGCGAATCCAGTCCTGTTTGCTTTCGGCAAAGGCCAGCGCCTCACGTTCCGCCAGCCGTTTTGGCATGGTCAGGGTCACCCGTCCGTCCAATTGCGAGATACGCAGAGAGATGCGCCGCGCACGGGCCGAACGACGCAGGATCAGCGGAATCGGCGGGTTGCCGGGCAATACAGGGTCTTTCATTACCGGAGCAACGTCCCTAGATAGAGGCCAAAGCCTTTGACAGTGCCCCCCTCATATGGCACTTGGCCGGAATCATCTACACGCAACAGCAATATTATAAAGGGGTGTTTCATGCCCAACGAAGAATGGGGAACCAAGCGCCTGTGCCCCACTACGGGCAAGCGCTTCTATGACCTCAACAAGAATCCGATCATCAGCCCCTACACGGGCGAAGAGGTCGAGGTCGACAATTCCAAGTCGCGCATGATCGCGGCGGATGCCGAGGATGCGGTCACAGCCAAAGCCAAGAAGGGCGACAAAGCTGATGAAGAATCCCTGGTGGATGACGATGACGCGGTCGATGTGGATCTGGACGACGACATCCTCGACGATGACGACGATGATGACGATACAGTACCGCTCGACGACCTCGCCGATGTGGCGTCGGACGACGAAGATTAATTAATCGGCGGCGGGGTCAATTTTCCGCTTGATCCCGCCTCCGCCAGCGCCTAGACAGCGCCACAGAACGACCCGGATCACACGATCACGATCCACGATGGGGCCTTAGCTCAGCTGGGAGAGCGCCTGCATGGCATGCAGGAGGTCAGCGGTTCGATCCCGCTAGGCTCCACCATCATCCTCCGACACAACTTACAAAAGACTTCGCCCGCGCGCATCTGCGTGGCCACGGTGAGGGCCATCCCCTGCCCGCGGGTGGGCGATCCGACGGCGCCTTATGCCACTTTATGGCGCAGCCGAGATATGCGTTCGCAAAGTCACTACCAGCCTCACCAAATCGCCTACCCGTCCGGGCGGGCAGGCGATGACCCGGCGCCTGCGGCTTGAGTCCGGGCCGGGGTGGCAACCACTGAAATCGCCTAAAAAATCGCCCGCCGGATCAGGTTCAACCCCGCCACCATCAAGACCACCAAAGTCATCTTGCGAAACAGCACCGGATCGACACGGTCCATCACCTTGCTGCCGAGCCAAACCCCCAGCATCACCGGTAGAATCAACAGCGCCGAGAAGGGCCAAGTCTGCGCGTTCAGAACGCCCGAGCCGATATGCGCGACAAGCAGCGCCACCGCGCCCAGCCCGTAAATCACCCCTTGGATCCGCATCTGATCATGTTTCGCGGTCCCGAGCGCGGTGAGATAGGCCACCGTGGGCGGCCCCCAGATGCCGGAAATCCCCCCGACGGCCCCGGCAAACCCGCCCACCAGTGCCTCGACCTTCGTCGACCGCTGGGCCAGATGAAACTGATGTTTCGACAGTTGCAGCAGCGCAAACAGCACCACCGGCACGCCGATCATCAGCAGCATCACCGTTGCCGGCACCAGCCGCACCATCTGGGCGGAAAGCACCAGCATCACGCCGCCGCAGAGCAGGAACACCCAAAACAGCTTGATCGACCGCATCGCGGCCTGCGGCCCCTGCCGCAGGGCTTGGAAAGCGTTGGCCAGCACCGTGGGCAGAATCAGCCCCGCCAAGGCCAGATCGGGCGCCATGAAGGTCGTGAGACCGGAAATCAGCACCAGCGGCAGGGCAAAGCCCACCACGCCTTTGACGAAGCCACCGCAAAGTCCGATTGCAAGTGCAGCATAAAATTCGAACGGGGTGAGAAAGGGGAAAATACTGTTCATACCGTTACATAGCACCCTCCTCCGGGGCCGCACGTCAAAAATGGCCGCGCAAGATTAGAACAAAATGCCGCAGCGAAACGTATCTTTGTTGTGCTGCGACTGCGAAAGGTCTATGCCTGTCCCAAGCAAGAAAGGACAGCCCATGGCACATGACGGTCAGGACATGACGATGCATCGCGTAATTCTCGACGATCTGATCGGGCAGACCGGGGGGGCCGTGCCCCCGCTCGACCAGTTGCTCGAAACCGCCACCGCCGCGGTCCGCGCGCAGGTGAGCGATAGCGACCGGGTTTCGGCCAAGCTGATCGAGGCCGATCAGACCGCTGCCCACGGGCTTGCTTGGCTCGCCACCTATGTCCAAGCCCTGCGTCAGATGCAGCTTTGGGCCGAGCGGCTACAAAGTGAGGGGCGCTTTGGCGAGGTGGAGCAACTGCTGCACCAGATCGCCTTTGGCGAATACCTCTGCCAGATCCGCGGCGGCATCCAGATGAACCAAGGGGAGATGCTGCGCCTGCAAGATCTGGGGCTGAGCGCCGAGGATGAGGCCGCGCTCGATAATCCTGCGATCACTACCCTGACCCGCGCGGGCAACACCCAAGCCGCGCGCAGCCGTTTGGTCGAACTGATGCAGGAACGCAGCGCCGATGTGACCTTTGGCGTCAGCGGACTGGACGAAGAGCTTGAGATGATCCGCGACCAGTTCCGCCGCTACGCGGTGGAAAAGGTCGAGCCGCACGCCCATGACTGGCACCTCAAGGACGAACTGATCCCGATGGAGGTGATCGAGGAACTGGCCGAGATGGGCGTTTTCGGCCTGACCATCCCCGAAGAATACGGCGGGCTGGGCCTGACCAAAGCCTCGATGTGCGTGGTCAGCGAGGAACTGTCGCGCGGCTATATCGGGGTCGGTTCGCTCGGCACCCGCTCGGAAATTGCCGCCGAACTGATCCTCTGCGGCGGCACCGACGCGCAGAAAGAGAAATGGCTGCCCCGCATCGCCAGCGCCGAAACCCTGCCGACGGCGGTCTTTACCGAGCCCAACACCGGCTCAGACCTTGGCAGTCTGCGCACCCGCGCGGTTAAGGACGGGGATGATTACAAGGTGACCGGCAACAAGACATGGATCACCCATGCCGCGCGCACCCATGTGATGACCCTGCTGGCGCGCACTGATCCCGAAACCAGCGATCACCGTGGGTTGTCGATGTTCCTCGCCGAAAAGACCCCCGGCGATGATGCCAACCCCTTCCCCACCCCCGGCATGACTGGCGGTGAGATCGAGGTGCTGGGCTACCGTGGGATGAAGGAATATGAGCTTGGCTTCGACGGTTTCGAGGTGAAGGGCGAGAACCTCCTCGGCGGCGAAGAGGGGCGCGGCTTTAAACAGTTGATGGAGACCTTCGAGAGCGCCCGCATCCAGACCGCCGCCCGCGCCATCGGCGTGGCGCAATCGGCGCTGGATATCTCGATGCAATACGCCCAAGACCGCAAGCAGTTCGGCAAATCGCTGATCAACTTCCCCCGCGTCTCCGGCAAGCTGGCGATGATGGCGGTGGAACTGATGGTCGCGCGGCAGCTGACCTACTACAGCGCTTTCGAGAAGGACGCGGGACGCCGCTGTGACGTGGAGGCGGGCATGGCGAAACTGCTCGGCGCCCGTGTCGCTTGGGCGGCAGCCGACAACGGCTTGCAGATCCACGGCGGCAACGGCTTCGCACTGGAGTATAAGATCAGCCGAATCCTCTGCGATGCGCGGATTCTTAACATCTTCGAAGGGGCTGCCGAGATTCAGGCGCAGGTTATCGCCCGCCGTCTCTTGGGCTGATCTGCCGGGGTTGCAAGCGCCGCGGATGTCAGAGACATAGGCGGCGCTTGCAACCCAAAGGACAGCCCATGCGCAGCTTTCTGATCCTCGCCGCCCTCAGCGCCCTGCCGCAATGCCAAGGCGATGAAACCGTCCGCGCCTATGGCGCGGGCGACAAGACCTGGCATCTGGTGGAGTTGGACGGCAAGCCCTTCGATGCCCGCGCGACCCTAACCTTCCCAGAGACCGGCAAGATCGCCGGGCAGGCCCCCTGCAACGCCTATAGCGCCGCGATGACGGTGCCCTACCCGTGGTTCGACACCGGCCATATCGCCGTCACCCGCCGCGCCTGCCCCGACCTTGCGGGCGAGACGGCGTTCTTGGATGCGCTGACAGAGGTGACCATTTCGGACGTGCTCGGCGACACGATGATCCTATCGGACGACAGCGGCGAACGTCTGGTTTTCAAAGCCGCCGACTAAAGGCATCGACAAAGCGCGCGCGGGCTTCCGGCAGGGGTTTGCCGCCCAAGTCCCGCGCCAGATGCACGGTCAGGAAATGCCCCGTGGTCCGCAGGCCCTGCGCCACTTCGGCATCGCTGCCTGCGCCGCCGCGCAGCACGGGCGGCAGGGGCAAAAGCCGATCCGCCCAGTCCCCCGCCCCCTTGGCCGAGACCGCGCGCCCGGTCTTGGGCGAGACATAGATCAGCCCTTCGGTCGCGCCGGTCACCGCGCAGGCATCGAGGTCAAGCGCATAGCCCATCTCTTCCAACAGGCGCAGTTCCCACTTGAGGTAGGCCAGCGGCCAGACATCGCCCTGCCCCAGCATATCCAACAGCGCCTCGGTGCGGCGGTAAAGCGCCGGATGCGGCTCGCGTTCGGGCAGACAGAAGGCCAAGAGCGCGGTGACCGCGTTCAGCCCCGCCAGCGCCAGACGGTCCTGCATCGCCACGGCGGCACGGCTGCGCAAAGGCTCGACAGTGAAGGCCCCTATGTGGTCCTCCAACCGCGCGCGCCACGCCAGATCAAGCTGCGCGCCGGGTTGCAGGCTGGGGGCGATCTTGCGGCTGGTGCCGCCACGGACGATGCCCGCGTGGCGGCCTTGGGCGGGGGTGAAGACCTCGATGATGGCGGAGGTCTCGCCATGTCGCCGCGCGCTCAGCAGGATGCCGTGATCGCGCCATTCCATCAGGCCAACCCCGGTTCGTCCAGAAGGTGCCGCCCGGCGCGATCCTCGACCTCGATCACCCAAAGATCAGGGTCGAAGCTGCGTTGGCGGGTGACGGTAGCGTCGACTTCACGCTCGTCGCCCGAGGCAAGCTCGACCCACTTCCGCTCGCCACTCATCAAGTCAAAAGAACGCTGAAACAGCACGGCGCGGCCATCAAGCGTTGCCAGCTTCACCAGCACCGCGCCGCCGGTATCATCGCCATGGGCCACGACGAAAGCCGGAATGTCCTGCAGCCGGAGCCGCGCGAGATAGGCATCGACCCAGAAACGCGCGGTCAGGCGGGGCATGGCTGGCCTTTACGGTCAGTCGTTGCCATCTTTGAAATCCAAGCCCATCTCGGAATAGCGCTCGGCCTCTTCCAGCCAGTTGGCGCGGACTTTCACTTGCAAGAACAGATGCACCTTGCGGCCAAGGAACTCTTCGAGTTCCTCACGCGCCGCCTTGCCCACGGCCTTGATCGTCTCGCCCTTATTGCCTAGCACGATGCCCTTATGGCCGTCGCGCACGACATAGACCAACTGGTCGATCCGGGCCGAGCCGTCCTTGCGCTCTTCCCAATTCTCGGTCTCGACGGTGAGCTGGTAGGGCAGTTCCTGATGCAGGCGCAGGGTCAGCTTCTCGCGCGTGATCTCGGCGGCGATGTTGCGCATCGGCAGGTCGGCGATCTGGTCCTCGGGGTAGAGCCACGGCCCTTCCGGCACCTCGCCCGCCAGCCATTCGCGCAGGGTGTCAGTGCCGTGCCCACGTTCGGCGGAGATCATGAAGGTTTCGGCAAACTCAAACCGCTCGTTCATCTTTTCGGCCAACCCCAGCAGCACCGGCGCCTCGACGCGGTCGATCTTGTTGATCGCCAGCGCCACGCGGCGGCCCTTGGCGATGTTGCCGAGCTCTTCGAGGATGCGTTCCACGCCCTCGGTCACGCCGCGGTGCGCCTCGATCAGCAGCACGATCACATCGGCATCCGCGGCCCCGCCCCAAGCGGCGGCGACCATGGCGCGGTCCAGACGGCGGCGCGGCTGGAAGAGGCCCGGCGTGTCGACGAAGACCAACTGCGCATCGCCCTCCATCGCCACGCCGCGGATGCGGGCGCGGGTGGTCTGGACCTTATGTGTCACGATCGAGACCTTGGCCCCGACCATGCGGTTCAGCAGGGTGGATTTGCCCGCGTTGGGCTCTCCGATCAGGGCGACGAATCCGGCACGGGTGGTCATGTGTTGCTCTCCAATTGCCGCAGCAGCGTGCTGGCGGCGGCCTGTTCGGCGGCGCGTTTCGACGGCGCGGTGGCGGCGGCCTCGGCCCCGTTGTCCAGCCGCGCGGTAATGGTAAAGACGGGCGCGTGATCCGGGCCGCTGCGCCCGGTCTGCACATAGCGTGGCGGGTTCAGCCCGCGGGCCTGCGCCCATTCCTGCAAAGCGGTCTTGGCGTCGCGCGCGTCTTCCTTGACGGTTTTCAGGCGGTCGCCCCAAAGCCGCAGCACGAGGTCTTTGGCGGCGTCAAAACCACCGTCCAGATAGACCGCGGCAATCACCGCCTCGATGGCGTCGCCCAGAAGCGCCTGTTTGCGCCGCCCGCCCGAGATCATCTCGGACCGACCGAGCTTGAGCACCTTGCCCAGATCAATCTCACGCGCCACATCGGCGCAGGTTTCCTTGCGTACCAATGCGTTGAAACGGGGGGCCAACTGGCCTTCGCTAGCACCGGGATCAAGCGCCAGCAGCGCCTCGGCCATGACGAGGCCCAGCACCCGGTCGCCCAGAAACTCCAACCGCTGGTTATCGTCACGATTGGCCGAGGACATGGAGGCGTGCGTCACCGCGCGCACCAGCAGCTCCGGCTTGGCAAAGTGATGACCAATCCGGGTCTCGAAGGCTTTGAGGTCTCCGCTCAGTTTCATCTGACAGCTTCGAAGAAGCGGTCGCCGCGCCATGTCCAGAAGAACAGCATCGAACGCCCGGCAGAGCTGAACATGATGCGATCCGCGCGGCCAATGAGGTTTTCGAAGGGCACAAAACCCACGCCCCCGGCGCGCTGCGCCAACCGGCTGTCGGCAGAGTTGTCGCGGTTGTCGCCCATGAAGAAGTAATGCCCCTCGGGCACGGTATAGACGCCCGTGTTGTCCGACTGCTGATTGGTGATGTTCAGGGTCGGGTAGGACACGCCATTGGGCAGGGTTTCGATCTGGCGGCTTTTCACGCAGGTCGCCCCTTGGCCCACGGGGCCGTTTTCGCAGCGCGGGCGCAGTTGTTGCGGGCCTTGGGGGGCCATGACCTCTTCAAACGTGCCCGCATCTTCGACCTCGACCGGGGTGCCGTTCAGGCTGATGACACCATTTCTAATTTGCACCTTGTCACCCGGCAGGCCAATCAGGCGCTTGATATAGTCGCGGCCCGAGACAGGATGACGGAAGACGACCACATCGCCGCGCTCAGGCTCAGAACCGAAGAGGCGCTCGTTATCGCCATCAAAGACACCGCAGACATCCTTGGCGTCAATCTCGATCCCGACACCGGGCAGCATCAGGCTGGGGCAAGAGGCGTAGGAATAGCCGTAGGCCATCTTGTTCACGAAGAGGAAATCACCGATCAGCAGCGTCTCTTTCATGGAGCCGGAGGGAATCCAGAAGGGCTGGAAGAACAGGGTCCGAAAGACACCGGCGATCAGCAGCGCCCAAAAGATTGTCTTGATGGTTTCGACAAAGGCGTTGCCGGTTTTTTCCTTAGCGGCCATGCGGCGCTCCTGACATATAGGTTTGGGGTTACATGCGGGGCCGTGCGGGCCAAGTCAAGTGACGCGGGGCCGGATCGGCCTGCCCCGCGTGCATATGACGCGAAACGGCGGGGCGCGCCAGTCTAAGAGGCCGGATCGGCAAGAGGGCGCGCTTCGATCACCACGAAAGCCTGCGCCCAAGGGTGATCGTCGGTCAGGGTCACATGGATGATCGCCTCATGCCCCGGCGGGGTCATCGCGGCGAGACGGTCCGCGGCCCAGCCCGTGACCTCCATCACCGGCTGGCCGGTGCGCAGGTTGCTGACGGCCATGTCGCGCCAAGCGATGCCCATGCGCAGTCCGGTGCCAAGCGCCTTTGAGCACGCCTCTTTCGCGGCCCAGCGTTTGGCATAGGTCCCCGCCACATCGCGACGACGCTCGGCCTTGTGTTGCTCGACTTCCGTGAAAACGCGGTTGCGAAACCGGTCGCCAAAACGGTCCAGCGTGCCTTGGATACGCTCGATATTTGCCAGATCAGTGCCGATGCCGAGGATCATTGAGTGCCATTCTTGCCGCGTGACGGGGCCGGTGGCCCTTTGCCCTCAATAGATCACGCGGCGAAAGCGAGGAAAAGCGGCAATCCGACGCGAAAACGCCGCCCCGCGGGAACGGGACGGCGTTGAATTTACCACAGGGCGCTGCGCTTAGGCTGCGACGTGGCGCGCCTTCTCGGCTTTTGCCTCGTCAATTGCGCGCTGAACGGCGGCGCGCTGCTCGGTCAGGAATTCATAGCCGGGGCGGCCAGCAGTGGCTTTGATCGCATCGTCGTAGTTTTCGACCAATGCGGATTCGCCGTTGATGATCTCGTCATAGAGAGCTTCGTTGTCGCCGGTCACCGCGTCGCGCAGCTTCAGCCAACCGCGGTGAGCCGATGCGGCGGCAGAGCCTTCTTCGGATACATCCACACCGTCGACGCCAAGCTGGCGGTGCAGTTCTGTGTGGAACTTCTCACGTTCCGCGATGCGCTGGTCGAAGAAGCCGACAAATGCCGCTTCATCCGAGACCTGCTTGCGTGATTCACGATAGCCGTCGCGGCTGTCGATCAGGCGGGTGTGCAGTTTCTTCAGCGTGTCGATATGGTCGCTCATTGGTGCCTCCTTAGGTTCGTTAACCAGTCTGGCGGCCCAACGCGGCCAAGGCCGCTTTAGGTCCGAAGGGAGGCACCCTTTGAGAGATTTTCCGCCACCGGCGGGCGGCAGGTTCAGCCCTCGCGGGCCTCATCCATCAGGCGGCGCATCTCGGCAATCGCGGGTTCCAACCCGAGGAAGATCGCCTCTCCAATCAGGAAATGCCCGATGTTAAGCTCACGCACCTCGGGGAAAGCGGCGATCGGGGTGACGGTGTCATAGGTCAGCCCGTGGCCCGCGTGCACCTCAAGCCCGAGAGAGTCGGCGAAACGCGACATCTCGCGCAGCTTGTTGAGTTCGACATCCGCCTCATCCCAACGGCCCTCGGCGAAGGCATCGCAATAGGCACCGGTGTGCAGTTCGATCACCTCTGCGCCGATGCGGTTGGCGGCTTCGATCTGCGCGCGCTCGGCTGCGATGAAGATCGACACCCGGCTGCCTGCCTCGCGCAGGGGCGCGATGAAATGGGCCAATTTGTTCTCTTCCCGGGCGACTTCCAGCCCGCCTTCGGTGGTCCGCTCTTCACGCTTTTCGGGCACAATGCAGACCGCGTGGGGCTTATGGCGCAGGGCGATCTTTTGCATCTCATCCGTCGCGGCCATCTCGAAGTTGAGCGGGACCGACAGCACCTCCATCAAGCCTTCGATATCGGCGTCGGAGATATGCCGCCGGTCTTCGCGCAGATGCGCGGTGATGCCATCGGCCCCGGCCTTTTCCGCGATCTTGGCCGCGCGCAGCGGGTCGGGATAGGCGCCGCCCCGTGCGTTGCGCACCGTCGCCACATGGTCAATGTTCACGCCCAATCTCAGCTTTGGTTGATCCGCCATCTCGATTCCCCTTGCATCACTTGCCCCGACCATAGGTCGGAACTTTCGCCAACCCCATAGGGAGAAGCGATTTTTCCCGAAAATTGATGGCGCGACAGGATCAGTCCGCGTGGCGCTTGGCGTCGGCCTTTTGCGCCGCCTTATGTTTGAGCGCCTCGAACTTGGCTTTGATCATGCCGCGCCGCCGCTTTTGATAGGCGCGCAGCACCGGGACCGAGATGTAATAGGCGATAGAGGCGCAGATCATCCCAGGCAGGATGCCCCCGATCAGATAGGGGTAGAAGACCTGATGGAAGAACACCGTCAGCCCGGTCCAATCCATCTGGGTATCGGTAAAGATCGCGACGAAATTCTCTTTCAGATCGCGCCCGGCGTCGAGAAACTTACCCCCGAAAGAGCGGTGCGCCGTCGGCGCCACAGGCGCGCCGAGGATCCAATGCCCGGTTTGCAGGGCCGCGATGCCGATGGGCACATAGGTCAGCGGGTTGCCAAAGAAAGTCGCCATCAGCGCAGCAAGGATATTGGCCCGCATCACCCGCCCGATCAGCGCGGCCACGATGAAATGCAGGCCGTAGAAGGGCGTAAAGGTGGTAAAGACCCCGGCCCAGATGCCGCGCGCAATGCGCTCGGGGCTGTCGGGCAGCCGCCGCATCCGGTGTTTGACATAGTGGAACGCCCGCGTCCAACCACCGCGCGGCCACAGAAACTCGGCCAGCGCGCGCAGGGTCGGTTTCGGATCGCGGCGTTTGAAAATCAAGTCTCAGGTCCAGTATCGGCGTTTCGTCTGCGCGGGGTCAGGTCGTTTTTTCGACAGTCTTTCCCGTGCTCATATTGCGGTGCCTGCTGACATCGGCGACCTCACTCTCGGCTTCGAGCGTGGACATCAGCGAATGCAGGTGACTCACGTCTCGGAGATCCACATAGACCACCAGCCGGTAAAAGTCAGGCTTGCGCTCCACAAACTCCAGATCCGAAATATTGGCCGAGGCTTCGCCGATCAAAGTGCAGACCCGCCCCAGAACGCCCGCGCCATTGCCGATGGTGATGTCCAGCGCGCAGGTATAGACCGCTGGATGGCTGCCATCATGCCAACGCAGATCGAGCCAGCGTTCGGGCTGGTCCTCATATTCCGAGAGGCGGTCACAGTCGATGGCATGGACAGTCACGCCCTTGCCCCGGAAGGTGATGCCGACGATCCGCTCACCGGGCAGCGGGGTACAGCAGGGCGCGCGGTCAAAGCTCTGCCCCGGCTCCAGCCCCACGACCGCGCGGCGCACGTCGATCTGTTCGCCCTTTTGCGGGGCAAGGTCGGGATAGACGCATTCCACCACTTCGCGGCCCGTGAGCTCCGAACTGCCAAGCCGGGCGAGCACCTCATCAGGACCATTCAGCCGCATGTTCTTGGCCACGGTATGCAGCACCTTATCGGTGGCCTTTTTACCGACCTGCGCAAAGGCCGAACGCGCCAATTCACGGCCCAGTTTGATAAAGCGCTCGCGGTCGACCTCACGCAGGGAGCGCCGGATCGCCGACTTGGCTTTACCCGTGGTGGCAATGTCGAGCCATGTCACCTGCGGCGTCTGGCCCTGCGCGGTGGTGATCTCAATCGACTGGCCGTTTTTGATCCGGGTCCACAGCGGCACGCGCATCCCGTCGACCTTGGCTCCCACACAGGCGTTGCCGATACGGGTGTGGATCGCATAGGCGAAATCAATCGGCGTGGCGCCGCGCGGCAGTTTTACCACATCGCCTTTGGGCGTGAAGCAGAAGACCTGATCGGCGTACATTTCAAGCTTCACCGCTTCGAGGAAATCCTCGTGATCGGTCTCGGCGTCGAACTGCTCGGTCAGCTGGCTGATCCACTTGGCGGGATCGACGGCAAAGGGGTTCCGGCTGCGCACACCGTCGCGGTAGGACCAATGGGCGGCGACGCCGGTCTCGGCCACGTCATGCATCTGGCGGGTGCGGATCTGCACCTCCACCCGTTTGCCATCGCGGCCCGAGACGGTTGTGTGGATCGACCGGTAACCGTTGGTCTTGGGCTGGCTGATGTAATCCTTGAACCGCCCCGGCACCGCGCGCCAGCGCCGGTGGATCGCGCCGAGCGTGCGATAGCAATCCTCCTCGGACGCGGTGATGACGCGAAAGCCGTAGATGTCGGACAGGCGGGAGAAGCTTTGCTCCTTCTCCTCCATCTTGCGCCAGATCGAATAGGGTTTCTTGGCCCGGCCAAAGACCTCGGCTTCGATATCCGCCTTTTCCAACTCTACCCGCATATCGCCGGTGATGCGCTGGATCACATCGCCGGTGTCGCGTTGCAGTGTGATGAACCGGCGAATGATCGAAGCGCGCGCCTCGGGGTTGAGCACCCGAAAGGCGAGGTCTTCAAGCTCTTCGCGCATCCACTGCATGCCCATGCGGCCCGCCAGCGGCGCATAGATGTCCATCGTCTCCCGCGCCTTTTTGATCTGCTTGTCCGGGCGCATGGATTTGATCGTGCGCATGTTGTGCAGACGGTCGGCGAGCTTGACGAGTATGACGCGCAAGTCCTTGGACATCGCCATGAAAAGCTTGCGGAAATTCTCGGCCTGTTTGGTCTCGGTCGAGTTCAGCTGAAGGTTGGTCAGCTTAGTGACACCATCGACCAATTCTGCCACTTCGCCGCCAAAGAGGCTTTGCACCTCGGCATAAGACGCTTTGGTGTCTTCGATCGTGTCGTGCAGAAGGGCGGTGATGATCGTCGCATCGTCCAGCTGCTGTTCCGTGAGGATCGCAGCGACAGCGACGGGATGGGTGAAATAGGGCTCACCGGAATGGCGAAACTGCCCCTCATGCATCCGCGCCCCATAGTCGAAAGCGGCGCGGATCAGGGGTTCGTTGGTACGCGGATTGTAGCCTTGAACGAGAGCGATCAGGTCGTCGGCAGTGATGTCGGCGCTGTTCATGCCATCTGCCTCATAGCCCCGGCCGGGGCGCGGGGGTCAGCCCTGCCCCTGTGCGGCCATCAACTGGCGCAGCAACATTTCTTCGGACATGCTGTCTTCTTCGGGCTTGTCCTCTTCGGCACCCATCAAAAGCGCCATGGCGTCTTCTTCGGGCTCGTCGACTTCGATCTGGCTCTGGTTGCTTTCGATCAGACGCTCGCGCAGATCATCGGCCGACTGTGTTTCTTCGGCGATTTCGCGCAAGGACACGACGGGGTTCTTGTCGTTGTCACGGTCAACGGTCAGCTGCGATCCGGCAGAGATCTCGCGGGCACGATGTGCGGCCAGCATGACGAGTTCGAAACGGTTCGGAACCTTATCCACACAATCTTCGACGGTGACGCGGGCCATGAAGCCTCCAATATCTCATTTGCTGCCAGAAGTGCCGTATTTAAGCCGCCTCGGGCAGATTTACAAGCCGTTATTGCAGCCGCCGCACCTCGGCACGATCCCGCTCAGGCAGAGCCTCAAGCAGGGCGCGCACGGGCTTTCCAAGCAGCGGATGCACCCAATCTGGGGCCACATCGGCCAGCGGCACCAAGACAAAAGCCCGATCCTGTAGCCGGGGATGCGGCAGAATCAATTGATCCGGCGTGCGGCCAATCTGTGCTTCCAAAGGCAACTCGCGCCATATCTTGTGGGTCTGACGGTCTGGCAACACGATATCATCACAGGCCAAAAGATCCAAATCCAAGGTCCGCTGCCCCCAGCGTTGCACCCGCTCGCGGCCCATCTGCGCCTCGATCCGGTGCAAGACGCCAAGAGCGGTCTGCGGATCCCATGGCGCTTCGAGCCAGGCGGCGGCATTCACATAGTCCGGCCCCGCCCCTGCGGGAAAGGCCGGAGTGTGATAGAATGCACTTGTGGCGCGAATCACCGCGCCGGACGTCTGCAATAGCTTTAAAGCCGATTTTAGCGTTTCCTGAGGTTTACCCACAGAAGATGCAAGGTTACCGCCGAGTGCAACCAGAAGACTATACTTTCGTATAGGGTCTCTACTGCTTAATTCCATACCCTCGGGGTCTTGCGACATCGTTAAAAAGCCTTAGTTATGCACCCTGATGTGGGGGCATCGCCAGAGGTCACGGATTTATTAATCCGCGGCGATTACAGTTCAAACCGGGAATACGGCGAAGCCTGCCGAAAGGATAGTTTAATGTTCTACAAAGATGAGCGGTTGGCGCTTTTTATAGATGGCTCCAACCTCTACGCCGCGGCAAAGACGCTGGGCTTCGACATCGACTACAAGCTGCTGCGGCAAGAGTTCATGCGCCGCGGCAAGCTGCTGCGCGCCTTCTACTATACCGCGCTTTTGGAAAACGATGAATATTCGCCGATCCGCCCGCTCGTCGACTGGTTGAACTACAACGGCTTCTCCATGGTCACCAAACCGGCCAAGGAATACACCGACAGCATGGGCCGCCGCAAAGTCAAAGGCGACATGGACATCGAGCTGGCCGTCGATGCGATGGAACTGGCCCCGCGTGTCGATCATATCGTGATCTTCTCTGGCGATGGTGATTTCCGCCCGCTGGTGGAAAGCCTGCAACGCCAAGGCGTGCGCGTCTCCGTCGTCTCCACGATCCGCAGCCAGCCGCCGATGATCTCGGATGACCTGCGCCGCCAAGCCGACAACTTTATCGAGCTTGACGATCTGCGTGATGTGATCGGCCGCCCGCCGCGCGACCCCGCACCGCACGAATAAAAGACGCATCTCCGTTTCGCGCAGAACCATGCCGCCCCCGTGCGGCAGCGGCCTTACTGCGCGTGGCGTCTGGATGATGGGCAAACGAATACCAGGCCAGCGACTGTGGCGTCACTGGCCTGTGAAATTTCTAAAATACCCCAGGGAAGATACAATACAGCACATGAACCCATGCGTTCCCCTTGATCCCACACTACCTGCTCCCGTAGAAGTAGACGACCCCCCGAAAAAGGGGGGTAAAAGTGAGGGAAGATGCTGTTCGATGCCGCTGTACGTTTGGAAAAGCTGCAAGATGTTAGCGCGCTTTGGGATGGGATCGTAAAGACATTTCGAAAGACCGGTTTTACCCACGCCATCCACATCAGCGTGGGTGCGGATTTCAAAGACGCTCAGTTTCTGTCGACCATCCCCGACCTTTACGATGACCTCCCGCCCGAGGATGATCCATTCCTGCACCACTCGTGCAACAGTTATGATGTGCTGACGATCGGCCAAGCCTTCGTCCACCTCTACCCCGATGTCACCCCGTCTGAGCATTCGCTGATCGCCCGCGCGGGGCGCGAAGGTCTGCATGCTGCCTTTGCCGTGCCGATGCGGCTGAAGGGCTCCGAACGTTTTGGCGGTTTCATCGTCGGCAACGGGATGGAGGCCGAAGAGTTCGAGCGCGCCTTCAGCGACATCGCCGAGGATCTGCGCCTCTTCTGCCTGCTGATGCACCGCCGGATCGAAGACCTGACCGGCACCGCGCCGCTGCCCCTGCCCGAAAACCCTTCGGCCTTCGACAAACTCAGCCCGCGCGAAGCCGAAGTGGTGAACCTGCTGGCCCATGGCTACACCCGCCAGCAGACCGCGCACCGCTGCAACCTCTCTATCCACACCGTGTCGGACTATGCGAAATCCGGCTACCGCAAGCTCGGCATCCGCAACCGGGCACAAGCCGCCGCGCTGGTGCACGCCACGGCGGGCGAGCCTGCGCCCAAGTCGGACTGACGGGCTAGACGAAGCGGGCCCAAGCCCTTACCTCTGCGCCAACCGTCCGGAGATTTCGCCATGACCAAACCGCCTCTTACCCTCTACCTCGCCGCGCCGCGCGGATTCTGTGCGGGCGTGGACCGGGCGATCAAGATCGTCGAAATGGCGATCGAGAAATGGGGCGCGCCGGTCTATGTGCGCCATGAGATCGTGCACAACAAATTCGTCGTCGATGGGCTGCGCGACAAGGGCGCGGTCTTTGTCGAAGAACTCAGCGAATGCCCCGACGACCGCCCGGTGATCTTCTCGGCCCATGGCGTGCCGAAATCCGTGCCTTCGGCGGCGCAAGCGCGCAACATGATCTATGTCGACGCGACCTGCCCGCTGGTCTCCAAAGTGCATATCGAGGCGCAGCGCCATGCGGATGCCGGCCTTCAGATCATCATGATCGGCCACGCGGGCCACCCCGAGACGATCGGCACCATGGGCCAACTGCCCGAGGGCGATGTGCTGCTCGTCGAAACGCCTGAGAATGTGGCCACAGTCGCCGTGCGCGATGACGCGCATTTGGCCTATGTCACCCAGACCACGCTTAGCGTCGATGATACCGCCGATATCGTGGCCGCCCTACAGGCGCGCTTCCCCGCCATTATCGGCCCGCATAAAGAAGACATCTGCTACGCCACCACCAACCGGCAGGAAGCGGTCAAAGCCATGGCGCCGAAATGCGACGCGATGCTGGTGGTGGGCGCGCCGAATTCCTCGAACTCCAAACGGCTGGTCGAAGTCGGCGCCCGCGCGGGCTGCGCCTATGCGCAACTGGTGCAACGTGCGGACGACATCGATTGGCGCGCGCTGGAGGGCATCGGCAGCATCGGCATCACGGCGGGCGCATCGGCCCCCGAAGTGCTCATCAATGAGGTGATCGACGCCTTCAAAGCGCGCTATGACGTGACCACCGATCTGGTCGAGACCGCGCAGGAGAACGTGGAATTCAAGGTGCCGCGCGTTCTGCGCCAACCCGCCTGATTGACCGCCGCGCGCCAGCCGCCTAAACCGCGCTGGAAACTATCGGAGATATCCATGCCCGACCTCTACGCCTATACTGACGGTGCCTGTTCGGGCAATCCCGGCCCCGGCGGCTGGGGCGTGCTGATGCGCGCGATGGACGGCGATAAGATCGTCAAGGAACGCGAGTTGAAGGGCGGCGAGGCGCAGACCACGAACAACCGCATGGAGTTGATGGCCGCGATCTCGGCCCTGGAATCGCTCAGCCGCCCGACCGAGATCACGCTGGTGACCGATAGCAACTACGTCAAAAACGGCATCACCGGCTGGATCTTCGGCTGGAAAAAGAACGGTTGGAAGAACGCGGCCAAGAAGCCGGTCAAGAATGCCGAGCTTTGGCAACGGCTGGACGCCGCGAATGCGCGGCACAATGTGACGTGGAAATGGGTCAAGGGCCACGCCGGCCACCCCGAGAACGAGCGCGCCGATGAACTGGCCCGCGCGGGCATGGCCCCCTTCAAACCGGGCGGCAAGAAGTGAGCCTGCTGGCCCTGCTGGACTATGCCGCCGTGCTGGTCTTTGCCATCACCGGCGCGCTTGTTGCCAGCCGGGCGCAGCTTGATATCGTGGGCTTTGCCTTTATCGCCTGCCTGACCGCCGTTGGCGGCGGCACGATCCGTGACCTCCTGCTCGACCGCAACCCGATTTTCTGGATCGAGACCCCCAGCATGTTGGGCGTGGCCATCGTCGCGGCGCTGGTGGTGTTTTTCACCGCTCACCTGCTCGAAAGTCGCTTTCGCACGCTGATCTGGCTCGACAGTCTGGCCCTTGCCGTTGCCGTGGCGGCGGGGGTTGGTGTCGCCATGGCGCAAGAGCAATCCGCCCCGATCATCATCGTCATGGGCATGATCACCGGCTGTATGGGCGGGCTGATGCGCGATGTGGTGGTGGGGCAATTGCCGTTGGTGCTGACCCAAGGCGAGCTTTACGCCACCGCGGCGCTCTCCGGTGCCGCCGTCGCCGTGCTGCTGGCGCCCTATTTCGATGGCACGCTCTACCCGCTGCTGGCCTGCGCCGCGACGACTTGGGTGCTGCGCGCAGGGTCGCTTTATTTCGGCTGGCACCTGCCGGTTTACAAAAGCACCCCGCCCAAAAGCTGAACCCCGGCCTCAGCTAAGACGCGCGCCCACTGCGATCTGCGCACCGCGTTGAAACACATCCGCCTCCTGCACGCCCTTGCCCGCGCGCTGTAGCCGCGTCAGCCGCACCGCCCCCTCGCCACAGGCAATGCGCAGCGCGTCCGACAGCACCTCACCCGGCGCGCCGGTGCCCTCGTCCAGCACCGAGCCGAGGACTTTCACCCGCTGGCCGTCAATCTCGAACCACGCGCCTGGAAAGGGCGAAAGCCCGCGGATCAGCCGGTCCACCTCAACCGCGGGGCGGGTCCAGTCGATGCGCGCTTCGGCCTTGTCGATCTTGGCGGCATAGGTGACACCCTCTTCGGGCTGGGTCTGCGGTGTCAGATCGGCCAGTTGCGACAGCGCCTTGTTGATCGCCACCGCGCCCATGGTGCTCAACCGGTCATGCAATTGTGCCGTCGTCTCATCGCTGCCGATCTTGGTCTCTTCGCACAGCAGCACCGGACCGGTATCAAGCCCCGCTTCCATCTGCATGATGCACACGCCGGTCTTTTCGTCGCCCGCCATGATCGCACGGTGAATGGGCGCCGCGCCGCGCCAGCGCGGCAGCAGGCTGGCGTGGATGTTCAAACAGCCATGTTTCGGCGCGTCGAGAATGGGCTGCGGCAGGATCAGACCGTAGGCCACGACCACCGCCGCATCGGCCTCAAGCGCGGCGAACTCTTCCTGCGGCTCGGGATGTTTGAGCGATACCGGATGGCGCACCAGCAGTCCAAGCGCTTCGGCGCGTTGCTGCACCGGGCTGGGGCGGGGCTTCTTGCCGCGCCCGGCGGGGCGGGGCGGTTGGCAATAGACCGCACAGATCTCATGCCCACCCTGCACCAGCGCATCGAGGATCGGCACCGAGAAATCGGGCGTGCCCATGAAGATCAGTCGCATCTGTTCACTCCTGCCGGACAGCGCCTTGGAGAGCGCCGTCAGCCGTTCTGTTTGCGTGCCTTGCGCAACAGCATGTCGCGCTTGGTTTTGCTGAGGTTGTCGAAATACATCTTGCCCGCCAAATGGTCGATCTGGTGCTGCACGCTCACCGCTTCCAGCCCGACGAAATCACGCTCCACCTCGGCCCCCGTCTCATCCAGAAAGCGTACCTTCACCCCACGCGGGCGGCGGATCACGGCGCTGAAACCGGGCAGATTGGGGCTGGCCTCCTCGTAAGGATGCAACACGGCAGAGGCATCGACGATCACCGGGTTCGCCAGCCGGATGCGCTTGTTGCGCGCTTCCGAGGCATCGACCACCGCCACCTGCAACATCACACCGATCTGCGGCGCGGCAAGGCCGACGCCGGGCATGGCGTCCATCGTCTCGATCATGTCGTCCCAGAGGGTGCGGATTTCATCCGTCACCGCATCGATGGGTTCGGCGGGGCTGCGCAGGCGTTTGTCGGGCCATGGAACATAGCGGCGTAGGGTCATTGTGCGTTGAACTCCGCAATCTTGGCGGCGCGGGTCTCCGCGTCGAGGTGATCGAAGGTCACCACGCCATCAAGGTGATCCAGCTCATGCTGCGCGATCAGCGCCGCGGCGCCCTCAAGGCTTTGGACATAGCGCCCCCCGTTCAGCCCGGTCCAGACCATCTGCACCTGCGACGGGCGCGAGATGTCGGTGCTGATGCCGGGAATGCTAAGACAGCCCTCGGTATTGGTCACGCGCTCTTCGCCGATCTCTTGAAACATCGGGTTGATGCAGACCAGCGGATCGGACTTATCCTCTTTCCAGCCCGCATCCATCACGAAGATCCGCAGCATCGCGCCCACCTGTGGCCCGGCAAGGCCACGCCCCGGTGCGGCATACATCGTTTCCAGCATATCGGCGGCAAGGCGTTCAATCTCCGGCGTGATCTCTTCGACCGGGGCGCAGATCTCGGCCAGTCGCGGGTCGGGCCAGCGGAGAACCTCCAGCACGCTCATCCGCGCGCCAGCTCGCGCTTGAGCTTGACCATCTTGCGGGTGATCATCTGACGCTTCAGCGGCTTGAGGTAGTCGATGAAAAGCTTGCCGTCGAGGTGGTCGATCTCATGCTGCACGCAGGTCGCCCAAAGCCCGTCAAAGGCCTCCTGCTGCTCTTTCCCATCGCGGTCGAGCCAGCGCACCTCAACCTCCGCCGGGCGGGTCACCTCGGCATATTGGTCGGGGATGCTGAGACAGCCTTCTTCATAGGTGTTGACCGCGTCCGAAGAGGCCACGATTTCGGGGTTGAACATCAGCAAGGGCCGGGGCGCTTCGCCCTCTTCCTTGACGCAATCCAGCACAATCACCCGGCTCAACACGCCGATTTGCGGCGCGGCAAGGCCGATGCCCGGCGCATCATACATGGTGGTCAACATATCATCGCCCAGCACGCGCAGCTCGTCGCTGAGATCGGCGACGGGGGCTGCGGCTTTCTTGAGCCGTGGATCGGGGTGCAAAAGGATCGGGCGTTTCATCCCGCTCATTTAGGCCATGCCCGTGCATCGCGCAACCGGGGGCTTGCAGCGCCTGCGGCAGCCGTTAGCTTGGCCGCAATATCAGGAGAGACCAGCATGAGCTTTGACGACATCATCGACCGGCGCGGCACCCATTGTGCGAAATGGGACAAGATGGAAGCGATCTATGGCGTGCCTGCGGATAGTGGCATCGCCATGTGGGTGGCAGACATGGATTTCCGCCCCCCGCAAGTGGTGCAGGACGCGCTTCAGGCCCAGATTGATCACGGGGTGCACGGGTATTTCGGCGATGACAGCAAATACCTTGCCGCGATCCAATGGTGGATGGAAAACCGCCACGGCTGGAAGGTCGATCCGCAGGCGATCTTCACCACGCATGGCTTGGTGAACGGCACCGCCATGTGCGTCGACGCTTTCACCCAGCCCGGCGATGGGGTGGTGCTGTTCACCCCGGTCTATCACGCCTTTGCCCGCGTGATTAACGCCGCCGAGCGTCGGGTGGTGGAATGCCCGCTGACCAATGCCTCGGGCCGTTACGAGATGGATTTTGACGCCTATGACGCCCTGATGACCGGGGATGAGAAGATGGTGATCCTCTGCTCGCCGCATAACCCCGGCGGGCGGGTCTGGAGCCGTGAGGAACTGCAAGGCGTGGCCGACTTCGCCAAGCGGCACGATCTGGTGCTGGTCTCGGATGAGATCCACCACGATCTGGTGATGCCGGGGCACAAGCATATCCCCATGGCCCAGATCGACGGGATCGAAGACCGACTGGTGATGATGACCGCCACGACCAAGACCTTCAACATCGCGGGCGGCCATACCGGAAACGTCATCATCCACGATCCTAAGCTGCGCGAGCGCTTTGCCCGGCGCATGGCGGCCTTGGGCGTTTCGGCCAACTCCTTCGGGCTGATCATGGCGACCGCCGCCTATTCGCCCGAAGGGGCCGCTTGGGTGGATGAGTTGACCGCCTATCTCGACGGCAACCGGCAGCTCTTCGACGAGGCGGTGAACGCGATCCCGGGGCTAAACTCAATGCCGCTGGAATCGACCTATCTGGCTTGGGTGGACTTTTCGGGCACCGGCATGGAGCCCGCGGAGTTTCAGGACCGTGTCGAGAAGAGCGCCGCCATCGCCGCCAACCACGGCGCCACCTTTGGCACCGGCGGCGAAAGCTTCATGCGCTTCAACCTCGCCACCCCGCGCGCACGGGTCGAGGAAGCCTGCGACCGGCTCGCCAAAGCCTTCAGTGATTTGCAGTAACGAAACGGCGCGGCGGGGCAGCCCCGCCGTGCCGCCCTATCAGGTGCGGCCGTCTTCGATCAGCCCCAGCGGCGCATCGGCGGGGCGTTCGAAATCAAGCGGCGGACGGTCTGCCACGGCAGTCGCGCGTTTGAACTCATAGCGCATTTCGCCCGCTTCTTCCTCGCTCGCCACGATCAGACATTGGAACAGATGCAGGCTGCCGTCATAGAGATCGACCAGCCCGCGCAGCTTCGGCGCATCCTCCAAATCGACGGAGAAACCGGTCTTCCACATGCGCAGCACGCGGTAGACATCACCGCCCGCCTCAAGCCGCAGGCGCGCGCCCTTGCGCAGGCTTGCCATACGCGCGGCATCCAGCCCCGCCTGTATTTCTTTCGACAGAAATTCTTCCATGCGCAATCCCCCCGCTGATGCCTCTAAGCTGGCGGAAAGCGTAGAAAATTCAAGTTAAGAATTGGTGACGTTTGGGCAGTCTGCATCAGCGCAGAGCGGCTGCGCGCCTATGAAGATGGGCGGCCCCCGCGCCCTGCCCTAGATATACCCTCAAACGCGGAAAGGAGAACAAGATGGGCCTATTGGTCGATGGTAAATGGCAAGACAAATGGTATGACACCAAATCCTCGGGCGGCAAATTCGAGCGCAGCGAGGCCAAGTTTCGCAACTGGGTGGCCGCCGACGGCAGCGCCGGACCCAGCGGCGAAGGCGGGTTCAAGGCAGAATCGGGGCGCTATCACCTCTACGTCAGCTATGCCTGCCCATGGGCGCATCGCGCGCTGATCTTCCGCCAGTTGAAGGGGCTTGAGGATCACATCGGTGTCTCTGTCGTGCATCCCGATATGCTGGGCGAGGGCTGGACCTTTGACACGGATTTCCCCGGCGCCACGGGCGACACGCTCTTCGGCCTGCCCTATGCCCGCGACATCTACACCCGCGCCGATCCCGATTTCACGGGCCGCGTCACCGTGCCGATCCTCTGGGACAAAGAGCGCGAGACCATCGTCAGCAATGAGAGCGCCGAGATCATCCGCATGTTCAACAGCGCCTTCAACGCGATCACCGGCAACAGTGATGACTATTACCCCGCCCCCCTGCACGACCGCATCGAAGAGGTGAACGCCCGCGTTTATGACACGCTGAACAACGGCGTCTACAAAGCCGGCTTCGCCACCACGCAAGAGGCCTATGACGCCGCCGTGCATCCGCTCTTCGACACGCTGGATTGGATCGAAGACATCCTGTCGCAGAACCGCTACCTCGCGGGCGACCGGATGACCGAGGCGGACTGGCGGCTTTTCACCACGCTGGTGCGCTTCGACAAGGTCTATCACCTGCACTTCAAATGTAACCGCCACCGGATCGTCGATTACCCGAACATCTGGGCCTATACGCGCGAGCTCTATCAGGTGCCGGGCGTGGCCGAGACGGTGAACTTCGACCATATCGTGCGGCACTATCACTACAGCCATGATACGATTAACCCGCACCGCATCATCCCGATCAATCCGGTGCTGGACTTCGACGCGCCGCACGGGCGCGGCTGACCTCCCCTCCCCCTGCCGCGTGGAAGGCGCTTGATCGCGCAGCGCTTTTGCGCTTTCACCGCAGCGACGACGGCAGGGGGATGATCATGCAAAAGCCAGACCAGCGCGACCACGGCGGCGGTGTCGATGCGGCAGCGGCGCGTTTCGGCGGAGAGCGGTCGGATTGGATCGACCTTTCCACTGGGATCAACCCCGCGCCCTACCCAATACCTGCCCTGCCTGCGGGCGCATGGGCTGCCCTCCCCGACGCCGCGGCGCAAGACGCGCTGCTGACCGCCGCCCGCGGCTTTTGGAAGGTACCCGAAGGCGCCGCGATCCTTGCCGTGCCGGGGGCCTCCTCGGCCATCGCGCGAATCCCGGCGCTGGCCCCGAAAGGCCGCGTGCGCATCCCCGGGCCGACCTATAACGAACATGCCGCCAGCTTCGCCGAGAATGGCTGGCAAGTGGTCGAGACGGGCGAGACCGAAGCCGCCGTTCACGTCCATCCCAACAACCCCGACGGGCGCCTGTGGCCTTTGGCAGAGACGACAGCCCCGCTCAGCATCATTGATGAGAGCTTTTGCGACATCACGCCCAACGCCACCCTGATGGCGCAGGCCACGGTGCCCGGCACGCTGATCCTCAAGAGCTTTGGCAAATTCTGGGGGCTGGCCGGGCTGCGGCTGGGGTTCGTGATCGGCGATCCGGCCTTGGTGGCACGGCTTGAACAGTTGCTTGGGCCGTGGCCGGTCAGTGGCCCCGCGCTGCATATCGGTGCAGCGGCGCTTCGGGATCAACCATGGGCCGAGGCCACGCGGGCGCGGCTGGGGGCCGAGGCCACGCGCCTCGACGGGCTGATGACCACAGCAGGCGCAGAGATCGTCGGCGGCACACCGCTTTTCCGGCTCTATGAGGTCGAAGACGCGCAGGCTTGGCAAACCCGCCTTGCCCGGCACCAGATCTGGAGCCGCGTCTTCCCCTACAATCCGCGCTGGCTGCGCCTTGGCCTGCCGCCCTCGATAGGTTGGGCGCGGTTGGAGCAGGCGCTGGCATGAGCACGGCGGCGATCCTCGCGCTGGCCATGCTGCTGGACGCCGCGCTTGGTGAGCCGGACTGGCTCTGGCGTCGCATGCCGCATCCGTCGGTGCTGATGGGGCGGCTGATCGGCTGGGGGGACCGTCGGTTGAACCGCGGCCAAGCCCGCCGCGCCAAGGGCGTGGCGTTGCTGCTGGCGCTGATGATCGGGGCCGCGCTGCTCGGCTGGGCGCTCAGCCTGTTTGGCCCCCTAATCGAGATCATCCTCGCCGCCATCCTGCTGGCGCAGCGCTCCCTCGTTGAGCACCTGCGCGCCGTGGCCGACGGGCTGCGCCAATCCTTGCCCGCAGGGCGCCGCGCCGTGGCGATGATCGTCAGCCGCGATACTGGCGAGATGCCCGCAGATGCGGTCGCCCGCTCGGCAATCGAAAGCGGGGCGGAGAACCTCAGCGACGGGATCATCGCCCCTGCCTTTTGGTTCCTGCTGGGCGGTCTGCCGGGGCTGCTGGTCTATAAAATCGTCAACACCGCCGACAGTATGATCGGCTACCGGACCCCGCGCTATGCCGATTTCGGCTGGGCCGCGGCGCGGATGGATGACCTTCTGAACCTCGCCCCCGCACGGCTCACCGCGCTGCTGATTGCCTTGCCCGGTGGGGTGCTGCACCGCTGGCGCGACATCAAGGGCGACGCGGCGCTGCACCGCTCGCCCAACGCCGGTTGGCCAGAAGCCGCCATGGCGCGGGCCATAGGTGTGGCCCTCGCCGGTCCGCGCAGTTATGATGGGCAGGTGCAGCAGTTTCCTTGGGTGCATGGCGCGGGGGCGCGCGTCATCGGACCTGCGGAGATCGATGCGGCCATCACCCGCCTCTGGCAGGCATGGTTGGTGATGTGGGCAATCGCCCTAGTTCTGGCCTGTCTGTGACAAAGAGGTAACCATGCGCCCCACGTTTCTCGCTGCCGCACTCGCGGCGCTCACCCTTCCCGCCAGCGCCTATGCCCAAGCCAAATGCGGCGGGAATTTCGCTAGCTTCATCGCCGATGCCAAAGCCGAGGCCGTGGCGAACGGCGCCGATCCCGCCAAGGCCGAGCGTTTCTTTGCCGGCCTGCGCCAAGACCCCGCCGTGCTGCGCGCCGATCAGGCCCAAGGGGTGTTTCAAAAGCCCTTCATCGAATTCTCGCGTCGCCTAATCTCGGAAAACCGGATCAACCGGGGCCGCGCCATGGCCGAGAAATACGACGCCATCTTCGACCGGATCGAGGCGGAATACGGCGTCAGCCGTGGGGTGCTTTTGGCCTTCTGGGCGTTTGAAACGGATTACGGCGCGTTCCAAGGCGACTTTAACACTGCCAATGCGCTGGCGACCCTTTCCCATGACTGCCGGCGCCCCGAACTGTTCCGCCCGCAGCTTTTCGCTGCTCTGGAGCTTTTCGAGCGCGGTGAGTTCGACCCGGCCACCACCACCGGCGCTTGGGCCGGTGAGATCGGCATGGTGCAAATGCTGCCGCGCGACATCCTAGAGAACGGGATGGATGGCGACGGCGACGGCGCGGTCTCGCTCAAGACATCTGCCCCCGATGCGCTGCTGTCGGGTGCCAAGATGCTGCAAAGCCTCGGCTGGCGCGCGGGCGAGCCTTGGTTGGCCGAGGTCACCCTGCCGCAGGATTTCGACTGGTCGCAAACCGGGCTGGAGACCACAAAACCCGTCAGCGAATGGCAGGCGATGGGTGTCTCCCCCCGCAACGGCCCGTTGGCCGAGGGGCTAACCGCCTCTGTCCTGCTGCCGCAGGGGCGCGGCGGGCCTGCTTTCATCGCCTATCCGAACTTTCGGGTTTATTTCGAGTGGAACCAGAGCTTTACCTACGTCATGACCGCTGCCTATTTCGCCACACGGCTGGAAGGCGCGCAGGTCTATGATGCGGGCAACCCGGCCCCCGGTCTGGGCGGCGAGGCGATGAAAACGCTGCAACGCAAACTCCAAGCCAAGGGCTATGACGTGGGCGATGTGGATGGCATCCTCGGCTCTGGCACCCGCGGTGCGGTGCGGGCCGAGCAGGAACGTCTCGGCATGCCCGTCGATGGCTGGCCCACGCCTGAGTTGCTGAACAAACTGTAAGGAGAAGACCGATGGCCCTCAAGAAAACCGCCGCGCAAATGGTCGCCGAAGCCCGCGCCCGGATCGAAGAGATCGACAGCACTGAGGCCATCGCCATGCTGGAGGACGAAAACGTGCAATTCGTCGACCTGCGTGACCCCCGCGAACGCGAACGCACCGGGTTCATCCCCGGTGCCTTCCACTGCCCGCGCGGCATGTTGGAGTTCTGGATCGACCCAGACAGCCCCTATTTCAAAGAGGTCTTTGCCCAAGACAAGAAGTTCGTCTTTCACTGCGCCTCTGGCTGGCGCTCGGCCATCTCGGTCGCGACGTTGCAAGACATGGGCTTTGACGCGGCCCACCTGAAGGACGGTTTCGGCGGCTGGGAAAAAGCGGGCGGCCCGATCGAGAGGTCCTGAAGCGCAGGCTTTGATCTGGCCTCCCCCACGTAAAGCTGCCACAAGTTTTGCAACGTCAAAGGAGAGACAGAATGACCGAGATCAAACGCCACCACACCAACACCCGCATGAGCCAGATCGTCGAGCATGGCGATGTGATCTACCTTGCCGGGCAGGTCGGCACGGCGGGCGCGGATGTGGCCCAGCAGACCCAAGATTGCCTCGATAAGGTCGACGCCCTGCTGGCAGAGGTCGGCAGCGACAAGACCCACATCCTGCAATCGACCATCTGGCTGGCCGACATGGCCGATTTCGAAGCCATGAACGCCGTCTGGGACGCATGGGTGCCCGAGGGCCAAGCCCCCGCCCGCGCCTGCGGCGAATCCAAACTCGCCACGCCGGAATATCTGGTCGAAGTGCTGGTGATCGCCGCCAAAGCCTGAGCCATCCCCCCCGCGCCCTGTTACGGGGCGCGGGGCTTTGTCGGCCTCCCAGATGACCCCCTGCACCCTCACCGCCCTGTCGGACCTCGCCACGCTCAACGTCGACACAATCATCGACGTGCGCGCGCCAATGGAGTTTGCCGAGGATCATCTGCCCGGTGCCATCAACCTGCCCGTGCTGTCGGACGCGGAGCGCGCCGAAGTGGGCACGATCTACAAGCAGGTCAGCCCCTTTGACGCGCGCAAGATCGGCGGGGCGCTGGTGGCGCAGAACACGGGCCACCATTTGCAAACGGCACTGGCGGATAAAGACGGTAGCTGGCAGCCGCTGGTCTATTGCTGGCGCGGCGGGCAGCGGTCGGGGGCCTTTTCGACGATCCTCGATCAGGTCGGCTGGCGCGTGCAACTTCTGCGCGGCGGTTATCGCAGCTACCGGCGGCTCGTGGTCGCGACGCTCTACGACACGCCACTGCCGCATCGGCTGATGCTGATCGAGGGCGGCACCGGCACGGCCAAGACACGGCTGTTGCACCATCTGGCCAAGGCAGGCGCGCAGGTGCTTGACCTCGAAGGGCTGGCGCAGCACCGCGGCTCGCTTTTCGGTGCGGTGGACGGCGGGCAGCCGCATCAAAAGATGTTCGAATCCCGGCTCGCCCAAGCGCTTTTGCCGCTCGACCCCGCGCAGGTGACATGGGTCGAAGCCGAGAGCAGCAAGATCGGCGACATCACCCTTCCGCCTGCGCTTTGGGCCGCGATGCGCGACGCCGCGCGGGTTGAGATCGCCGCCCCCTTGGCCGCGCGGGCGGATTTTCTGTGCCGGGCCTATGATGACCTGACCACCGACCCCGCCATGCTCGAAAACCGCATCGACAAGCTGCGGCCCTATCATAGCGGAGAGACGATCACCCAGTGGCAGACCCAAGCCCGCGCGGGTGATTGGGCCAGCCTCGCCGAAGGGCTGATCGGCCAGCATTACGATCCGCGCTATGCCAAGGCCGCCAGCCGCAACCCCGCCCCGCGCGCCCGGCTGACGCTCGACCGGCTTGATGACAGCACATTGGCCGAAACCGCCGCCGCGCTGCACAGCCGTTTCACCGCAGGCGGATAGAGGGCACCCCCGCCTCAAGCCGCCCGATGATATGGCCCGCCAAACCTTCGGCCTTTAACCGCGTCTGCGCCGCTTTCGCCGCATCCTCGGGCAGGGCTGCCAGCAGCCCCCCGGCGGTTTGCGGATCGTGGAAAAGCGGGTTCACCGGGTCTGCCGCCGCAATCGGGGCGTCCGCCTGATTAACAGCCAGCAAGGAAGAGGCCACCCCCTTATCCGACAGCGTCTGCGCCCCGGGGTAGATCGGCACCGCCTCTCCCCAAAGCTCCGCCGCCAATCCCGAGGCGCGGCAGATCGCTTGCACATGTCCGGCAAGGCCAAAGCCCGTTACATCCGTCATCGCATGGGCCTTGCTCAAAATCTCCGCCTCCCGCGCCTGCGGGGTGGCCATGACGCCGAGCGCTTCGGCCACCACCCGCCCCGGCGCGGTCCCTGCCATATGGCCTGCAAGGATCACCCCCGACCCGATGGGCCGGGTCAGCATCAGCACATCGCCCGGCTGCGCGCCACCGTGGCCAAGGGGCATCACGTTCCGCGTACCGGTGACCGTAAAGCCGATGGTCAGTTCCGCGCCCATGGTCGTATGGCCACCCACGATCTGCGCACCTGCGCCCGCCATCACCTCCTGCGCGGCCACCGCGATTTCGCGCAGGGTCCGGGCCTGCAATGCGGGCGACATGCGAGGCAGGATGATCGAACTCAGCGCCGCCTGCGGTGTGGCCCCCATCGCCCAGATGTCGCCCAAGGCATGCACCGCCGCGATCCGCGTCATCAGGGCCGGGTCTTCGATGAAGCCGCGCAAATGATCCGTGCTCATCACCTGAAAGCCGCCGCCGGGGCGGCGCAGCACCGCCGCATCATCGCCCGCCCCGGTGAGCACATCGCCCGAGACGGGCGGCTGCACCTCGGCCAAGAGATCGCCCAGCACCGCGCCGCCCACCTTGGCCCCGCATCCACCACAGAGCGGCTTGCCCGCCAGCGCCTCCTGCACGCCCGAGGCCACCGGGCCCGCCAGCGCATCGGTCTTCATCGCGGGCAGGTCATCGAGCCCGTCCATAAACTTCCGGTCGATCCGGTCCTTCCATTGCCACAGCAGCGCACCGCCGAGGGCCAGCCCGTTCCGCTCCGCCACGGCGGCTTTCCCGCCGAGTGAGATCAGCTTGAGATAATGCCGCTGCGGCTTGAACGCCCGCCGTGCCCCGCCGCTGAGCGCCGCGCGCAGGTTGTCGTGCAGCACCGGCGCCGCCCGCACGGCAAAGACACCGGCCTTGGGGCGCGGGCTGGCCTCCATATGCGCGCAATCGCCAACGGCGAAGAGCCTGTCATCATCTACCACCCCCAGATCGGCCCCCACGCGGATGAACCCCGCGTGCAGCGGCAGATCGGTCTGGGCAAGCCAGCCCTGCGGCACCGCCCCCGCAGCCCCCACGCAAAGCGCCGCAGAGATCGGCGCACCATCCGCCAAGAGCACCTGCCGGTCGGTGATCTGCGTGACCTTGGCCTCAAGCGCCACGGTCACCCCAAGCTCTGCCATCTGCCGCCGCACCATCGCCTCGGTCCGGGGGGCCATGCCGGAAAGCTGCGGCCCATGTTCCACCACCGTCACCGCAGGCTGCCCCCCCGCGTCGCGCAGGGCAAAGGCCATCGCCATGGCAAGCTCGCAGCCCGCCACACCGCCGCCGATCACCGCCACCTCGGGCGGCTGCTCCCCGGCCTTGACCGCCGCGAGAAACTCCCGCCAACGCGCGGCATAGAGATCGAGCGGCTTGGCCCCGACCGCCTGCGCGGCAAATCCCGGCAGGTCCATCTTGGCCGTGATACCTATGTCGATCGACGCCACGTCATAGGCCACGGCCCCGCGCCCTTCGACCGTGATCTCCCGCGCCGCGCGGTCGATCCCCGTTGCCGCCCCAAGGATCAACCGAGCCCCGGCGTGGCGGCAGAGGCGCATCAGGTCGATCTCCAATGCATCGCGGTCGTAATGCCCGGCGATATGACCGGGCAGCATGCCGGTATAGGGCGCGGTAGGGCCGGGGTTGATGACGGTCAGCCGTGCGCCGGGCAGCGGGTCCATCCCCCATTTGCGCAGCACCAGCGCATGGGCGTGCCCGCCCCCCACCAGCACCAGATCCCGCGTCAGGGGCAGATCGCTTTGCACCAGATAGCCTCACTCTCTCTTTCCGCTTTGGATCATAGCTACCCCAAGCCACCCGCCCGCGCCATCGGCCTGACCGAGATGTGAGCGGGCCGGATCAGAGCGGAAATGGCGCTTCCCCGCCCATTCAGGCCCGGAAAGCCGCCAAACCGGTAAAAAGGGTGACAATTCGCCACAAAACCCCCATGTACATTCCATCCCCGACCCTCTACCGACGGTCGGATTCCTTTGCCGTGGCTGGTAGCACCCCACGTGCCCGCCCCCCGCACAACGTTCAAGACAGGACAGCCTTCGTGATCCAGACTATTGCCGATGCCCTTGCCCAACAGGGTTATGAAACACTTACCGCCGTACAGGAGGCCGTCACAGACCCTGCGCTGAACGATCAAGACCTTCTGGTTTCGGCCCAAACCGGGTCGGGCAAGACGGTGGGCTTCGGCCTTGCCATCGCGCCGACGCTTCTGGGCGAGGACACGCATTTCGGCCAAGCGGGCGCGCCGCTGGCGCTGATCATCGCGCCGACGCGCGAATTGGCCATGCAGGTCAGCCGCGAGTTGACCTGGCTTTACGGCAAAGCGGGCGCGGTGGTCACCACCTGCGTCGGCGGCATGGACACCCGGACCGAGCGTCGTGCACTGGACCGGGGCGCACATATCGTCGTCGCCACACCGGGCCGCCTCTGCGACCACATCAAACGCAACAACATCAACCTCGACGCGATCCGCGCCGTGGTGCTGGACGAAGCGGATGAGATGCTTGACCTCGGCTTCCGCGAAGACCTTGAGTTCATCCTGTCGGAATCCCCCGAAGAGCGCCGCACGCTGCTGTTCTCGGCCACCGTACCTGCGGCGATTGCCAAACTGGCGCAATCCTACCAGCGCGATGCGCAGCGCATCACCACTGTGGGCGAAGCCAAGCAACACAGCGACATCGAATATCGCGCGCTGAACGTGCATCCGCGCGACACCGAGAACGCGATCATCAACGTGCTGCGTTTCTACGAGGCCAAGAACGCCATCGTCTTCTGCAACACCCGCGCCGCTGTGGCGCGGCTAACCACGCGGTTCACCAACCGCGGCTTTTCGGTCGTGGCGCTTTCGGGTGAGCTGACGCAGTCCGAGCGCACCAACGCGTTGCAAGCGCTGCGCGACGGGCGCGCGCGGGTCTGTATCGCGACGGATGTGGCCGCACGCGGCATCGACCTGCCGAACCTCGAACTGGTGATCCACGCCGACCTGCCCAGCAACTCTGACACGCTGCTGCACCGTTCGGGCCGCACAGGCCGCGCCGGGCGCAAGGGGGTCTCGGCCCTGATCGTGCCGCCCAAGATGCGCAGCAAGGCGAACCGGCTTCTGGGCTGGGCCAAGCTGAAAGTGGAATGGGCCGCACCGCCCTCCGCCGCCGAGGTCAACGCCGCTGACGAAGCCCGCCTGCTGGCCGATTCCGCATGGGTGGAGCCTGCGCCCGAGGATGCGGCGGAATTCGTCACCTCGCTGGTCGAGAAATTCAGCGCCGAGCAATTGGCCACCGCTTTCGTCAACCTCTACCGCAAGCGCCAGTCCGCCCCGGAAGAGCTGAGCGACCCCGGCGCGCCGGGCGAGGACAAGCCGCGCCGCGACTTTGGCCCATCGGTCTGGTTCTCGGTCTCCACCGGGCGCAAAGACGGGGCCGAGCCGCGCATGTTGCTGCCGATGCTCTGCCGCCGCGGCGACCTGACCAAGGACGACATCGGCGCGATTCGCGTGCAAGACAGCCATAGTTTCGTGGAGGTGGCCGAAGCCTCGGTGCCCGGCCTGCTCGACACGCTCGGCGGCGAAATGACGCTGGAAGACGGCGTGGTGCTGACCAAGTTGGACAAGGCCCCGGACCTGCCGCGCGGCCCCAAACCCGGCGGCAAACGCGGCCCGAAACCGGGCGGTTTCAAAGGCGACCGCGGCCCGCGCAAACCGCGCGGCGATTATGACCCGGATGCCGCCCCCGCCCCGCGCAAACCCCGCGCGAAATCCAGCGACGGCCCCGGTGCTGCGTCTTTCGACAAGCCGAAATTCGACAAACCCCGCGCGCCCAAGGGCGAGCGCCCGCCGAAGTCGCATAAGACCGAGCGTAGCCCAATGAAACCCGGCGCGACGCCCAAGCCCAAATCGGGCGGCGACGCGAGCGGCAAGCCCAAGGCAAAGGCCGTTTGGAAAAAGGAAAAGCCCGCGGGCGACGCCCCGCGCAAGGGCAAGGGCAAACCGACCACCTCGGCCACCACGCCGGGCGGAGAGAAGTCCTACAAGCGGGCCTCCGACCCGTCCAAACGCTTCACCCCGCCGAATAAGATCGGCAAACAGGGCGGCAAGGGTGGCCCGAAATCGAAGTAAGACCAAACGCCGGGGCCTCACCCCGGCGTTTTTGCATCCGGCGCCATTTCTTTAAAGAAATCGCCCCCTCTGGCCTCACCGAAGGGGATAAACTGGCACTACTGGATCTTGCCTATTCGCGGTGTTCTTGGAACAGTTTATCCCGCCTTTGCGCGGGCTTCATTCGTGGGCTCGCCCACCCGTAAAGAAAGGTTTGCCCCATGGACGGCAATTTCAACGAGAACGACATCTCCCGCGTTGTCGCAGCCGACCGCGCGCATATCTGGCACCACCTGAGCCAGCACAAACCCTATGAAACCACCGACCCGCGCATCATCGTCGAAGGCAAAGGACTCCGGGTCTGGGACCAGAAGGGCAAGGAACACCTCGACGCCGTCTCGGGCGGGGTCTGGACGGTCAACGTCGGCTATGGCCGCGAAAGCATCGCCAATGCGGTGCGCGACCAATTGATCAAGCTAAACTATTTCGCCGGTTCCGCAGGCTCGATCCCCGGCTCCCATTTCGCCGAGAAGCTGCTCGACAAGATGCCCGGGCTCGACCGCGTCTACTATTGCAACTCCGGCTCCGAGGCGAATGAGAAAGCCTTCAAAATGGTCCGCCAGATCGCACACAAGCGCTACGGCGGCAAGAAGCACAAGATCCTCTACCGCGACCGCGACTACCATGGCACCACGCTTGGCTGTCTCTCGGCAGGCGGTCAGGACGAGCGCAACGCGCAATACGGCCCCTTCGCACCGGGGTTCGTGCGGGTACCGCATTGCCTTGAATACCGCAGCTTCGAACAGGACGGCGCGCCACAGGAAAACTACGGTGTCTGGGCCGCCGATCAGATCGAAAAGGTGATCCTCGCCGAAGGCCCCGAAACCGTGGGCGCGCTCTGTCTCGAACCGGTCACAGCAGGCGGCGGCGTGATCTGCCCGCCCGAGGGCTATTGGGAGCGCGTGCAGGAGATTTGCCGCAAATACGACATCCTGCTGCACATCGATGAGGTCGTCTGCGGCGTGGGCCGCACCGGCACATGGTTCGGCTATCAGCACTACGGCATCCAGCCCGACATGGTGACCATGGCCAAGGGTGTCGCCTCGGGCTATGCCGCCATCGCCTGTCTGGTCACGACCGACGCCGTCTTCGACATGTTCAAGGACGATGCCAGCGATCCGCTGAACTACTTCCGCGACATCTCGACCTTCGGCGGCTGCACCGCAGGGCCGACGGCGGGCATCGAAAACATGAACATCATCGAGCGTGAGAACCTGTTGGAAAACACCACCAACATGGGCAACTACATGGTGGAGCAGCTGCACGCGCTGGCCGACAAACACGCTGTGATCGGCGACGTGCGCGGCAAGGGGCTGTTCTTGGGCGCCGAACTGGTCACTGACCGCGACAGCCGCGACCCCGTTGAGGAAAAGCGCATTCAGGCCGTGGTGGGCGATTGCATGGCCCAAGGCGTGATCATCGGCGCCACCAACCGCTCCCTGCCCGGCAAGAACAACACGCTGTGTTTCTCGCCCGCGCTGATCGCCACCCGCGATGATATTGATGAGATCATCACGGCGGTCGATGGCGCCTTGGGCCGGGTCTTCACTTCGGCGTAAAACCGCGTCTTGCGGCATGCGACAGGCGGCATCGGTTGACCCGGTGCCGCCTTCGTCTATCTAAACCCCTGTCTTGCCCGAACATGACATCGCACCGAAAGATCGCCGCAGGTCGAAACCCGCGGGATTTTTCTGAAAATGTAGCGCCTTCGTGGGAACCTCTTCCAATCCCCCCGCGTTGGCAAATGAGTAAACTGGGAGAAAGACATGAAGAAGTTTCTTATCGCAATTCCGATGATCGCCGGTCTCGCCGCTTGTGACGGCACCACTTCCAACCAAGGTGCTCTGACTGGCGCGGCTCTCGGAGCTGCCACCGGTGCTGCCGTTTCAGGCGGTGACGACAAGGTTCAAGGCGCAATCATCGGCGGTCTCGCAGGTGCGGCAGCTGGCAACTACATCGGCCAGACACAGTCCGGCAAATGCGTGTACCAGAACGCCAACGGCCAGCGCTACGTCGCGGCTTGCCCATAAACGGCTGACATCGCGCGATTTCGCGTTATCGGGGCTTCGACCATCGGTCGGAGCCCTTTTTCGTTTCCGCCTCTCCCCTCACCTTGGCACCGGCATGATTTGATCCTAACAGGGATCAAGCGCCCCAAGGGCGCGGGGAGGAACCATGACGACTTTAAGCGATATCGCGATCTTGCTGATCGCGGCCTTCGGCGCGGGGGTGTTGAACACCATCGCCGGGGGCGGCACCTTTCTGACCTTTCCCGCGCTGGTCTTTACCGGCATGCCCCCGGTGGCCGCCAATGCGACCAGCGCCGTGGCGGTGTTTCCGGGCTACCTTGCAGGCGCTCTTGGCTTTCGCAACGAGCTTGGCCACTTCGACCGCCGCGCCTTGCTGCGGCTGTGCCTTATCACGCTGGCGGGCGGTGTGGTCGGCTCGGGCTTGCTTCTGATCTCTTCCAACGCGGCCTTTTCCGTTGTCGTGCCTTTCCTATTGCTTGCGGCGACGCTGGTGTTTCTGCTGGGCGACCGCATCCGCGCCTTCGCCGCCGCCCATGCCCGCGCCGTGACACCCCAAGGCGCGCTCGGCCTCTTTGCGGTCAGTGTCTATGGCGGCTATTTCAACGGGGGCTTGGGCATCGTTCTGCTGGCCCTTTTCGCGCTTTGGGGAATGACCGATCTGCACGGGATGAACGGCCTCAAGACCGGGCTGAGCTTCGTGCTCTCCTCAATCTCTGTGGCGGTCTTTGCCTTGGCCGATCTGGTTGCATGGCCGCAGGCGCTGCTGATGATGCTGGCGGCCACGGCGGGCGGCTATGCCGGGGCGCCCTTGGCGCGGGCCTTGCCGAAAGAGACCGTGCGCTGGCTGATCGCCGCCATCGGGTTCGGCATGAGCGCGGTGTTTTTCTGGCGGCTCGTGACGGGCTAGTCCACCACCCGCGCCGCGCCGGTTTCGGGATCAAAAAGCACCAAGGCGTGGTCCGCGCTTTCGATCCGGCCCAGCCCCATGTCATCGCGCAACAGCGCAACCGGCCCCGAGATCGCCCGCGCGAGGGCCACCTCCAGCGGCTCCCCCACCGCATGGGTCAGCGTATGCACCGCGCGGCCCATTTCCAGATCCGCCCCCGCCAGCGTGCCATCCGCCAAGGTCAACCGCCCCTCGGCGCGGTAAACCTCCCGCCCATTGAGGGTGAAGCCCGTGATATCCGACCCAGCCGTCGCCATGGCATCGCTCACGAGGAAGATACCCTCGGGCTTGGCCGCCAGCGCGTTGCGCATGGAGGCGGGATGCACATGGATGCCATCGGCGATCAGCCCGGCATGAACCCCATCCCGCGCCAATGCCGCCCCGACCAGCCCTGGCGCGCGGTTGCCCATCTGGCTCATCGCGTTGAACAAATGGGTGACGCAGGACGCGCCCGCGTCGAAGGCCGCCATACAGGTCTCGTAATCCGCATCGCTATGGCCGAGCGAGACCACGACCCCCGCCTCGGCCATCGCGGAGATCTGCGCGGTGCTGGTGTTCTCTGGCGCGACGGTGACCATGAGATTCGGCAGACGCCCGGCGGCACGTAGGATCAGGGCGAGGTCGGCCTCACGCATCGGGCGGATCAGCGCCCCGTCATGCGCGCCCTTGCGCGAAAGCGCCAGATGCGGTCCCTCCAGATGCAGCCCGAGAATGCCCGGCACCCCTTCTGCGATAGCGTCGACAGCGGCCTCGATGGCGGCTTCGGTCTTGTCGGGCGTGTCGGTGATCAATGTGGGCAAGAGCGCCGCGACACCGGTGCTGCGATGCGCGTCGGCCATGCGCCGCAGGGTCGCCACATCGGGGCTGTCATTGAACATCACCCCGCCGCCGCCGTTGACCTGAAGATCGACGAAGCCGGGGCAAAGCACGCCGCCCGCCATAGGCTCCGCCACGACGCCCTGCGGCACCTCTTCGGCGGTGAGGATGCGGCGGCTGCCGTCCTGCATCTGCGCCAGCACCATGCCGCGGTGCAACCGCGTGCTGTCGTGGATCTGCGCCCCGGTGAAAACCTTTGCGATCTCGCTCATCACAGAACCTCCCCCGCTGCGGCCTTGCAGGCCAGATGAAACGCCCCATCCAGCGCCGTGCCCCGCGCCGAGATCCGTCCTGCCAAATGGTCTTCCGGCAGGAAAGGCGCATAATGCGGGCCGACCCCGCCAAGCAGACAGAGCGGATCGCCGGGCGCGAAATCCAGCGCCTTCAACGCGCGGGTGTAATAGGCCGCGCCCTCCCGCATCAACGCCTGCGCGTGATGGTCCCCGGCCTCAGCCGCCGCGATGACCTTGGGCGCGAATGCCGCGTAATCCCCCGGCTGCGCCGTCAGGCTGAAGGCCACGAAAGCCTCAGGATCATCTCCGAAATCCGCCAACAAAGCGCGGGTCAGGTCGCTGTGGGGCAACACCCCATCATGACATTGCAGCGCCAGATCCAGCGCGCCGCGGCCCAGCCAAGCGCCCGATCCCTGATCCGCCAGATGGAACCCCCAGCTGCCGACATAGCGAAACGCCGCGCCATCCGTGGCGGCCACGATCGTGCCGGTGCCAATGGCCAAGACCCAGCCCGCCGCACCTTCGCCAAGCGCGCCGACCACGCAGGCGGGGCGGTCATCCTCCGCGATGATCCGGCCATAGGGCAGCGCCGCGCGCAGCCGCGCTGCGTCGCGGACGACGTTCATACCGGCGAGGCCGAGAAAGGCAGTGGCACCGGCAAGCGCCGCGGCCGGCAGCCCCGCCGAGGCCGCCGCCGATTCGACCGTGGCGCGGATATTGATGAGGGTCTGGTCCGGGTCATTGCCGATATTGGCCCGCCCGCCACAGGCCCGGCCAAGGATACCGTCGCGCTGCGTGCCGATGGCCGCACGGCAACCGGTGCCACCGCCGTCCACGGCGATCAAAAGGGGGGCGGAAATGCTCATGCGATCGTTCTAGGCGAGGGGCCGGGCGAACGGAAGTGCGGGCGCGGCCCCGAGGATAAATTCGGCCAGCCGTAATGCCAGATTGAACTCCCCCTAAGGCCAGCCTAACCTTCGCCCCATGGCCCTGCCCGTCGAAACCTTTTTCCTGCGCCCCGATGCGCAAGGCACCCTGCAACAGCAGATCCAGCAGATGATCGCCCAAGGCATCCTCTCGGGCCGGTTCCAGCGGGGGGAGAAGCTGCCCTCGACCCGCAGGCTCGCCGCGCATCTCGACGTCAGCCGGATCACCGTGACCATCGCCTATACCGAGCTTTTGGCGAATGACTACCTCACCTCGCGCGGGCGGTCGGGGTATTTCGTCTCGGACAACGCGCCCGCCCCGCCCGCCTTCGCCCCCCGGGCCGAGGCGGATGACGCCATCGACTGGACCCGCGCCATCGGGCAGCGGTTCAGCGCCAATGGGTTGGCCGCCAAACCGCAGGATTGGGCCAGCTACCGCTACCCGTTCATCTATGGCCAAGCCGACCCAACGCTCTTTGATCACGCCAACTGGCGGCTTTGCGCCTTGCAAGCCCTCGGCCAGCGCGACTTTACCTCGATGACGACCGATTACTACGATCAGGACGACCCGCAGCTGATCGAGTTCATCGCCCGCCACATCCTGCCCCGGCGCGGCGTCTCGGCCCGGCCCGAGCAGATCCTCATCACCCTCGGCGCGCAGAACGCGCTCTGGCTTACCGCGCAGGTGCTGCTGACCCAACGCCGCCGCGCCGTGCTCGAAGACCCGTGCTATCCGGCGCTGAGCGGTATTCTCAGCCAGTCCCGTTGCCACATTACGCCCGTACGGGTGGATCAAGACGGCCTCCCGCCCGAGGCGATCCCCCCCGATACGGATGTGATTTTCGCAACCCCCAGCCACCAATGCCCGACCAATGCGACCATGCCGATGGACCGCCGCCGCGCACTGCTGTCCCGCGCCCGCGCGCTGGAGGCGCTGATCGTCGAGGATGACTATGAGTTCGAGATGTCCTTTCTCAAACCCGCCTCGCCCGCGCTCAAATCGCTCGATGACGAGGGGCGGGTGATCTATGTCGGCAGTTTCTCCAAATCGCTCTTTCCGGGGCTGCGACTGGGGTATCTGGTGGGGTCCGAACCCTTCATCCGGGAGGCCCGCGCGCTGCGCGCCTCGGTCCTGCGGCACCCGCCGGGGCATATCCAGCGCACCGCCGCCTATTTCCTGTCGCTTGGCCATTACGACGCCCAGATCCGCCGCATGGGGCTAGCGCTGCACGAACGCCGCCGGGTCATGGACGCGGCGCTAGAGACCCATGGCCTGCGCGTGTCGGGCCGGGGGGCCTATGGCGGCTCGTCCTTCTGGATGCGCGCACCAGAAGGCGTGGACACGGCGGAACTGGCCGAAAACCTGCGCGCGCAGGATGTGCTGCTGGAGCCGGGCCATGCCTTTTTCGCCGGGGCTGAAAGGGCCACGAATTACTACCGACTGGCCTATTCTTCGATCCCCGCCGCGCGGATCGAAGAGGGCGTCGGGCTGATCGCGCAAGAGATTGACCACCTGCGCTGATCTGGCCCTAGGGCTGGCGCAATTCTGGCCCTAACCCCGGCCTGCACCTGCTCGTAATTTGCCGATAGCTTTGCCCCATGCCCAAAGGATCGCGCGATGAAAATGACCACCGAAGAAGCCTTCGTCAAAACCCTTCAGATGCATGGGATCGACACGGCCTTTGGCATTATCGGCTCGGCCATGATGCCGATTTCCGACCTTTTCCCCGCCGCCGGGATCACCTTTTATGACGGCGCGCATGAGTGCAATTCGGGCATGATGGCCGATGGCTACACCCGCGCCTCGGGGCGGATGTCGATGATGGTGGCCCAGAACGGGCCGGGCATCACCAACTTCGTGACCCCGGTGAAAACCGCCTACTGGAACCACACGCCGCTTTTGCTGGTGACCCCGCAGGCGGCGAACAAGACCATCGGTCAGGGCGGCTTTCAGGAGGTCGAGCAGATGGCGCTCTTCCGCGACATGGTCGCCTATCAGGAGGAGGTCCGCGACCCCAGCCGCATCGCCGAGACGCTGAACCGCGTGATCCTGCAAGCCAAGCGCCACTCCGCCCCTGCGCAGATCAACATCCCCCGCGATTTCTGGACGCAGGTGATCGACATCGAGTTGCCCGCCATCGTTGAATTCGAACGCCCCTCGGGCGGGGAGACCGCCATCGCCGAGGCGGCGGAACTGCTCTCGGAGGCGAAATTCCCGGTGATCCTCAACGGCGCGGGCGTGGTGATCGGCGGGGCCATCGACGACGCGCGGCAGTTGGCCGAGCGGCTGGATGCGCCGGTCTGCTGCGGCTACCAACACAACGACGCCTTCCCCGGCTCGCATCCGCTCTCGGTCGGGCCACTGGGCTACAACGGGTCCAAGGCGGCGATGGAGCTGATTGCCAAGGCCGATGTGGTGCTGGCGCTCGGCACGCGTCTGAACCCCTTCTCGACCCTGCCGGGCTACGGCATCGACTATTGGCCCCGGGAGGCCAAGATCATTCAGGTCGACATCAACCCCGACCGCATCGGCCTGACCAAACCGGTGAGCGTCGGCATCCTGGGCGATGCGGGCAAGGTGGCGCGCAGCCTTCTCGACCGGCTGAGCGAGAGCGCCGGTGACGCAGGCCGCGAGGAACGCCGCAACCTGATTGCCCAGACCAAGTCGGCATGGGCGCAGGAGCTGACTTCGATGGACCACGAAGACGACGATCCCGGCACGACTTGGAACGAACGCGCGCGCAGCCGCGAGCCGGAAAAGATTTCGCCCCGCATGGCGTGGCGCGCGATCCAGAAGGCCCTGCCCACTGAGGCGATCATCAGCTCCGACATCGGCAACAACTGCGCCATCGGCAACGCCTACCCGACCTTTGAGGCGGGGCGCAAATACCTCGCCCCCGGGCTTTTCGGCCCCTGCGGTTACGGTTTCCCGGCGATCTGCGGCGCCAAGATCGCCTGCCCGGACACGCCCGTGGTGGGCTTTGCCGGCGACGGGGCCTTTGGCATTTCCATGAATGAGATGGTGAGCGTGAACCGCGACGACTGGCCCGCCGTGACCATGGTAATCTTCCGCAACTACCAATGGGGCGCGGAGAAGCGGAACACGACGCTTTGGTTCGACGACAACTTCGTCGGCACCGAACTGGCGCAGGACGTGAGCTATGCCGGGATCGCCAAGGCTTGTGGCGTCGAAGGGGTCCAAGTCTCGTCAATGGAAGAACTGACCGAGGCGCTCGACCGCGCGATCAAGGCACAGATGGAGGAGGGCAAGACCACCTTTATCGAAGTGCTGCTGAACCAGGAACTGGGCGAGCCCTTCCGCCGCGACGCGATGAAAAAACCCGTCTCCGTCGCCGGGATCAGCCGGGATGACATGCGCCCGCAACGGGTCTGAGCCATGGCGCTGGTGCTCGTCGTCAATGCAGGCTCGTCATCGATCAAGGTGGCGGTCTTCGACGGCGGGCTGTCTGAAACCCTGCGGATCGAAGCGCAGGGCATCGGCCAGTCCGGCGCCCTGCGGGTAGGAAAAGCTCCGGCGCGGCCGCTTGCCCTGCCCGATCACCGCACCGCCTTCACCGCCATTCTGGCAGGGCTGCGTGACGCGGGGATCGCAACCGCTGACCTCAGCGCCGCCGCGCATCGCGTGGTGCACGGCGGCCCGGATTTGGCCGAGACAACGGAAGTCACCCCCGCCGTGCGCGCCGCCATCGCCGCGGCGCAACCGCTGGCCCCGCTGCACAATCCGCATCACCTTAACGCAATCGACGCCCTTGCAGCGCTGATGCCGGAGTTGCCGCAATTCGCCGCTTTCGACACCGGCTTTCACCGCACCAACCCGGACGTGGCGCGCCGCTACGCGCTGCCCGAGAAGCCCGAGACCGCCGCCCTGCGCCGCTACGGTTTCCACGGCATCAGCTACGAAAGCCTCGTGCGGAATTTCACCGCCCAAACCGGCGCCCCCCTGCCCGACCGCCTGCTGGCGCTGCATCTGGGCAATGGCGCATCGCTCTGCGCGATCCGCAAGGGCCGCTCGGTCGCCACCACCATGGGCTTCTCACCCTTGGGCGGGCTGACCATGGGCACCCGCGCGGGAGAGATCGACGCGGGCGCGGTGCTGCATCTGGTGGGCGATCTCGGACTGGAAGCCGCGCAGAGATTGCTGCACCACGAGAGCGGGTTGCTCGGCCTGTCGGGCCAGACCGCCGACATGCGGCAATTGGCGGAAAGCGGCAGCGAAAGCGACAGCTTTGCCCGCGACCACTTTTGCTATTGGATCACACGTCAGGCCGGGTCGATGATCGCCGCCATGGGCGGGATCGACGGCATCGCCTTCACCGGCGGGATTGGCGAGAACGATTCCGCAGTAAGGGAAAAGGTTCTTGCAAACCTCCGCTGGGCGGGAAATATTCCCTCATGGGTCATCCCCGCCGCCGAAGAGAAACATATCGCGCGCCAAGCGCTTGCCCTGCTGAAAGCCCCCGCCCCCTCATGACGCATTCCCAGCCGCCGCTCGATCTGTCGCCCAAGGTCTCGGACGAGGTCCGCCGCACGACCTGCTACATGTGCGCCTGCCGCTGCGGCATCAACGTGCATATGAAGAAGGGCAAGGTCGCCTATATCGAGGGCAACCGCGACCACCCCGTGAATCGCGGCGTGCTCTGCGCCAAGGGCTCGGCGGGGATCATGCAGCACAATTCCCCCGCGCGCCTACGCAACCCGATGAAACGCGTGGGCCCCCGCGGCTCGGGCGAATTCGAGGACATCAGCTGGGCTGAGGCGCTTGAGATCGCCACCGGCTGGCTGGAGCCGCTACGCAATGAGGCGCCGGAAAAGCTCGCCTTTTTCACCGGGCGTGACCAGTCGCAAAGCTTCACCTCCCTCTGGGCGCAGGCTTTCGGCACCCCGAACTACGCGGCACATGGCGGCTTTTGCTCGGTCAACATGGCCACGGCAGGGATCTACACCATGGGCGGCGCCTTCTGGGAGTTCGGCCAGCCTGATTGGGACCACACCAAGCTCTTCATGCTTTTCGGCGTGGCCGAGGATCACGACAGCAACCCGATCAAGATGGGACTGGGCAAGCTGAAGAAACGCGGCGCGCGGGTGATCGGGGTGAACCCCATCCGCACCGGCTACAACGCCATCGCCGACGATTGGGTCGGCATCACGCCCGGGACCGACGGGCTGTTCATCCTGTCGCTGATCCACTGCCTGATGAAGGCCGGGCGCATCGATCTGGACTACCTCGCGCGCTATACCGACGCGCCGGTGCTGCTGAACGGCGACCCGAAGTCGCCCGAATTCGGCCTGCAACTGCGCGACGCGGACGGCAAGGCGCTGGTGATCGACCGCAAGACCCGCAAGCTCACCCCCTTCGACCAACCCGGCGTCCGCCCCGACCTCTCCGCGACCTACCGCGCGGGCGGGATCACACACCGCCCGGTGTTCCACAAGATGGCCGAAGAATACCTTGGCGAGGACTACACCCCCGAGGCCGTGGCCGAGCGCTGCGGCATCCCGGCGCCGCGCATCCGCGCCATCGCCGCCGAACTGGCGCGGGTGGCTTTCGACGAGGCCTTCGAGATCGACCAGCCCTGGACCGATTTCCGCGGCGAACGTCACGAGAAGATGACCGGCCGCCCGGTGTCCTTCCACGCCATGCGCGGCATCTCGGCCCATGCCAACGGCTTCCAGACCTGCCGTGCGCTGCATGTGCTGCAGATCATCCTCGGCACCGTGGAAGTGCCCGGCGGCTTCCGGTTCAAACCGCCCTACCCCAAGCCCGCCACGGCGCATCCCAAACCCCATTGCAAGGCCACGCCGGGCGGGCCGCTCGACGGGCCGCATCTGGGTTTCGTGCAAGGCCCCGACGATCTGGCGCTGTGCCCTGATGGCAGCCCCGCGCGGATCGACAAAGCCTTTACTTGGGAAAACCCGATGTCGGCCCATGGGCTGATGCATATGGTGATCTCAAACGCCCATGCGGGCGATCCCTACAAGATCGACACGCTGTTTCTTTATATGGCGAATATGTCGTGGAACTCATCCATGAACCCCGGCGGGGTGATGGAGATGCTGACCGATACGGATGAGAATGGCGACTACGTGATCCCGCGTATCATCTATTCCGACGCCTATTCGTCCGAAATGGTGGTCTATGCCGATCTGATCCTGCCCGACACGACCTATCTGGAGCGTCACGATTGCATCTCGCTCCTCGACCGGCCGATCAGCGAGGCCGACGCCGCCGCCGACGCGATCCGCTGGCCTGTGGTGGAACCCAACCGCGACGTGCGCGGCTTCCAATCGGTGCTCTGCGATCTCGGCGCGCGGCTGGAGCTGCCCGGCTTCGTGAATGACGACGGCAGTCAGAAATACCGCGACTACGCCGATTACATCACCAACCACGAACGCCGCCCCGGCATCGGCCCGCTGGCCGGGTTCCGCGGAGAGGACGGCACCCAAAGCGGCCGCGGCGCCCCGAACCCCGACCAGATCGCCCGCTACATCAAGAACGGCGGCTTCTCGGCCCACCACATTCCCGCCGAGGCGCAGTACTACAAACCGTGGAACGCCGCCTATCAGGACTGGGCCGTGGGCATGGGGATTTACGACGCACCGCAACCCTATCTCTTCTCGCTCTACGTGGAGCCGCTGCGCCGCTTCCAACTGGCCGCCGAGGGCCACGGCGACCGCCAGCCCCCCGACCATCTGCGCGAGCGCATCAAGCAGTTCATGACACCGCTGCCGCATTGGTACGAGAGCGACCCCGAGGGCACGCAGGGCTACGATGTCCACGCCCTCACCCAACGCCCCATGGCGATGTACCACTCCTGGGGCAGCCAGAACGCATGGCTGCGGCAGCTGCATGGGCGCAACCCGCTCTACCTGCCCACCGCGATCATGCGGGCAAAGGGTTTGAAGGACGGCGATTGGGCGCGCGTGACCTCGCCCCATGGCGGGATCACCGTGCCAGTGATGGAGATGGCCGCGCTGAACCCCCATACCGTCTGGACATGGAACGCCATCGGCAAGCGCAAAGGCGCATGGGCGCTGGACCGCGACGCGCCAGAGGCGACGAAGGGCTTCCTGCTCAACCACCTGATCCACGAGCTTCTCCCGCCCAAAGGCGACGGCCTGCGCTGGTCCAACTCCGACCCGATCACCGGACAGGCCGCGTGGTTTGACCTCAAGGTCCATATTGAAAAGACCGCGGCCCCTGCCGAGGCACAACCGGAGATCCCGCCGCAACGCTCGCCTGTCCCGCCCGCGCCGCGCGACATCGCGTGGAAGGTGGGCAAATGACCCCCTTCGCCCCCCGCGCCGCGAGAACGACCCTTCAGGACCGCCAGACATGACCATGCTCCCGCAACAGACCGACCGCAAACTCGGCCTCGTGATCGACCTTGATACCTGCGTCGGCTGTCATGCCTGCGTGATCTCCTGCAAAGGCTGGAACACCGAAAACTACGGCGCGCCGCTGTCGGACCAAGACGCCTACGGCAGCGCCCCCTCGGGCACCTTCCTCAACCGGGTGCACAGCTACGAGGTCCAGCCCGAGGCCGGTGCCGCTCAACTGGTCCACTTCCCGAAATCCTGCCTGCATTGCGAGGACGCGCCCTGCGTCACCGTCTGTCCGACGGGGGCCAGCTACAAGCGGGTCGAGGACGGCATCGTGCTGGTCAACGAAAGCGATTGCATCGGCTGCGGCCTCTGCGCTTGGGCCTGCCCCTACGGCGCGCGCGAGATGGATCAGGCAGCCGGCGTGATGAAGAAATGCACCCTCTGCGTCGACCGGATCTACAACGAGAACCTGCCCGAGGAAGACCGCCAGCCCGCCTGCGTGCGCACCTGCCCCGCGGGCGCGCGGCATTTCGGCGATCTGGGCGATCCGGACAGCGCGGTCAGCCAGTTGGTGGCAGAGCGTGGTGGCGTGGACCTGATGCCCGAACAGGGCACCAAACCGGTCAACAAATACCTGCCGCCGCGCCCGCGTGACACGCTTGGCCCTCCCGAGGGCGAGATCGACGTGCTCGCCCCCTTCCTCGCCCCGGTGGACGAGGGGCCGAAGGGCTTCCTCGGCTGGCTCGACCGCACTTTGGAGAAGCTCTGATGCATCCGGCGCCTTCCGTTATTCTGTTCAGCAGCCTGTCGGGCATGGGGTTCGGTCTATTGGCATGGCTCGGCATCGGCATGCCTGCCGTGACCGGCTGGGTCGCTTTCGTCTTCTTCGCGCTGGCCTATCTCTTGGCCGTGGGCGGGCTCATCGCCTCGACCTTCCACCTCGGCCACCCGGAGCGTGCGCTCAAAGCCTTCACCCAATGGCGCAGCTCTTGGCTCAGCCGCGAGGCTTGGGCCTCGGTTGCGGCGCTGCTGGTCATGGCCGCCTATGGCGCGGGGTTGGTGTTTTACGACACGCGGCTTTGGCCCTTGGGGGTGATCGGTGCGGCGCTGTCGCTGCTGACGGTGCTGACCACGGCGATGATCTATACCCAGATGAAAACCGTGCCGCGCTGGCACAGCGTGATGACGCCGCTGAATTTCCTGTCGCTCAGCATCGCGGGCGGTGCCCTGCTGGCGGGGCAGGTGACGGCGGCGATGATCCTGCTGGCGCTGGCCGGGGCGGTGCAGATCGCCACATGGTGGCGCGGGGATCGGGCGCTTGCGGCCTCAAACAGCGATATCGCGAGCGCGACGCGGTTGGGGCCGCAGGGCAGTGTCCGCGCCTTTGAGCCACCCCATACTGGCAGCAACTATCTGCTACGGGAATTCGTCTATCAGATCGGGCGCAAACATGCGCTGAAACTGCGGGTGATCGCGATTGCGCTGATGGTGCTGCTGCCGCTGCTGCTGTTGCTCTCGCCTGTGTTTCACCACCTTGCCGCCGGTCTCGCGGTGCTCAGCCATGCGGCAGGGGTGCTGACCGCGCGCTGGCTGTTCTTTGCCCAAGCCGAACATGTGGTCGGCTTCTATTACGGCAAACGCTGAACGCAAAAGAGGGGGTGTCTCCACCCCCTCTTCGTATCGGCCAACCTGTTTACACTAGGCTTAGTTCATCAGCCCCGCGTGGCGCAGGGCCGCATCGACCAGTTCCTTGGTCGGGTCGGTCAGTTCCGTGAGCGGCAGACGCACCTCGTCCGAGCAGAGGTCGAGACGCGACATGGCGTATTTCACGCCCACGAGCCCCGGCTCGGTAAAGATCGCCTTGTGCAGCGGCATCAGACGGTCCTGCAACTCCAGCGCCTTGGCATAATCGCCCTCAAGACAGGCGGCCTGCATCTGCGCCACAAGGCGCGGCGCGACATTGGCGGTGACCGAGATACAGCCGACGCCGCCTTGGGCGTTGAACCCATGCGCCGTGGCGTCTTCGCCGGAGAGCTGGCAGAAATCCGGGCCGCAGGTGATGCGCTGATCGCAGACGCGCGCCAGATCGCCGGTGGCGTCCTTGACGCCGACGATGCGCGGCAACTGGGCCAGTTCGCCCATCGTTTCGGGCATCATATCCACCACCGAACGGCCGGGGATGTTGTAGATGATGATCGGCAACTCACAGCAGTCATGCACGGCGGTGAAATGCGCCACCAACCCGCGCTGCGTGGGCTTGTTGTAATAGGGCGTCACCACCAGCAGCGCATCCGCGCCGACCTTTTCGGCGTGACGGGCAAGGCGGATGCTTTCGACCGTGTTGTTCGACCCGGCACCCGCGATGACCGGAATGCGGCCCGCGACGGCTTTGACCACCTCTTCGACGACGGTCTCATGCTCGGCATGGCTCAGCGTCGGGGATTCGCCGGTGGTGCCGACGGGGACAAGCCCGCTCGACCCTTCGCCGATGTGCCATTCGATAAGTTTCTTGAGCGTATCCAGATCCAGCGCGCCGTTGCGAAACGGCGTGACGAGGGCAGGCAGAGAGCCTTTGAACATGTGCACGCTCCTTAAGTGCTGGCCGGTGGAAAACCGGACTGGATGAGGGCTTTTGCGGGCGCTACGGTTTGATAAACGGCGCCCGAGCCATATGTTGCAAGGCTCTAGCCTCGGAGACGTAGGAAATGCAAGCGATGACGCGCCTGATGGCGATCCTCATGAGTGTTTTTGTCCTGACCGTGCCTGCGGAGGCGCAGCGGCCACGGCCTTTGGGCTGGGCGATGGATGCGATGCGCAGCGGCAATTGGGACGCCGCCGCGGCGCTGGCGGCCCGCGACGGGCAGGTCGCCGCCGATGTGATCGAATGGCACCGGCTGCGCGCCGGGCGCGGCACCTATGCCGACACGCGCGATTTCCTGAACCGCAGACCCGACTGGCCCGGTGAGGCTTATCTGCGCAGGCAGAGCGAAGCGGCGGTCATCAGACAGGGTGAGAGCGAGATACTGGATTTCTTCTCGGCCATGGCCCCGCAGACCCCACGCGGCGTGCTGGCTCATGCCGAGGCGCTGATCAACAGCGGGCAGCGCGGTGAGGCCGAGGCGAACCTCGTACTGGCGTGGCGGACCATGCCGATGAACGCCACCAGTCAGGCGCTATTTGTCGAGGCGCATGGCAGCCTTCTGGCCCCCCATCACGCGGCGCGGCTCGAAGAGATGCTCTGGCAGCGCGAACATTCCGAAGCGCGGCAAATGTTCGATCTGGTCTCAAGCCCCGACAGGGCGCTGGCGGAAACCCGCATCGCCCTGCAAAAGCTGGAAAGCGACGTGAACGCCAAGATCGACGCGCTCCCCTCCTCCAAATCCGATGCGCCGGGGCTGGCGCATGACCGCTTTGAATGGCGTATCCGCAAGGGGCTGCGCGAAGATGCCAAGGATTTGATGCTGGCGCGCTCGACCTCGGCTGTGGCGCTCGGTCAGCCCCCCAAATGGGCCAACCGCCGTCGCGCCTTGGCACGGGATGAAATGCGCAATGGTGATGCGCAAAGGGCCTACCGACTGGCGTCGCAGCATTTTTTGACCGATGGCTCGAACTATGCCGATCTCGAATGGCTCTCCGGCTATATCGCGCTGCGATTCTTGGACGATCCCACCACCGCTCTGGGCCATTTCCAGAACCACGACAACGCCGTGGAATCCCCCATCAGCCAAGGCCGCGCGGGCTATTGGCAGGGCCGCGCGTTAGAGGCGATGGGCGATGCGGAAGGCGCGGCGAAAGCCTATGCCATGGGGGCGAAGTACCAAACCTCCTTCTACGGGCTGCTGGCCGCCGAACGGGGCGGCCTCCCCTTTGATGAAAAGCTCGCAGGCGCCGCACCTGATCAAGACTGGCGCAGCTCTCCACTGGCCCGTGCGCCCCTGTTTGAGGCCGGACTGCTGCTGCAAGCCTCGGGCGAGCTGTCCACCGCCGAGCGGTTCTGGACCCATTTGGCCGAACAACTCGTCCCCGAAGACATCGCCCTGCTGGGGCAAGCCGCGATCGACGTGGGCCAGCCGCATATCGCGGTCATGATCGGCAAACGCGCGGCGCAGCGGGGGCTGGAGGTGCCCGCCCCCTATTACGCGCTGCACAGCTTGGTCGAGAAAGACCTGTCGATGGCGACCGAGATGACCCTCGCCATCGCGCGGCGTGAAAGCGAGTTCGACCCGAACGTGCAAAGCGGCGTCGGCGCGCGCGGTTTGATGCAGATCATGCCCGCCACGGCGCGGGACGTGGCACGCGATCTGGGCATCTCAGGCCAGCACACGACGGACAGGCTGACCGCCGACCCCGATTACAACGCGCGGCTCGGCGCGACCTATCTGTCGCAGATGGCGGGGCTTTTCGACGGCAATGTCTCCATGATGTCGGCGGCCTATAACGCAGGCCCCAGCCGCCCGCGGCGCTGGATGGCGACCTATGGCGACCCGCGCAAGGGCGAGATCGACATCGTCGATTGGATCGAGATGATCCCCTTTCGTGAGACGCAGAACTACGTCATGCGGGTGACCGAAAGCCTGCCCGTCTATCGCGCGCGTCTGGGAAAAGACCCGCTGCCGATCCCCTTTAGCGAAGAGTTAACCGGATCGACGTTGAAGGCGTTCGCGCCATAGGGTGAACAACCCCGCCGCCACGATCATGCCCGCGCCCAGCACCACGCTGGGGCGCAGCACTTCGTTAAAGACAGACAGGCCGATGATCACGGTAAAGATCAACTGCGTATAGGCGAAGGGCTGCACCGCGCTGGCCTCGGCCACCTCGTAGCAACGGATCAGCAGCCAATGGCCCGTGACCCCGGTGATGCAAAGCGTGCCCATCAACAGCCAGTTGCCCGGCGTCATCGGCTCCCAAAACCAGATGCCGACTGCCGTCATGACCGCCGCACCGGTCACGCCCGTCCAGAAGAAACTCGTCGCCGTCGTGTCGCGCCGCGCGACATAGCGAGTCAGCAGGCCATAGACCGCGAACATCGCCGCCCCCGCCAGCGGGATCGCGGCGGCAGGGTCCACCACCCGAAGCCCGGGTTGCAAGATGACCAACACCCCGACAAAGCCCACACCAATCGCGGCCCACCGCCGCCAGCCGACTTTCTCCCCCAAGATCGGTCCGGAGAGCGCCGCCACCAAAAGCGGGTAGCAGGTAAAGACCGCATGGCTCTCCACCAACCCCAGAATAGTGAAGCCCAGCACCATCGTGCAAATCTGCGCCGAGAGCAGCACCCCCCGCAGGATTTGCACCGCGGGCTGTGTCGTGGCGGCGGCGCGGCGGATGCCGCCCGCCTTGCGCAATGCCAGCGCGATCACGAAGGCCGCGAAAAACCAATAGCGGATCATCACCACCATTAGCACGTTGTAGTTCTCGGCCAGATGGCGCGACAGCCCGTCTTGGACGGCGAAGACCATCGTCGTGGCGATCATCAGCATGATGCCGAGCGGGATATTGTTGGACTGGCTCATGCGGGCATCCGTGCGCAGGTCATGTGGCGTTTGCGGCCATAGCCGGGGATGCGGGCAACCTCAAAACCGCCCGCGGCGAGCGCCCGGCGCACGAAGCCCGCGGCGGTATAGGTCGCCGCACTGCCGCCCGGTGCGGTATGGCGGGCCACCTCGGCCATCAGATCATCGCCCCAAAGCTCGGGGTTCTTGGCCGGTGAAAACCCATCAAGGAACCAAGCATCGGCCTGCCCCTGCCACGCGGGCAGGGTTTCGCGCGCGTCCCCGATAATGATCTCGGCCTGCAGGCCGGGCAGTTCCAACACGCCACCCGCGCCATCCCACGCCGCTGTCAGCGCATCGCGCCGCCCGTCGAGCGCGGGAAAAGCCGCATGGGCCCGCGCCATATCCTCAGGCCGCATCGGGTAGGCTTCGAAACTGGTAAAATGCAGCGGCCCGTCATGGCCCGCCCGCATCCAAGCGTCCCATGCCAGCAGCAGGTTCAGCCCGGTGCCAAAGCCAAGCTCGGCGATGTGAAAGCCGGGGCGGAAGCGCTCGGGCAGGTCGTTGCCCGCCAGAAAGACATAGGCCGTCTCTGCCGCGCCATCCTCTAAGCTGAAGTACGGATCATCGAACTGGGTCGAGACGGGCACTTGGCCCGCGCGCCAAGTGATCTGGGCATTCTGGTCTGGCACGGCACGTCCTGCTAGAGGGGAAGAAGTCGCGCAGACACTGCGCAAGCTGGCGGGGAATGGCAATGGTGGATGTAACCATAAGAGGGGCCGGGATTTTTGGCCTATCGGTGGCTTGGGCCTGCGTCCGGCGCGGGGCGGTGGTCCGTGTGGTCGATCCGGCAGGACCGGCGGCGGGGGCTTCGGGCGGGATCGTGGGCGCGCTGGCGCCGCATGTGCCAGAGAATTGGAACGCCAAGAAAGCCTTTCAGCTTGAGAGCCTGCTCAGCGCCGAAGCCTTCTGGGCCGAGGTCGAGGCCGAGGGCGGTCGCGCGCCCGGCTATATCCGCAGCGGGCGGGTGCAGCCGGTGGCAGATGACGCAGCCCTCGCGCTGGCGCGGCAGCGGCAGGACACGGCAGCCGAACTTTGGCAAGGCCGCGCCCGGTGGGAGCTGATCCGCGCCGAGGGCAGCGACTGGGCCCCGCAGAGCCCCACGGGCTGGCTGATCCGCGATACGCTAAGCGCCCTCGTCCACCCGCGCCACGCCTGCGCGGCACTGGTCGCGGCGCTGGCGGCCAAAGGCGTTGAGATCGTGGCCGAGGCGCCCGATACGGGCCTGACCCTCTGGGCCACTGGGGTCGCGGGGCTGGAGGCGCTGAATGCGGGCCATCCGCGTTTGGTTGGCGCGGGCATCAAAGGGCAGGCCGCGCTCTTGCGGCTGGACCGGGGCGGCGCGGCGCAGCTTTTTGCCGATGGGGTCCATGTGATCCCGCATCTAGATGGCACGGTGGCTGTGGGCGGCACCACTGAGCGAGAATATGACAGCCCTGACGGCACCGATGCACAGCTCGACGCGGTGATCGCCAAGGCCCGCGCGGCGGTGCCTGCGTTGCAAGACGCGCCGGTTGTCGAACGCTGGCCCGGGCTGCGCCCGCGCAGCCGTAGCCGCGCGCCGATGCTGGGCCCGTGGCCGGGCAGACCGGGGCATTACATCGCCAACGGCGGCTTCAAAATCGGCTTCGGCATGGCCCCCAAAGTGGCAGAGGTCATGGCCGATCTTCTGCTCGAAGGGCGCGATGCCATCCCCAAGGGTTTCAGGGTCGAGGACAACCTCTAGACCAACAAAAAACCCCGGCCACTGGCCGGGGTTCTCTGTCACTCTCAACCTGCCGTTTAGCGCGCGTTGGGCAGGATCACGATCTCGACCCGGCGGTTTTGCGCTTTGCCGGCGGCGCTCAGGTTGCTTGCCACGGGCTGGCTTTCGCCACGGCCGAATGTCTGCAAACGCTGCTGTGGCACGCCGTTGGACAGAAGGATATTGCCCACGGCCTGCGCGCGACGCTCGGAAAGCTGCTGGTTATAGGCCGCTTCGCCATCGCTGTCGGTGTGGCCCACGACTTGCAGGGTGGAATTCTGATAGATGTTCACGTTCTGCGCCAGCGCGGCCAGATCGTCGCGCAGGGCGGGCGATACGCTGGTGCTGTCGGTCGCAAAGAGGATGTCTTGCGGCAGGGTCACGATCAGACGGTCGCCGGTGTTGGTAATGACCACACGGCTGTCCATCGCGGCGCGCAACTCGGCTTCTTGCTTATCAAGCGAGTAACCCACGCCTGCGCCGATCGTGCCGCCGATCAATGCGCCTTTCAGCGCGCCTTTGCCGTCACCTTCGGAAATCGCACCGGCAAGGGCCCCGACGCCCGCACCAATCAAAGCGCCATTCTTGGTCCGCTGGTTCGGATCGCCATTGCCCGGCTGCATCGGCTGCGTACAGGCACCCAGTGTCATCGCGCCAGCCAGAGCGGCGGCCAAAGTCATCTTCGAAGAAATCATGTCTACTGCCTTCATGTTTGCGGCCCCGTTCGGGCGGGGCATCTTGACGTGAACGCAATATAGGCACGCAAAGTTCCCAAAAACATTACATATAACCGCTATTCGGCAGAAACCCGCCCAGAGGGGGCTGTTTGCGCCTCTGCCCGCGCCGCCTCGAAGGCGAGCATTGCGCGTTTCACCGGCAGCCCCCAGTGGTAGCCGCCCAAGCCCCCGCTTTTGCGCAGCGCCCGGTGACAGGGGATCAGCCAACTCACCGGATTGCGCCCTACTGCTGTGCCCACGGCACGCACGGCGCGGGGGCTGCCGATGCTCTGTGCGATTTCGGAATAGGTGGTCACCTGCCCCGAAGGGATGCTCAGCAGCGCCTCCCAGACCTTGATCTGAAAGGGCGCACCGATGAGGTAGAGCGGCGCCTTCGCCTCGGGCTCCTTCCGTCTCCCAAAGGCCGCGTCGACCCATGCCTGCAACCGCGCGGGGGCCTCCACGAAATCGGCGAGCGGCCAGCGGCCACAAAGATCCGCCATCGCCGCATCCTCCCCCACTTCCGACGACAGGGCGAGCCCGCAGATGCCCTTGTCGGTGCCCATCACCAGTGTCGGGCCGAAGGGGCTGTCAAACCAACCCCAGTAGATCGTCAGCCCCGCGCCCTTGCGGGCAAACTCACCGGGGCTCATCGCCTCCCAGCGCAGGAAAAGGTCATGCAACCGCCCGCTGCCCGACAGCCCCAATTCATGCGCCGCCGCCAGCGTGGTGAAACGGTCGCGCAGCATGACTTTGGCCTGATCCAGCATCAGATACTGCTGGTATCGCTTCGGCGAGACCCCCACCCAGCGTGAGAACAGCCGCTGGAAATGCGCGGCGGACATGCCCATCTCGCCCGCGATCCAATCGAGTTGCTTGGGGTCCTCGGCCTCGTCAATCAGGGCGATGGCGCGGCGCATCACCTGATAGTGGTACCCCTGATCTTCGGGCGCGGGAGAGAGCTTTGCGATCTGTGTCATGCCACCAGATTAGCCGCGCCCCTGCCCCCGTGCGACCCGTTTCTTGCGCCATCGCACCCCACGCCTCGCCCCCGCTTGCCCTGCCGCGCCATTCATCGCATACCCTGAGCCATGGCCCGCCAACTTGATTATCATACCATCCGCGAGATCTTCGCCCGCTTCCAACAGGCAGAGCCTGAGCCCGAGGGCGAGTTGGAACATGTGAACGTCTATACGCTGGTTGTGGCCGTGGCGCTGAGCGCGCAATCGACCGACGCGGGTGTCAATAAGGCGACGCGCGAGCTGTTCAAAATCGCCGACACGCCGCAAAAGATGCTTGATCTGGGGCTTGAGGGGCTGATCGACCATATCAAGACCATCGGCCTCTACCGTCAGAAGGCCAAGAACGTCATCAAGCTAAGCCAAATCCTTGTCGACGATTACGACGGCGAGGTGCCCAATTCCCGCGCCGCGCTGCAATCGCTGCCGGGTGTCGGGCGCAAGACCGCGAATGTCGTGCTCAATATGTGGTGGGGCCAGCCCGCGCAGGCGGTGGACACCCATATCTTCCGCGTTGGCAACCGCACCGGGATCGCACCGGGCAAGACGGTCGACGCGGTCGAGCGCGCTATCGAAGACAACATTCCCGCCGATTTCCAGCGCCATGCCCATCACTGGCTGATCCTGCATGGCCGCTATCACTGTAAAGCCCGCAAACCCCTGTGCCGCACCTGCATCATCCGTGACCTGTGCCAATACGAGGACAAGACAGAATGACCCAATACGAAGTGGTTGGCATCGGCAACGCCGTCGTCGACGTGATCTCCCATGCCGATGACAATTTTCTTGCCGACAACGGTATCGAGAAAGGCATCATGCAGTTGATCGAGCGTGACCGCGCCGAAGACCTCTATGCCGCAATGCAAGACCGGGTGCAGACGCCGGGCGGCTCGGTCGCCAATACCGTCGCGGGCGCGGGCGCGCTGGGCCTCAAGACCGCCTTTATCGGGCGGGTGCGCGATGATGAGTTGGGCCAGTTCTATGCCAAGGCGATGACCGATATCGGCATCGATTTCGTCAACGCCCCCGTGGCCGAGGGCGAGAACCCGACCTCGCGTTGCATGATCTTCGTCACCCCCGATGGGGAGCGGTCACTGAACACCTACCTCGGCATCTCAACCGGGCTGACCTCGGCCGATGTGCCGCAGGCGGTGACGGAGAAGGCCAAGCTGATGTTCCTCGAAGGCTACCTCTTTGACCATGAGGCGGGCAAAACCGCCTTTCGCGAAGCCGCGCGGGCAGCGACGGCGGGCGGCGGCATGGCAGGCATCGCCATCTCCGACCCCTTCTGCGTGGAGCGTCACCGCGACGACTTCCTCGCGCTGATCGAAAACGATCTGGGCTATGTCATCGGCAACGAAGCTGAGATTCGCGCCCTTTGGGAAACCGACGACACCGAAGCCGCGCTGGCCAAGACCGCCGAGATTTGCCCGCTGGTGGTCTGCACCCGGTCGGGCGACGGTGTCACGCTGGTGCGGGGCGAGGAACGGGTCGACGTGCCGGTCGAAAAGGTCGTGCCGGTGGATGCCACGGGCGCAGGCGATCAATTCGCGGCGGGCTTCCTCTATGGCCTTGCCACGGGCCGCGATCTTGAGACCTGTGGCCGCATGGGCAACATCTGCGCGGGCGAAGTGATCCGCCACATCGGCCCCCGCCCCGAGACTGACATCATGGCCCTGTTCAAGGCCGAAGGGCTGGTCTGACCATGATCGAGAACGGTTTTCACGATGTCCCCCCCGGCAAACTCGCCGTGGTGGTGACCCATCTTGAGATGGACGCCAAACCCAGCCTGCGGGAGGTGCCCCTGTCTGAGGGTGTCACCTTTCGAAAGGTCACACCGACGCCCGACTGGTTTCGGGACATTTTCCGGCGTGTCGGGATGGATTGGCTCTGGTACGGGCGGCTCAAGCTGGATGACGCGGCCCTCTCTGCGCTGCTGCAAGACCCGGCGCGGGACTTTTATACGCTGACCCGCGATGGCAAGGACGAGGCGCTGCTTGAGTTGAACTTCCCCGAAGACGGCAGCTGCGAGCTGGCCTATTTCGGGCTGACCTCTGCGCTGATCGGCAGCGGCGCGGGGCGGTATCTGATGAACCAAGCGATCACGCTGGCATGGGAAAAGCCGATCACCCGGCTGCACTTGCACACCTGCACCAACGACAGTCCGCAGGCCCTTGGCTTTTATGTGCGGTCAGGTTTCACCCCGGTGCGCCGTCAGGTCGAGATCGACGACGATCCGCGTCTCTCAGGGCTGCTGCCCCGCGATGCCGCACCGCAAGTGCCGCTTATCGTGGCATAAGACCGCCGCCGGATCATCGAACCGGCGTGCACTCCGCGCCTTGGAAACAGGCGATCACCTTGTCGACCATCGCAGGCTTCGGCGAACCAAAGAGGTCGCCGCCGCAGGGGTTGCTTTCCAGTGCATAGGCCCCATCCGGTTTGCGTTCGAGAAAGGCCAGAACATCCCCTTCCTCGGCAGAGCCGCACCACGGGCCAAAGCACTGAACATTGAGCGTCAGAGGCTGGTCAAAGGGCACGTCAAAGCCCCCTTCCGACAGCGCCTTGCCACTGATCTGTGCCCGGATCGGCGTCTCTTCGGGTGGGTTGATCCCGATGGTGCCACCCTTCGGCAGGGCGCTGGCGTCAAAGGTCAGACGCCCCTGCACCACGACATAGCTTTCCTCGGCCTTGGCCGCGCGTTGATAGGTCGCCTCGACCGAATGGGGCAGGCAACTGAGCGCAAGCGCGGGCAGCGGGGCCAAAGTGACAAGAGCGCAGGCGATGATCCGTGTCATAACTTCTCCTCAAACTCTTCAAGAACCGCCGCATAGACCGCACGTTTGAACGGCACGATATTCGCGACCAGTTGATCTGCGGGCATCCAGCGCCATTCCGAGAATTCAGGCTCAGCCGTCTGGATGTTGACCTGATCGTCCTGCCCCAGAAAACGCATGAGAAACCACTTCTGTTCCTGCCCCCGGTAGCGGCCCTTCCAGATGTTGGGCACCAGTTCATGGGGCAGATCATAGGGCAGCCAGCTTGTCGTCTCGGCTTCGATCCGCACCAGATTGCTGGGGATGCCGGTCTCTTCCTCTAGCTCACGCAGGGCCGCATCGCGGGCGGCCTCGCCCTTGTCGACCCCGCCTTGGGGCATCTGCCAAGCGTCCTGATCCCGGTCGCGCCGCTGGCCAACAAAAACCTCGCCCTCGGCATTCACCAGCATCACGCCGACGCAAGGTCGGTAGGGCAGTTTGGCAATCTCTTCGGGGGTCATGTCAGTATCTTCTCCATTTCAAAGCGGTCCAGATATTCACCCGACCGTGCGATGCGCTCTGCCGCGATAACACGAAAGCCCATAGCCTCAAAGGCGGGCCGCGCCATCACGCTGGCATGGGTGTGCAACCGGCTCTCGCCCCCGGCGACCGCTGCCTGTTCGACCCGCCCATAGAGCGCGCGAAAGACACCCTGCCCTGCGCCGTCGCGGCAATGAACGCCAGATCGATATAGCCCCGCTCCCGCGTCATGAAACCGATCACCTGCCCCGCCCGTTCGGCCAGCACCACCTGCTGCCCGCCCAATTTGGCCGTCCACTGCGGCCCCCGTGGTCGAGCGGGGAGCCACGCGGCACGCTCCGCCGCGCTATAGGCGCTTGCGCCATGGTGGATCGCGTCGAACATCACCCGCCCCAAAGCGTCATGATCCGCCATCGCCGCATCACGCAACGCCACCTCTGCCCGCGCCATCCCGCACCCCGTCTTGACCTGCCGTGAGCCGGGCAGATGACGCGGCGTTTCGCGTGACTTGCCCTGCCGTTTCCGATGGTGTCACAGTGACCCAGCCCACCCAGAAAGGTAAAGCCATGTCCGACTATCCCCACCTGCTTGCCCCGCTCGACCTTGGTTTCACTACGCTGAAGAACCGGCTGCTGATGGGCTCGATGCACACCGGGCTGGAGGAGACAGGCGATTGGAACCGCGTGGCGGAGTTCTACGCGGCACGGGCGCGGGGCGATGCGGGGCTGATGGTCACGGGCGGCATCGGGCCGAACCGCGAAGGCGCGGTGGCCCATGGCGCGGCGATGATGGTCAGCCAGAAGGACGTGGACAACCACAGCATCATCACCCAGCGGGTGCATGAGGCGGGCGGCAAGATTGCCATGCAGATCCTGCACGCGGGCCGCTATGCCTTCACCCCTGAATGCGTGGCACCAAGCGCGATCAAATCGCCGATCTCCATGTTCGCCCCCAAGGAGTTGGACGAAGAAGGCATCGAGAAACAGATCAGCGACATCGCCGCCTGTGCCCTGCGTGCGCGGGAGGCGGGCTATGACGGGGTCGAGATCATGGGCTCCGAGGGGTATTTCCTGAACCAGTTCCTCGTCACCCATACCAACAAGCGCGAAGACCGCTGGGGCGGTTCCTACGAGAACCGGATGCGCCTGCCGCTGGAAGTCGTGCGCCGCGTGCGCGAGACGGTGGGCGAGGATTTCATCCTGATCTACCGCCTGTCGATGATCGACCTCGTGCCCAACGGCTCGACCTTCGAAGAGGTCGTGCAACTGGCGCAAGAGGTCGAGAAGGCCGGTGCCAATATCATCAACACCGGCATCGGCTGGCACGAGGCGCGCATCCCCACGATCGCCACCTCGGTGCCGCGCGCGGCCTTTGCATGGGTCACGAAAAAGCTGATGGGCAAGGTGGGTATCCCTCTGATCACCTCGAACCGGATCAACACGCCGCAAGTGGCCGAAGAGGTGCTGGCGGAGGGCTGCGCCGACATGGTCAGCCTCGCGCGTCCAATGCTGGCAGATGCCGATTTCCTCGCCAAGGCGAAGGCCGGTCAGGCCGAGCGCATCGCCCCCTGCATCGCCTGCAACCAAGCCTGCCTCGACCATACCTTCGGCGGCAAGATATCCACCTGTCTTGTAAACCCTCGCGCCTGTTACGAGACGGAATTGCGGATCGAACCCGCCGCAAACCCGAAATCCATTGCCGTTGTCGGCGCCGGGCCTGCCGGCCTCTCGGGGGCCATCACGGCGGCGGAGCGGGGCCACAAGGTCACCCTGATGGACCGCGCAAGCGAGATCGGCGGGCAACTCAACCTCGCCAAACAAGTCGCGGGGAAGGAGGAGTTCTGGGGCCTCGTCGATTGGTACCGCACCATGCTGGACGTGCACGGCGTGACCGTGCAGCTTGAGACCGAAGCCACGAGCGAGGCGCTCAGCGGCTTCGACGAGGTCATCATCGCCACCGGCGTTGTGCCGCGCGATCCGCAGATCCCCGGGCAAAACCGCGACAACGTGGTCAGCTACATCGATGTGCTGAACGGCACTGCGAAGGTCGGCCAACGGGTCGCCGTGATCGGCGCGGGCGGCATCGGCTTCGACGTGTCGGAGCATCTGGTGCACGATGGCGAGAGCAGCACGATGAACCTGCCCGAATGGATGCGCGAATGGGGTGTCACGGACCCGGGCGAACACCGCAGCGGCCTCGCCCCCGAAGGGCCGCAACCGCCAGCACCTGCGCGCCAGATCACCATGCTGCAACGCAAAACCAGCAAGCCCGGCAAGGGTCTGGGCAAGACCACGGGTTGGATTCACCGCGCCTCGCTCACCATGCGCGACGTGAAGATGATCGCGGGTGTGAACTACGAACAGATCGACGATGCGGGCCTGCATATCTCCTTTGGCGAAGCGCGCGAGAACCCCACGGTGATCAAGGCCGACACCATCGTGCTCTGCGCCGGGCAATTGTCCGAGCGCAGCCTTGCCGATGCGCTGGAAGCGAGGGGGCAGACCTGCCATGTGATCGGCGGCGCGGATGTGGCGGCGGAACTGGACGCGAAACGCGCCATCAACCAAGGCACACGGCTGGCCGCCGGGCTGTAAGCGAGGGGCGGGCGCTTGGCCCCCTTGCGCCCCGCCCTAGATCGCCGCAGGATTGCCAAAACGATCCAAGGTCTCCATGCCCCTCTGCGTCTTCGACATCTATGAGGATGGCACCGCGCAGGTGCCCTCCGACGACAACCTCACCGGGCCGGGGCGCTACCGCTGGTGGCACTACGACATGGCTGATCCGGCGCTGGCACCGTGGCTGGCCGAACACCTGCCCGAGATCCCGGCGGGCGCATTGCTACAGCCCGAAACCCGCCCGCGCTGTGACGAATATGACGACGGGCTGATCCTGAACCTGCGCGGCATCAACCTCAACGAAGGTCAACAGGCCGACCAAATGGTTTCGGTCCGGATGTGGGTGACGGATGCGGTGGTGATCACCGTGCGGATGCGCCGGGTCTTTGCCATAGATGAGCTGCGCGCGCTGGCCGCCGAGAACAACGCGCCACCCCGGCCTTCGGCCTTTGTCGAGGCGCTGGTCTCTCGGCTGACTGCGCGGGTGCAGGTCGAAGTGGCGCGGCTGGCGGATCGGACGGCCTTCTACGAGGCCGATCTGGAGGACCACAGCACACCGCCGCCGAAGGAACTGCCGGTGACCCGCCGCAGCGCGATCCGGCTGGAACGTTACCTCGCCCCGCAGCGCCATGCGCTGGAGCGGCTAGCCACGCTGAACCTGCCGCTGGTGCCCGACGTGGACGCGATGAAGCTGCGCGAACTGGCCAACCGCACCGCCATCGTGGTCGAGGAATTGGACGCGCTGCAAGAACGCATCGTCACGGTGCAGGATGAACACGACAACCAGGTCGCGCAGCGACAGGCGCGGCACAGCTACATGCTCTCCATCGCCGCCGCGGTCTTCTTGCCGCTAGGGTTCCTAACGGGACTTTTCGGCGTGAACGTGGGCGGGATGCCGGGCGTGGATGATCCGCGCGCCTTCGCGATCCTTTGTCTTGCCATGGTCGGCCTCGCTGCCATCATGCTGGCCGTGTTGAAATGGCTGCGCTGGCTGTGACGGGCGGGGAAACGGATTGTTCTGCCGTTTCCATGCCATGAACGATCCCCGCAAAGACCACGGGACTGTCTTGCCTCCGCCCCGATCCTGCCCGAATTGACGCCCATACCTGACCGCAACAAGATCAATGCGAAGGGACAGGCAATGGACCGCCTTACGGAAATGGAAGCGTTTGCCACTGTGGTGGATCAAGGCGGCTTTACAGATGCTGCCAAGAAGATGGGGATCTCGAAATCCGCCGTTTCAAAGCATGTCTCCTCGCTCGAGGCGCGCTTGGGCGCACGATTGCTGAACCGCACCACCCGCCGCGTCTCGCCCACCGAGATTGGCCTTGCTTACTACGACCGCGCCCGCCGGGTGCTGAACGACGCGGGCGAGGCCGATGCGCTGGTCACCTCGATGCAATCCGCGCCTTCGGGGCTGCTGCGGATCTCGGTCGCGACGGACTTTGGGGTGAACCACCTCTCCCCCGCGCTGTCGGAGTTCTTGCAAGACTTTCCCGATATCACCGTGAACATGGTGCTGAACAACCGCTACGTCGAGTTGATCTCGGAAGGCTTCGACATGGCCGTGCGGATCGGGGAGTTGGAAGACAGCACCCTGCGCGCGCGCAAATTGACCGAGACCACCAAACGCATGATCGCCAGCCCGAAGTATTTCGAGCAATACGGGCGGCCGGAAAAGATCGACGATCTGAACAATCACAAGCTGCTGCATTATTCGAACCAGTCTTCGGGCAACGTGTGGAAACTGACCGCGCCCTCGGGCGAGAAGCGGCAGGTGCGCACGGCGGGCTGGCTTTCGGTCAATGATGGGCAGAGCCTTTTGAACGCCGCGATCTCGGGGTTGGGCATCGCCTATCTGCCAAGCTTCCTCTACGCCGAGGCGATGGAGAAAGGTCTGGTCGAGGACGCGATCCCCGATCTGCCGCTGGAGACTCAGGGCATCTACGCCGTCTATCCGCCGGGCCGTTTCACGCAGCCGAAGGTGCGGGCGTTTATCGACTTTCTGGTGCATGAGTTCGCCGAGAAGGGGCCAGCGGACTGGTAAGGGTTGGGAATGTCGCTTGGCCGGAACGAGTGGCGGTCGCCGGGCCATCGCATGACTGCCCCCCGGCCGATATTGCCATCTGGCCCGGAATCAAGCCGTAGGCGCCGGGCCATCGCCTGCCCGCCCGGACGGGTAGGCGATTTAGCGAGGCTGGGTACGACCTTGCGAACGCACACAATGGTTGAGCCATAAAGTGGCGACGCCATACCGCCTGATCGCCGCCCCGCGGGCAGGCGACGGCCCTCCTCGCGAAATGCTTTCCTCTCCCCCACCAGCACGCTATCTCTCCCGCCATGAGCAACATGCGCGAAACCTACGCCCGGCTTGTCGCCGAGGGCAAACTACAGGCCGACCCGGCCCAAGAAACCGTCATGGCCGAGTTCGACCGCATCCGCGATGCGCTGGCCAACCCGCCGAAGAAAAGCTTTTTCCGCAAAGCCCCAGAGCCTCCCAAGGGCCTGTACCTTTGGGGCGGTGTCGGGCGCGGTAAATCCATGCTGATGGACATGTTCGTGGCGCATCTGCCCGACGTGCCTGCGCGCCGCGTGCATTTCCACGCCTTCATGCAGGAAATCCACAACGCCATGCATGAGGTCCGCAAGACCGGCGTGGACGATGCCATCGCCCCCGTGGCCCGCGACGTGGCGGAAAGCGTCCGCTTGCTTGCCTTTGATGAAATGCAGATCACCGACATCACCGACGCGATGATCGTGGGCCGTCTGTTCGAAGCGCTCTTCGCCGCGGGCGTCGTGGTGGTCACCACTTCGAACCGCCTGCCCGATGACCTTTATAAAAACGGTATCAACCGCGAAGTCTTCGTCCCCTTCATCGACCTCATTAAAGAGCGGATGGTGGTCCATGAACTCGCTAGCCCGACCGACTACCGCCAAGACCGGCTGGCTGGGTCCCAGGTCTATTTTACCCCCGTCAACGCCGAAAGCCGCGCCGCGATGGACGCGGTCTGGGACGATCTGGCGGGCACCGAGGGCGAACCGCTGACCCTACACGTCAAGGGCCGCGAAGTGACCATTCCGCGATATCACAACGGCATGGCACGCGCCGGTTTTCACGCGCTTTGCGGCCAGCCCTTGGGCGCGGCGGATTACCTCGCGCTGGCGCAGGCTGTGCGCGTGCTGCTGCTGGACAACATCCCCACTCTTGGCCGGTCGAATTTTAACGAGGCGAAGCGTTTCGTCACCCTGATCGACGCGCTTTATGAGGCGAAGGTGCGGCTGATCTGTTCCGCCGCCGCCGCCCCGGAAATGCTCTATCTCGAAGGTGAAGGCACTTTCGAATTTGAGCGTACAGCCTCCCGCCTGCGGGAGATGCAGGGGGAAGATTGGGGGCGCTGACCGCCCCCGGCCAACCATTCAGGAATCACTGACCGGCTGCATATGCAGGTCATTGCCCTGCAGGAAAGGGTGGTAAGGCCGTTCGACCTCATAAAGCCACCACAGGCCGCCCGCGATAATTGCGAGGCCTACGGCCATAAAGATAAATTGAAATTTCCGTGCATCGTCCTGATCGTGACGCGCGGACCGGCTGAAATTGCGCATGGGGACACCTCGGTCAAATTCGAAAGGGGAGACTTCCATGGACCAAGATATACCACATCTGCACCTCGCAGCAGCGGTACACCCAAATATGGTTAATTAGACGTTTTCACGCAACACGCTACCGGCAAGGTAGAGCGAGCCGCAGATCAGCACACGCGCATGGGGTTCGCGGGCGATGATCGCCTTGAGCGCCGCCGTGACGGTCTCGGCCTCTGCGGTCTCGAACCCTACATCGCGCGCCACTTTCGCCGTCGTCTCGGCAGGCAGGGTCGCCGCCTCGCCGGGGATCGACACGGCGGTGAGGCTTGCCGCCTCTGCTGCCAGCGGGCGCAGGTATCCGGCGATATCCTTGGTGTTCAACATGCCGCAAATCAGATGCGTCGGGCGTTTCGGCAAGGCCGCCAACGTGGCCGCCAATGCCGCCCCCGCCGCGGGATTATGGCCCCCATCGAGCCACAACTCGCCTTCGGGCGCCATACGGGCAAGCGGCCCATCTGACAGCCGCTGCATTCGCGCGGGCCATTGCGCCTGCGTCACGGCAGCCTCACAGGCCTCTGCATCGACGCCAAGCTGGCGCAGCGCGACCAGCGCGGCCCCCGCGTTCATGAGCTGATGGTCGCCGGGCAGATTGGGGCGCGGGAGGTCAAGCAGGCCGCGCTCATCCTGATAGACCACGCGCCCGGCTTCGGGCGCGACATGCCACTGCTGACCATAGGCCAAAAGCGGCGCGCCGAGTTTCGCAGCGCGGTCTTCGATCACCTCAAGCGCGGGGTCTTCCTGCGGGCCGACCACGCAAGGGACAAGCCGCTTGATGATACCCGCCTTTTCGCCGGCGATCTCGGCCAGTGTTTCGCCAAGATACTGCTGATGATCGACCGACACCGGGGTGATCACGGTCAAGGCGGGATCGACCACATTCGTCGCGTCGAGCCGCCCGCCAAGGCCGACTTCAAGCAGCGTATAATCGGCAGGCACCCGCGAAAAAGCGAGGATCGCGGCACAGGTCGTGATCTCAAAATAGGTGATCTCTTCGCCGCCATTGGCAGCATGGCATTCGTCCAGCACGGCGGCGAGGTCCGGCTCCGAGATCAACTCGCCAGCCACCCGAATACGCTCGTGAAACCGCGCCAGATGCGGCGAGGTATAGGCGTGCACTGTCTTGCCCGCCGCCTCCAACCCGGCGCGGATCATCGCTTGGGTCGAGCCTTTGCCATTGGTGCCCGCAATATGGATCACCGGCGGCAGGTCGTTCTGCGGATTGCCCAAAGCCGCCAGCAGCCGCCACATCCGGTCGAGCGTCAGGTCGATGATCTTGGGGTGCAGCGCCATCATCCGTTCAAGGATGACGTCGGATGAAGGCGTGCTCATTTCTTCTCTGGCGTGTCGGCGGGCAAATCCGCTGCGGCCTGAACGGCGGCGGCGGCCTCGGCCACCTCAAGCTCTTCGGGGGCGGGCAGGTCGCCGCGCACGGCAGGGGGCAGGCCCATCAGCATGCGGGTGATGGTGATCAACTCATCACGCATCTCGGTGCGTTTGGTCACCCGGTCGAGCATCCCGTGGTCGAGCAGATATTCCGCGCGCTGGAAGCCTTCGGGCAGTTTCTCGCGAATGGTCTGTTCGATCACGCGCGGCCCGGCAAAACAGATCAGCGCGTTCGGCTCGGCGATCTGCACGTCGCCCAGCATTGCGTAGGACGCGGTGACGCCCCCGGTGGTGGGATGGGTCAGCACGACGATGTAAGGAAGCCCCGCCTCTTTCAGCATCTGCACGGCGACGGTGGTGCGCGGCATCTGCATCAGGCTGAGGATACCCTCCTGCATGCGCGCGCCACCGGCGGCGGAGAACAGCACCAGCGGGCGCTTCAGCTTCACGGCTTCCTCGGCGGCGGCAATGATCGCATTGCCGACATACATGCCCATGGAGCCGCCCATGAAAGAGAAGTCCTGCGCGCAGGCGACGATCGGCGTGCGACCAATATCGCCGGTCACGACCAGCATCGCCTCATGCTCACCGGTCTGCTTTTGCGCGGCCTTCATCCGGTCGGGATAGCGCTTCTGGTCTTTGAAATGCAGCGGGTCGGGTGTGGGCGCCGGAACCTTCACCTCGGTAAAGATGCCACCGTCGAACAGCGCCTTGAAACGCGCGCGGGGGCTGATGTGCATGTGGTGGCCGCAATTGGTGCAGACGTTCAGATTGTCCGCCAACTCACGGTGAAACAGCATGGTGCCGCATTCGTTACACTTGGTCCACAGATTGTCCGGCGTCTCGCGGCGCGAGAAGATCGAGTTGATTCGCGGGCGGACGTAGTTCGTGATCCAGTTCATTGGCAGGCCTCTGCTGTGGTTCCGTCCCAGATAATCCCCGCATGGGGAAATTGCAATCAGCGGCGTATCGCCAGCCGCGCCGCCAGCCATGAGACCAGCATCAAGGCGAAATCAACCGGCAGCCATGAACGCAACGCCGCCGCGTCATCCATTGAAAAGGGCGTCAGATAGAGCGCCAGCCCCGAAAGATCATCCGGCAGAGAGACAATGAGAATGGCTGAGACATTGTTCCACAGATGCACCGCGATCGCGGGCCCAAGCGAGCCGGAGCGCGCGGTAAGGTCCGCCATCAGGATGCCGAAAACCCCCGCCCAAAGCGCCACCATCAGCGCATTCTCCCCCGCCTCGGCAGGCAGGTAATGGCCCGCTGCGAACAGCGCCGACGGCAGCACCATCCAGATCAGCGGCGCGTTGAACCGCGCCGCGAGTTGCTGTTGCACATAGCCGCGAAAGACGATCTCTTCGGCGCTGACCTGCACCAGCACGGCCAGCAGCGACAGCGGCAAAAGCAGCAGCCAACGGCCCAGCGGCAGGTTCGGCGTCAACTCGCCACCCATGTCCCATGGCGGCAGGACCGCCAGCGCACCCCCAAGGGCCAGCATGGCAAGGGACACCGCGCGAAAATGCGGCCAGAGCCGCCCCGGCAGGCCGAAAAGGCTCCCCGCGCTGCGCCGGTGCACGATCCGCACGGTCACGGCGACGGCCATCGCCATGGTGCCAAAGCTGAACAGCAGCAGATACATCGCCTGCGGCGTGGCCCCTTTCAGAAGATCGCCATGCAGCGACGGGGCAGCCGATCCCGCCAGCCTATAGACCGTTTGAAAGTAAAGCTCGTTCAGCGCGACATAGGCCACCACCGCCACGAACAGCCCCAGAAAAAACCGCCACAGTGCCGAGGTGCTGCGCGCGGGCGCGACAAAGGCCGCGTGGGCGCTGTAATCGGGCCGCCAGTTCATCAGCGGCGCCGTTCAAATCGGAGGTGGTGCTTGCAGAGCATAAGCCGGGCCTTCACGCTTGCGGGCGGGCCGAACCGACCGCGCCAGAAGGTCAGAACCTATGCCCTAACACGCTGCAATACAACAGTTCCCCCGCCTCATACGCGCCAAAGCCTTGCAGCATAGCCGCCGCCCGACTATTCCATTCAAGACGTTTCAAGGAGCCCACCGATGTCCACCACGCCCCGCTTCGACAAATCCCGGCTGCCCAGCCGCCATGTGACCGAAGGCCCGGCCCGCGCGCCGCACCGGTCCTACTACTATGCCATGGGCATGACCGAGGAAGAGATTCACCAGCCGCTGGTGGGCGTCGCCACCTGCTGGAACGAAGCCGCCCCCTGTAACATCGCGCTGAACCGTCAGGCGCAGGCGGTGAAAGTAGGTGTGCATTCCGAACAGGGCACCCCGCGCGAGTTCACCACCATCACCGTCACCGACGGCATCGCCATGGGGCATGAGGGCATGCGCTCCTCGCTGGCTTCGCGTGAGGCGATTGCCGACACGGTGGAACTGACCATGCGCGGCCATTGCTATGACGCCATTGTCGGGCTGGCGGGCTGCGACAAGTCGCTGCCGGGGATGATGATGGCGATGCTGCGGCTGAACGTGCCATCGGTCTTCCTCTACGGCGGGTCGATCCTGCCAGGCAAAGCACCTGCGGGCGCCGACGTTCCCGAAGATTTCGCCACCCGCGATCTCACTGTGCAGGACATGTTCGAGGCCGTGGGCCGCTTCCAGAACGGCTCCATGTCGCAAGCCGCGCTCGATGTGCTCGAACGCGTCGCCTGCCCCTCTGCCGGGGCCTGCGGCGGCCAGTTCACCGCCAACACCATGGCCTGCGTCTCCGAGGCGATCGGGCTTGCGCTGCCGAACTCCTCCGGCATGCCCGCCCCTTACGAGAGCCGCGACGCCTATGCCGAGGCCTCGGGTGCTGCGGTGATGAACCTGATCGAGAAGAACATCCGCGCCCGCGACATCTGCACCCGCGAAGCCTTTGAAAACGCGGCGCGCATCGTGGCCTGCACCGGCGGGTCGACCAACGCGGGCCTGCACCTTCCGGCGATGGCCCATGAGGCCGGGATCGATTTCTTCCTCGAAGACGTCTGCGAGATCTTCCGCGACACACCTTACTTCGTCGACATGAAGCCGGGCGGTCAGTACGTCGCCAAGGACCTCTACGACGCGGGCGGCGTGCCGGTGGTGATGAAGGAGCTGCGCAAGGCGGGGCTTTTGCACACCGACTGTCTGACCGCCACCGGCCGTTCTATCGGCGAAGAACTGGACCGCATCGACCGCGAGGCCGACGGCAAGGTGATCCACTCGGTCGCGACCCCGATCAGCAAGACCGGCGGCGTCGTGGGCCTGAAAGGCAACCTCGCCCCCGAAGGCGCCATCGTGAAGATCGCGGGCATGGCCGAGGAAGACATCGTCTTCACCGGTCCGGCGCTGGTGTTCGAATGCGAACAGGACGCCTTCGAGGCGGTGCAGAACCGCGCCTATAAGGAAGGCGACGTTTTCGTGATCCGCAACGAAGGCCCCGCTGGCGGCCCCGGCATGCGCGAGATGCTGGCGACCACGGCGGCGCTCTCGGGTCAGGGCATGGGCAAGAAGGTGGCGCTGATCACCGACGGACGCTTCTCAGGCGCGACCCGCGGTTTCTGCGTTGGCCACGTCGGCCCCGAAGCGGCGCATGGCGGCCCCATCGCACTGCTGAAGAACGGCGACATGATCACCCTCGACGCGGTCAAGGGCAGCATCACCGTGGATCTGTCGGACGAGGAACTGGCCGAGCGCCGCAAGGCATGGGCTGGCCCGCGTGCCACCAACTACGAAAGCGGCGCGCTGTGGAAATACGCGAAACTCGTCGGCCCCACCTACCTTGGCGCGGTAACACATCCCGGCGCCAAGGCGGAGACCCATGATTACATGGACCTCTAAAAGCCCCCTCGCGGCGCTTGCAATGCTCACCCTGTCCGCCTGCGAAGGCGGTCAGGGTTTTTCCTTTGGCGGCAGCCCCGCCACGCCTGAGAAACCGCTGCTGCAAACCGCTTTGGCCGGGGGCGCGGTGCAGGTTGTGCCGCCGCAGGGCTATTGCATCGACCCCAAAAGCCTCAAACGTCGCTTTGCGCTGATGGCGCGTTGCGATGCGCTTGGCTTGCCTGATGTGGTCAGCGCTGCGCCGCGCGGCATTCTCACCCTCGCGCTGATCGAAGCCGAGGCCGACGCGCCCCTGCCCACGCCGCAACAGGTGGCCGAAGCGGCAGGGCTGAGCCAGTTGCAAGAGGCCGGTCGCGTCGAGGGCGCGTCGATCTTTGTCGCCCAAGGGCCGGCGCCCGCCGAAGGCATGTCGCCCCGCCACTGGCGCGGCATGGCGCGGATCGGCGGCCATGTGGCCAGCGTCACCCTCTACGGCGCGCCGCAAAGCCGCGCCATTTCCGAAGAGGGCCGCGCGCTGGTGGCAGAGCTGATCCAGCAAAGCCGCAGCAAAAGCGCAACGCCCACCGCCCCCGGCAGTTGACCAGCCTTTGTTTCCAAATCAGCAACACTGCCCGGGGCCGGAAACAATCACGGGGGCTATTCATTTGAACGAAATCCCCGCCTTGCATAGACTGCGAGCAAACGAGAGGCGCAGGGCCATGGTCAACTTCCGCAGCGGTTATCTTGAGGGCAAGCTCTTTGCCCGCGCGCTGCAACGCTGGGCGGTTGCGGCCCGCAAAGCGGCCACGGCTGACCTTGCCACCCTGCGCCGCCAACGCAGCCGCGCCCGGCTGCTGCGCACCCAATTAGACCGGCTGATCCACCGCGCCGAAGACCGTCTTGCCCTGCCTGCCATCGGGGCCAGCGGCTTTCCGAAACCACATAACGCCGATTGGGCATGGCGGCCCGAGTTGTGGCGCGGCCCGCTTGCCACGCCGGGGCTGTCCTCGGTCGCGACCAAATCCAAACTGGGCGAAGAGGTGACCCTGTTCCACGATTGCGCGCGGTCGGAACTGACCCTGCGCCAATTGCGCAACCTGCGCGAAGCCGACCTGGCCCCCTTTGGCCTGCAACTCGACGTGTTCAAATTCGACGGGTCATTCCTGTCGCTGGTGGTCGATCTGCCGCCCGAGGCGATCACCGGATTGAAACGCCGTCACCTGATCCGCATGGACACGATTGTGGAATTGGAGCACCCGCTAGAGATCTTTGCCCGGCTCAACATCCGCCACGGGCCGAACACCGAACAGATCGTCCACGAACTGCCTGTCGGTCAGGAAAGCATCAGCGTCGAATTCGATCTGGCCTATAGCAAACTCAACGAAAAGCGGATCGAGGCGGCATGGATCGACCTGATCTTTGAAGGCCCGGAGATGAACCAAGTCGTGCTGCGCGACCTCACTTTTTCCCGCTCCCCCCGCGCCCAGATCTAGGACCCCGTGATGAGCCGATATGACCTGACCAAAACCGTGCTGCGCCAAGGCGTCTGGCACGGCGTGCTGACCGCCAAAGAGGGTGCAGAAACGTCGCAGATAAGCGTGACCCATGAGGGCAAGGAGGTGACGGGTATCACGTTAGAGGCCGAAGGGTCCGAGGGGCGCTGGCATCTTTCCTTCCCCGTCCCGGCAGAGGCGATTGCCGATGGGGTCCAGACCCTCGTCATTACCGAAATGGCCAGCGGGGCGCTCTTGGGTCATGTGACCCTGATCGCGGATGAAGCGCTCGGCGATGACATACGGGCCGAGATGGACCTGCTGCGCGCCGAACTCGACATGCTGAAACGCGCCTTTCGGCGGCACTGCCGCGAGACGGAATAAGCGAAACGCCGTCCCGCAGGGCTGCGCCCAACAAAAAGCCCCGCTGTCTCCAGCGGGGCTTTGTGCATCTATGTGAAAGAGATCACTCGTTCGGACCCAGAGCCGACAGCCCTTTGAGGATGTCGATGGCATAGGCCAGCTGGTAATCCTCTTCGCGCAGCTCCGCCGCTTTGCGGGCCTTTTCGCGGTCGTCTTCGATCTGTTTGATCTGATCGTCGGTCAGGCTGTCGTTGTTCAACCGGCCCCGCAGATCGGCTTCGGAGCGGAGGGGGCGTGCCGACAATGCATCGTCTTCCTCGGTCTCGGGTGCCGCCGGGGGCTGCGCCACGACGATGTCGGGGGATACGCCAAGCGCTTGGATCGACCGCCCCGAGGGCGTGTAATAGCGCGCCGTGGTCAGACGCATGGCCCCGTCCCCGCGCAGCGGCATGACGGTCTGAACAGACCCTTTGCCAAAGCTTTTGGTGCCGATGACGATGGCGCGGCGGTGGTCCTGCAAAGCGCCGGCGACAATCTCGGAAGCCGAGGCCGAACCGCCGTTGATTAGCACGACGATCGGCTTGCCCATCGCCAGATCACCCGGCGTGGCGTTCACCCGGTCGCCGTCTTCGATGTCGCGGCCCCGGGTACTGACGATCTCGCCTTCCTCAAGAAAGGCATCTGACACGGCAATTGCCTGATTGAGCAGGCCACCGGGGTTGTTGCGCATGTCGATGACGATGCCGTTGAGATTATCAATGCCGCCCGCCTCTTCGATCTGCTGCTCCAGCCCTTCCTTCATCTTCGGATAGGTCTGCTCGTTAAAGGTGGTCAGGCGCAGCACGGCGGTATCGCCCACGGTGCGGGCCCGCACGGCGGTCAATTGGATCGTGTCGCGCACGATGGAGACGTCAAAGGGCTCAGGCTCCCCTTCCCGCACCACGGTGATCAGGATCTCGGACCCCACCGGCCCGCGCATCATCTCAACCGCGTCGTCGAGGCCGAGGCCCAGCAGGCTTTCGCCATCGACATGGGTGATGAAATCCCCCGCTTCGATCCCCGCTTCGGCGGCGGGCGTGCCGTCGATGGGGGAGACGACTTTGACGAAACCTTCTTCTTGGGTGACCTCAATGCCAAGCCCGCCAAACTCGCCACGCGTCTGCTCGCGCATTTTCTCGGCGTCTTTCGGCGAGAGGTAGGACGAATGCGGATCAAGCGAGGTGAGCATGCCGTTGATGGCCGCCTCAATCAGATCACCGGGATCGACATCTTCGACATATTGGGCGCGGATGCGTTCGAAAATATCACCGAAAAGATCAAGCTGTTCGTAAACATTGGTCGTCTTCTCGGCCTCTTGCGCCAGCAGCGGCCCGGCGATCTGAGTGGTGGCGACCACCCCCGCCACCGTGCCTGCAACGGCTGCCATCACGAATTTCTTCATCTGCTATCCATCCTTGTCGGTGCGGAACCAGTCTGCCGGATCCTGAGGTGTGTTGTCTTGCCTGACTTCTATATAGAGCGTTTCCGTCCGGTCAGTGCCAGTGGCTTCACCATTTGGTGACATCTGAGATGTTGTGCCGCTTTCCGGCCCGCCCATCAACCCGATGGGGGTGCCACCGGCAATCACCTGCCCGGCTTGGCCGTAAACCACATCCAGCCCCGCCAGCACGAAAAGCGTGTCGACCTGCGGCTCAAGGATCACGACATTGCCCAGATCAAGCAGCGGCCCGACATAACGGATCGTCGCTGCCGAAGGGCTGGTCACGATGGCGCGCGGGCGGGTGGCAAGGATCATGCCGGGCCGCGTTACGCCCGCCGAATCCGTCTCTCCGGCCTTGCGGATCACCAACCCCTGCGCGGGTAAGGGCAGATCGCCCACCTGCCCGTCGAGGTTCACCGGCGCAGGCTCAACCGCACCGGTGGTGATCTCGGACAGGCCGCTGGCAAAGCCGTCCAACGTCTCGGTCGAGGCGATAAGGATCGCAGTGCGCACCGGGTCTTCGGTAAAGCGCATCGGCAGATCGGTGCGGTTGGCCATGGCCTGATTGAGCGCGGTGCGCGCGGCCTGAAGCTCGGTCAGCCCGTCTTGCAGGCGCTGCGCCGCATCGGTTTGGAGCGCGCGCAGGGTCTTGATGTCCTCATAGTCCTGCCGCAGCGCATCGGCGCGGGCGTTGAGCGCAGGCGTCAATTCAGCCAGCAACATGCCTGCGCGGGCGGTGCCCATCGGGCCGTCGGGGTGCAGCAGCACCACGGGCGACGGATCGCCGCCGATGCTTTGCAAGACGCCCAAGAACTGCGCCACCTCACCCTCGCGCGCCTGAAGCTTGCGGCTGAGCTGCGCCTCGTTGATCGCGGCCTGCCGCAGCCCGGCCCGCATCGCCGCGAGACCTGCCTCAAACGCCTGAATCGTCTCGGTCAGCGCCTTGACCCGGTCGCGCGCGCCATCGGCTTGGTCCAGCCGCGCCGATGCCACCTCCAAGGCGGTCGCCGCCGCGCGCGCCTCCGCGGCGGCCTCATCGGCCTGCGCCTGTGCCATCAGGGGCAGACAGGCAAAAAGGACAGCCGCGGCAAGATGTTTCATGAAAGCAGGCTTTTCCCGGTCATTTCTTCAGGCTGCGGCAGGCCCATCAAATCAAGCACCGTGGGCGCCAGATCAGCCAGCCGCCCGTCGCGCAGCGCCGCCCCTTCGGGCGCGCCCACCGCCACCACCGGCACGGGGTTGAGCGTATGGGCCGTATGCGCGCCGCCGGTCTCGGGGTCGATCATCATCTCGCAATTGCCGTGATCCGCGGTGACGATCATCGCGCCGCCTGCGGCCTCCAGCGCCTTGAGCACCCGGCCCAGCCCCGCATCCACCGCCTCACAAGCCGCAATCGCCGCCTCAAGATCGCCGGTATGGCCGACCATATCGGGATTGGCGTAGTTCACCACGATCAGGTCATAGCCCGCCTCGATCGCCTGCACGAATTGATCCGTCACCTCGGCGGAGGACATCTCGGGCTGCATGTCATAGGTCGCCACATTAGGCGATTTGGGCATGTTGCGGTCCTCCCCCGTGGCCGGGGTCTCTACCCCGCCGTTGAGGAAGAAGGTCACATGAGGATATTTCTCGGTCTCGGCCAGCCGGAACTGCCGCAGCCCCTGCTGCGCCACCCAATCGCCCAGCGTGTTCTTGATGTCCGGCTTGGGATACATCGTGGTCATATAGGCGGCGTGGTCCTTGGAATATTCCGCCATGCCCATCAGCGCCGCCCAATCGGGGCGCGCGCCGGTGTCATAGGCGTCAAAGCCCGGCTCGCCCAAAGCCGCCATGATTTCTCGCGCGCGATCGGCGCGGAAGTTGAGGCAGAAGAATCCGTCGCCAGAAGCCGCCCCCGCGTAGCCCTCGATCACGCTGGCGGTGATGAATTCATCCGTCTCGCCCCGCCCATAGGCCGCCTCAACCGCCGCGCGGGGATCGGGAAACCCCTCCCCTTCGCCATGCAGGATCGCCGCCGAAGCCTTGCCGACCCGGTCCCAACGGTTGTCGCGGTCCATCGCGAAATAGCGCCCCGTCACGGTGACGATCTTCACGGCCTCGGGCAGCGCCGCCTCTAGCGTCTCGAAATAGCCAAGGGCAGAGGACGGCGCCACGTCGCGCCCATCTGTCACCGCGTGGATCACCACCGGCAGCCCCGCCACATCCAGCGCGCGGGCGGCGGCAATCATATGGCTGAGATGCCCATGCACCCCCCCGTCCGAGACGACGCCCATCAGATGCGCGGTGCCGCCGGTTTCCTTGAGCTTGGCGATGAAATCTTGCAGGCGCTCATTCTCGGCAAAGCTGCCCTCTTCGATGGCCAGATCGATCTGCCCCAGATCCATCGCCACCACCCGGCCCGCGCCAATATTGGTGTGCCCGACCTCGGAATTGCCCATCTGCCCGCGCGGCAGACCCACATCGGGGCCATGGGTGATCAACTGCGCCTTCGGCCCCGCCTGCATGATCCGGTCGAAATTCGGCGTCTTGGCCAGCAAGGGCGCGTTGCCTTCCCGCACCTCGCTCAGGCCCCAACCGTCAAGGATGCACAATACGACAGGTTTGGGGGCGCTCATCAGACTGTTGCTCCGGCTTGGTGGCTGTTCAGCGCCTTTTACCCCTTGTGGGCTGGCACTTGAACCACTTTGTGCACAAGCCCCCCATTCCCGCGCAGAGCCCTTGCCCCGCGCGGCTGCTTTGGTCATAACGAGTGGCAACTTTCGCCTGAGCCGAGGACCAACTCCATGACCCTGCAAGCGCCCGAAACCCGCATCGTGAACACTTGGCGCGTGGCCTGCGACGGCAGTGAAGGCGCGCTTGGCCACCCGCGCGTCTGGCTGCAAATCCCCCAAGATCGCGGCTGGGTCGAATGCGGCTATTGCGACTGTAAATTCGTGCATGCGGATTTCGAAGGCAAAGTCTGAGCCTTTCCGGCCCACAACTGAACATCTGAACCGACGGCACGAACCTGCCCGCGCGGCGCATTGGCGTCTGGCCGTGGGCCATGCTTCGTGGCAAAAGGGTCGCCAACCCAGCGGAGCATTCCTATGACATTCGGCAAAGGCCACCACCTGCATCTGATCGACGGCTCTGCCTTCATCTTTCGCGCCTATCACGCCCTGCCGCCGCTGACGCGCAAATCCGATGGCTTGCCGATTGGCGCCGTGGCGGGCTTCTGCAACATGCTGCACCGCTATGTAGAGGGCAACACCGGCCCCAACGCGCCCACCCATGTCGCCGTGATCTTTGACAAGGGCAGCCACACCTTCCGCAACGACATGTACGACCAGTACAAGGCCAACCGCGATGCGATGCCCGAAGACCTGCGCCCGCAGATCCCGCTGACCCGCACCGCGACCGAAGCCTTCAACATCGCCTGCAAAGAGCTTGAGGGCTATGAGGCCGATGACATCATCGCCACCCTCGCCGTACAGGCCCGCGCTGCCGGGGGGCGTTGCACCATCATCAGCTCCGACAAGGACCTGATGCAGCTTGTAGGCGACGGGGTGGAAATGCTCGACGCGATGAAGAACAAGACCATCGACCGTGATGGGGTGTTCGAGAAGTTCGGCGTCTATCCCGAACGCGTCGTCGACGTGCAAGCGCTGGCGGGCGATTCGGTCGACAACGTCCCCGGTGCGCCCGGCATCGGGATTAAGACGGCGGCGCTTTTGATCAATGAATACGGCGATCTGGATGCGCTGCTTGAACGGGCGGGCGAGATTAAACAACCCAAGCGCCGCCAGACCCTGATCGACCATGCCGAGCAAATCCGCCTGAGCCGCAATCTTGTCCTGCTGGATGAGAACACGCCGCTCGACTTCACCATCGACGACCTCGAAGTGCGCGACCCCGATGCGGACCGCCTGCTGGGGTTCTTGTCCGAGATGGAGTTCCGCACCCTGTCGAAACGCGTGGCCGAGGTGCTGGGCCGCGAGGCCCCCACCATCCCCGAAGCGCCCGCCCCCGCCGTGGCCGATGCGCCGCAGGTGGCCGAGGTGGCCTTTGACCACGGCAAATACGAACAGGTCGGCGACGCCGAAGCGCTGCGCGTCTGGCTCAATCGGATTTACGAGCGGGGCTATGTCGCGGTCGATACCGAGACCACCGGCCTCAATGAGATGACCGCGGAACTGGTCGGCGTTTCACTGGCCGTAGAGCCCGGGCAGGCCTGCTACATCCCGCTGACCCACAAAGCCAGCCGCGACGATGACCTCTTCGGCGGAGAGGGGCTAGCCCCCGGTCAGATGCCGGTCGAAGAGGCGCTGCAACTGTTGACCCCGATGCTTGAGGATCCCGCGATCCTCAAGATCGGGCAGAACATGAAATACGACAGCAAGATATTCGCTCAACTGGGCATCGCGGTCGCCCCCATCGACGACACCATGCTGATGTCCTACGCCATGCACGCAGGTCTGCACGGGCACGGAATGGACACGCTTTCCGAACGCTACCTCGGCCACACGCCCCTGCCGATCAAACCGCTCTTGGGCAGCGGCAAATCTGCCGTGACCTTTGATAAGGTACCGCTGGCAGACGCCGGACCCTATGCGGCCGAGGATGCCGATGTCACCCTGCGCCTGTGGCTGCTGTTCAAACCGCAGCTGCACCGCGCCGAAGTGACCAAGGTTTATGAAACGCTGGAGCGCCCGCTGGTGCCAGTACTGGCGCAGATGGAGCGGGCGGGCATCGAGGTTGACCGCGATACGCTCAGCCGCATGTCCAACGCCTTTGCCCAGAAAATGGCCGGGCTGGAGGCGGATATTCACGCGTTGGCGGGCGAGAGCTTCAACGTCGGCTCCCCCGCCCAGCTTGGTGAAATCCTCTTTGGCAAAATGGGGCTGCCCGGCGGCAAGAAGGGCAAGACCGGGAAATACTCTACTGGCGCGGATGTGCTGGAGGATTTGGCAACCGAACATGACCTCGCCCGCCGGGTGCTGGACTGGCGGCAGCTGTCCAAGCTGAAATCGACCTATACCGATGCGCTGCAAGACCATGTGAACGCCGAGACGGGTCGCGTGCACACCTGCTATTCCATCGCCGGGGCGGCGACGGGGCGGCTCGCCTCGACCGATCCGAACTTGCAGAACATCCCGATCCGTTCCGAGGAAGGCCGCCGCATCCGCGAGGCTTTCGTCGCCCCCGAGGGCAAGGTGCTGGTGGCGCTGGACTACAGCCAGATCGAGCTGCGGATTCTGGCGCATATCGCCCAGATCGACGCGCTCAAGGAAGCCTTCCAACGCGGCGATGACATCCACGCCATGACCGCTTCCGAGATGTTCGACGTGCCGATGGATCAGATGACGCCGGAAATTCGCCGCAACGCCAAGGCGATCAACTTCGGCGTGATCTACGGCATCTCGGGCTTCGGACTTGCGCGCAACCTGCGCATTCCACGGGCCGAGGCGCAGGGCTTCATCGACCGCTATTTCGAGCGCTTCCCCGGCATCCGCACTTACATGGATGAAACCAAAGCCTTTGCGAAAGAGCATGGCTATGTGCAGACGCTCTTTGGCCGCAAGATCAACACGCCCAACATCGGCGCCAAGGGGCCGCAGGCCGGTTTCGCCGCCCGCGCCGCGATCAACGCGCCGATCCAAGGCACCGCTGCCGACGTGATCCGCCGCGCCATGGTGCGGATGCCCGAGGCGATCGCCGATCTGCCCGCGACCATGCTGTTGCAGGTGCACGATGAACTGCTGTTCGAGGTGGAAAAGGGTGCCGAAGACGCACTGATCGCCGCCGCACGTGAGGTGATGGAGAATGCCAATGATCCGGTGGTGAAGCTGGATGTGAAGCTGATCGTCGACGCCGGTGTGGGTGCCAATTGGGCGGAGGCGCATTGATGGAAGACGCGGCCCTTCCCGAAGACCTTGCCCAAGCGTTGGAAGAGACCGGCGCGCAGGCGGGCTGGGACAGCTACAATGCCGAATTGCGCGCCGATGCACTGGCGTGGATCGACGCGGCACGGACCACGACGGCGCGGTCAAAGCGGGTGGATGACGTGGCGCGCTTTGCCGGCAAGGGGCTGCCGCCGACGCCGTTTCAGTAGGGTGGAGGGCCATCGCCTGCCCGCGGGTTGGCGATCCAAGCTCAGTTCCTGCCACTTAATCTCTCAGCCATGATGTGCGGCCTCAAGGTTACGCCCAGCCTCACCAAATCGCCTACCCGGTGGAGCGGGCAGGCGATGGCCGGCGCCTCCGGCTTGATTCCGGGCCGGCCCCATTCTCGGGCGATGGCCCTTTGTACACGCGTCCCCTATGCGCTAGATCATCTAGCATGACCCCAATCCTCTACTCCTTCCGCCGCTGCCCCTATGCCATGCGCGCGCGTCTCGCCCTTGCGGCCGCGCAAACCCCCGTCCACCTCCGCGAAGTCGTCCTCCGGGACAAACCGCAAGCTTTCCTTGACGCCTCACCCACCGCCACCGTGCCCTGCCTCGTCACCGAAACCGGCCCCATCGACGAAAGCCTCGACATCATGAAATGGGCGCTGGCCCAGAACGATCCCGAGGGCTGGCGCGACATGCCGCCCGAAGGCCACGACTGGATCGCCCGCGCCGACGGCCCGTTCAAAGACGCGCTGGACCGCACCAAATACGCCACCCGCTACCCCGAGGCGGACCCCGAAGAGCAACGCGCCAAGGCGGCAACCTTCCTCCATGACCTCGACGCGCAACTGGGGGACTGGATCTTTGACCGCCCTACGCTGGCGGATTACGCAATCCTGCCCTTCGTCCGGCAGTTCGCCTTTATCGACCGCGCTTGGTTCGACGCGCAGGACTGCCCCGCCCTGCGCGGCTGGCTCGACCGCTTCCTCGCCTCGCACCGCTTCGAAAGCGTGATGGACAAATACCCCCAGTGGCAGCCCGGAGATACGCCGGTGTCATTCCCCTAAGGCGGTCACCCACCCCAAGGACCGCTCGGTCGGGCCGCCCGGAATATACTCCCCGCTGACAAAACCGTCATAGCCCGCCCGCAGCGCGGCAAAGAGCCCGCCGAAATCGACATCACCGCTGCCCGGCGCGCCGCGCTTTGGCGTGTCACCTAGCTGCACATGGCGGATCAGGGGGCGATATTCCTCGAAAACCGCCACGGCATCGCCATGGATCATCTGCGCGTGAAAACTGTCGAATTGCAGCGCTACATTGGGCGCATCCACCGCCGCCAGCAGCTCCGCCGCCTGCGCGTAGTCGTTCAAAAAATACCCCGGTTTGGCCTGCGGGCAGAGCGGTTCGATCATCAAGGTGACCCCTGGCGGCGCCTCTGCCGCGGCATGGCGCAGGTTCGCCACGAAAGCCTTTGCCGCCGCTGGCCCTTCGGCCTCCCCGGCCATGACATGCACCATCTGGGGCCGCAGCGCCTCCACATAGCGCCAGACCCGGCGCATATCATGGGCGAAACGCGCCTCCCCTCCCGGCAGGGCGGCGAAACCGGGCGGACCGCCCGTGTAATTCGGCGGCGGCGCGTTGATCAGGGCGAGCGTTAAGCCATTGCGCAGCAAGGCGCGCTGCGTCTCTTTCGCGGGCATGTCATAGGGGAACAAGACCTCGACCGCGCCAAACCCCGCCCCCGCCGCCGCGTCGAACCGGTCCAGATAGGGCAGTTCGGACCAAAGCAGCGACAGATTGGCGGCAGGGGTAATCGGCATTCGGGTCTTTCGGTCAACTTACGGCAGGTCTTCCGAAGGGATGATGCCAAAGAATTCCCCACCCGACCAGACACCAAACCAGCCATCGCGGTGCTGGCCCAGATCGACCAAGCGATAAAAGCTCTTGCGGTCGATCAGCGCCTCCAGATTGCGGCGCACCAGCACATAGGGCGCAGGCTCGCCCGTCTCTTCATCGCAGACCACGCGGATCGGATGCGCCGCGCCCGCCTCGGCCACGTCGCCCAGATTGGTCAAAAACCGCAACTGCTGCGCCTCGCCTGCGCCCTCGGCCTCGAAGTCCACGGCGACGAATGGTGCATCTTCGACGGTGATGCCGACCTTCTCCACCGGGGTTTTGAGGAAATAATCATCCCCCTCGCGCCAGAGAATCGATGCGAACAACCTAACCATTTCGATCCGGCCAATGGGTGTGCCTTGATAGAACCACGTCCCGTCGCGTTTGACCTGCATGTCCAGATCGCCGCAAAATTCCGGGTTCCACTTCTCAAGCGGCGGGGTTCCGCGCGCCTTTGCGGCCTTGGCGGCTTCGATCAAACTGTCTGCCGTGGGTGTCACGGTATTTTGTCCGCTCATTGGTTTTGCCATTCCCTTTGGTCGCGATACACTTACACCTGAAAGATATAACTCCGGGGAAAGAAATGTCATGGCCGAAGCGGATGATCTGATCGCGCAAATCGAAGCGCTGACCGAAAAGCTCGCCGCGGCGAAACAGTCGATCACCGGGCGTTTCGTCGGGCAAGAGCAGGTCGTCGACCTTGCGCTGACGGCGCTGCTCTGTGGCGGGCACGGCCTGCTGATCGGGCTGCCGGGCTTAGGCAAAACGCGGCTGGTTGAGACATTGAGCACGGTCATGGGCCTGCATGGCAACCGGGTGCAATTCACCCCCGACCTCATGCCCGCCGATATTCTGGGTTCCGAAGTGCTCGACACCGCGCCAGACGGCAGCCGCGCCTTCCGCTTTGTCGAAGGGCCGATCTTTTGCCAGCTTCTGATGGCCGATGAGATCAACCGCGCCAGCCCGCGCACGCAATCCGCGCTGTTGCAGGCGATGCAGGAGAAGACTGTGACCGTCGCGGGGCAGGACCGCGCGCTTGGCCAGCCCTTCCATGTGCTGGCCACGCAAAACCCGATCGAACAGGAAGGCACCTACCCCCTGCCCGAAGCGCAGCTTGACCGTTTCCTCGTGCAGATCGACGTGGCCTACCCCGACCGCGCGACAGAGCGGGACATTCTGCTGGCCACCACCGGCGTCGAAGAGGGCGCGGTGCGCCCGGTCTTCACCACCGAAGGCCTGCTCTCTGCCCAGACCCTGCTGCGGCGGATGCCGGTGGGCGACAGCGTGGTGGAACTGATCCTCGACCTTGTCCGCGCCTTCCGCCCCGATGAGCCTGAGGCAACCCAGCCCGTGCGCGACAGCGTCGCTTGGGGCCCCGGCCCCCGTGCCGCGCAGGCGCTGATGCTGACCGTGCGCGCCCGTGCGCTGCTGGAGGGGCGGTTGGCCCCCTCCGCCGAAGATGTGCTCGCCATGGCCCGCCCGGTGCTGAGCCACCGGATGGCGCTGAACTTTGCCGCCCGCGCAAGGGGCGAAAGCCTGCAAAACCTGATCGACGCCACCGCCGGTCAATTGATCGGGAAAAAGGCCGCCGCGTGACCCATAGCCCCCTGTCCCTCAGAGCCAGCGCCGAGGGCGAAGCGGCCCGGCTGCCCGCCCTGCTGGCGCGGGCCGAGCATTTGGCCGGTGCCGTTCTGCCCGGCGCCCATGGCCGCCGCCGCGCAGGGACGGGGGATGATTTCTGGCAATACCGCCCGGCGCAAATCGGTGACAGCCGCCGCATGGTCGACCACCGCCGCTCGGCCCGTGGCGATCAGGAGTTCGTGCGCGAGCGCGAATGGCAGATCGCGCAGTCCGTCATGCTCTGGGTGGATCAGGGGGCCTCGATGCGCTTTGCCTCGGACAAGGCGCTGCCTGACAAGGCCGACCGCGCCCGCCTTTTGGGCCTCGCGCTGGCAATCCTGCTGCTGCGCGGGGGGGAGCGTGTGGGCCTGACCGGCACCGCCCTGCCCCCACGGCGCGGCAATCCGCAGGTGCTGCGACTGGCCGAATTGCTCTGCCAAGACGATGGCCAAGACTACGCCCCGCCAGAACATCGCGGCATGATCCCCCATGCGCGGGCGGTCTTCATCTCGGACTTCATGGGCGATCTCGACCCGGTACAGACCGCGCTGACCAAGGCCGCCGACCGTGGCGTGCGCGGCGTGCTCTATCACCTGCTGGACCCGGCGGAGGAGGCTTTCCCCTTCGCGGGTCGAACCATTTTCGAAAGCGTCGGCGGCAGCCTGCGGCATGAGACGCTCAAGGCAAATGACCTGCGTGACCGCTACCTCGACCGGCTGGCGGCGCGCAAAGACGCCTTGCAGCAACTCTGCGCCCGGACCGGCTGGCGCTATGGGCTGCACCACACCGATGCCACGGCGCAGTCGGCGCTGCTCTGGCTCTATGGCGCGTTGGACGCGCGGCAGGGGAGTGCGGCATGAGCGTTTTCGGCGGCATCGGTTTCACCGCGCCTTGGCTGCTGCTGGCCCTGCTGGCGCTGCCGATCCTTTGGCTGATCCTGCGGGCCGTGCCGCCCGCGCCGGTTCGCCGCCGCTTTCCCGGCGTGGCGCTGCTTCTGGGGTTGGCGGATGACGACAGCACCAGCGACCGCACGCCGTGGTGGCTGCTCCTGTTGCGGATGTTCGCCGTCGCCGCGATCATCATCGGCCTTGCCGGGCCGGTGTTGAACCCTCAGGCGGAAACCGAAGAAGGCAGCGGTCCGCTGCTGATCCTGCTGGACGGCTCATGGGCCGGGGCCAGCGGCTGGGACCGACAGATGGCCGCCGTTGACGCGCAACTCACCCGCGCCGGGCGGGCCGAGCGGACGGTGGGCATCCTCAGCCTCACCGACCCGCAGGTGCCGACCTTCCAATCCGCCGATGCGTGGCGCAGCCGTCTGGCCGGGTTCACCCCCGCGCCGTGGCAACCGGCCCCGACAGAGCTGACCCGCGCGGCCGAGATCGTGGCGGCCCTGCCCGCCTTCGACACCCTGTGGTTCAGCGACGGGCTAGACTATCCGGGCCGCGCTGCCCTGCTTGCCGCGCTGCAATCCAAAGGTGCGGTCGAGGTGCATCAATCCGCGGGCAATGTCATCGGCATCGCGCCCGCAGTCTACCAAGATGGCGTGATCGACCTGACCCTGCGCCGCGCCGCGCCCGGACCGGAACGAGCGGCGGTGGTGCAGGCCCATGGCCGCGATCCGGCGGGCAACGCCCGCGTGCTCGCCACCGCCAATGCGACATTCGAGGCGGGCGCGACCGAGGCCCGCACCTCCCTCTCGCTGCCTGCCGAAATGCGCGCGCGGCTGACCTCTTTCGACATTGCGGGCCAACGCTCCGCCGGGGCGCGCAGCTTGGTCGATGACGGGCTGCGCCGCCGCGAAGTCGCGCTGATCCGGGGGCGCGGGGCGCAGGAGGGGCTGCAACTGCTCTCGCCGCTGCATTACATCGAACAGGCGCTGGCCCCGAGTGCAGATCTGATCGACGGCACCCTGACCGAGGTGCTGCCCGCCAACCCCGATGTGATCGTGCTGGCGGATGTGGCCACCCTCGCCCCCGCCGAGGCCGAGCCGATGCAAGAGTGGATCGACGCGGGCGGCATGCTCATCCGTTTCGCCGGGCCGCGCGTGGCGGCAAGCGATGTCAGCCGTATCGACGAAGACCCGCTGATGCCCGTGCGCCTGCGCGCCGGGGGCCGCAGTGTCGGCGGCGCGATGTCTTGGGGGGAGCCCAAGGCGCTGGCCCCCTTCCGCAACGGGTCGCCTTTCTTCGGGCTGACGGTGCCCGATGACGTGACCGTTTCGGCCCAAGTCGTGGCCCAACCCGACCCAACGTTGGCCGACCGGGTGATCGCCGCGCTGAGCGATGGCACCCCGCTGGTCACGCGCAAAGCGGTGGGTCAGGGGCAGATCGTGCTGTTCCACGTCACCGCCACGGCGGAATGGTCCACCCTGCCTCTGTCGGGTCTTTTCGTGCAGATGATGGAACGGCTGGCCGTGTCATCGGGTGCCAGCGCCCCCGAGGCCGAGAGCCTTGAGGGCACCACATGGACGCCCCTGCGGGTGATGGACGGTTTCGGCATCCTGTCGGACGCGGGCAATCTGCCCGGAGTCGCGGGGCCTGACCTGATCTCGGCCCCCGCAGGCCCCGCCCTGCCGCCCGGAATCTACGGCGCCGAAGATCGGCGGCTTGCGCGCAATGTGCTGACCACCGAGACTGCCCTTACCCCCGCCACATGGCCCGCCGATGTGCCACTGCGCGGTCTCGCTCTGCCACCAGAACAACCACTCGCCGGGGCGCTTCTGAGCCTCGCTATCCTGCTGTTGGTGGCCGATGTACTGGCTTCCCTCGCCCTTTCGGGGCTGCTGCTGCGCCGCTCCACCGGCAGCTTGGCGCTGGCCTTGGGGCTGGCCATCGCCCCCCAGATGGGCGACGCGCAAGAGAATGACCCCGAAAACTTTGCCATACGCTCGGCCTCGGAGGTGACGCTGGCCCATGTGCTGACCGGCAACAGCGACGTTGACGAGATCGCCCGCGCCGGGCTGATCGGCCTGTCGGACACGCTTTACTTCCGCACCACGGTGGAGCCTGACCTGCCCACCGGCGTTGATCTTGAGCAGGACGAACTGGCCTTCTTTCCGATCCTCTATTGGCCGGTGACCCCCGACCAACCGCAGCCCTCGTCCGAGGCTTATGGCAAGCTGAACGACTACCTCCGCTCGGGCGGGCTGATCCTGTTCGATACGCGGGACGCGGATATCGCCAGCTACGGTGCCGCCAGCCCAAACGGGCGCAAGCTGCAAGAACTGGCCGCGCCGCTCGACATTCCGCCGCTGGAGCCGCTGCCCGGCGATCACGTTCTGACGCGCACCTTCTACCTGTTGCAAGACTACCCGGGCCGCTACAGCAGCCGCGATGTCTGGGTCGAGGCTGCGCCGCCCGATGCGGAACGGATTGAGGGGATGCCCTTTCGCAACCTCAATGACGGGGTGACGCCGGTGGTGATCGGAGGCAACGACTGGGCCGCCGCTTGGGCCGTGCGCCGCGATGGCGCGCCGCTTTTGCCCATCGGGCGCGGCTTTGCCGGAGAGCGGCAGCGCGAACTGGCCTATCGCTTTGGCGTGAACCTTGTCATGCATGTGCTGACCGGCAACTACAAATCCGATCAGGTCCATGTGCCTGCGCTGCTGGATAGGTTGGGCCAATGACCGGAACCGTGCTTTTCGACCCGCTGATCCCCCTGCCGCTGCTGATCGGCCTTGCGGTGCTGGCCGCGCTCGGCCTTCTGCTGGCGCTGTGGCGCGGCCTGTCGGGCTGGGCCCTGCGGGGCTTGGCGGCGGCGGTGGTTCTGGCCGCGCTCGCCGGGCCATCCTACCAGACCGAAGACCGCGCGCCGCTGTCGGACATCGTGCTGCTTTTGGAAGACGAAAGCGCCAGCCAGGGGCTCTCCGACCGCGCCGCACAGACCGACGCGGCGGCAGAGGCGCTCTCTGCCCGCATCGCCGCCCGCCCCAATACGGAGCTGCGCCGGATCACCGTGCCCGACGGGGCCGAGGATGCCGGCACCCGGCTGATGACCACGCTGGCCGATGCGCTAGCCGAAGAGCCACGCGCGCGGATCGCGGGCATTCTGGCGCTCAGCGATGGCCGGGTGCATGACGCCGATCTGCCGCTCGACCTGCCCGCGCCGCTGCATCTGCTGCAGACCGGCCGGGCCGAGGATTGGGACCGCCGCCTGACCGTGCGCAACGCCCCGGCTTTTGCCATCATCGGAGAGCCGGTGACCCTGACCCTGCGCATCGACGATCTGGGGGCCGCGCCCGAGAGCGGCGGGCTGACTCAGCTTGATATCTCTGTCGATGGGGAAGAACCGCAAAGCTTCAACGTGCCGATTGGCCAAGACCTTGAACTGCCCGTGGCCCTGCCCCACGGCGGGCGCAACGTGATCCGCTTCTCCCTGCCCGAAGCCGAGGGGGAGTTGACCGACCGCAACAATGCCGCGCTGATCCAGATGAACGGCGTGCGCGACCGGCTCAGCGTGCTCTTGGTCTCAGGCGAGCCGCATCCCGGCGGGCGCACTTGGCGCAACTTGCTGAAGTCCGACAGCGCGGTCGATCTGGTGCATTTCACTATTCTGCGCCCGCCCGACAAACAGGATGGGGTGCCGGTGAACGAGCTGTCGCTTATCGCCTTTCCGACGCGCGAATTGTTCATGGAAAAGATCGACGACTTCGATCTCATCATCTTTGACCGCTACCAACGGCGCGGCATCCTGCCTGCGCTTTACCTTGATAATGTGGCGCAATATGTGCGCAAGGGCGGGGCGGTGCTGGTCGCCGCCGGGCCGGATTTTGCCAGTGCCGACAGCCTCTACCGGTCGCCGCTCGGCACGGTGCTGCCAGCCACCCCCACCGCGCGGGTGTTGGAGGAAGCCTTCCCCCCGGTCGTCACCGACATCGGCCAGCGCCATCCCGTCACCTCAGACCTGCCCGGCAAGGGCGACTGGGGCCGCTGGCTGCGCCAGATCGACGTGACCGCTGACAGCGGCGACGTGGTGATGACCGGCGCGGACGACCGCCCGCTTCTGGTGCTGGACCGGGTGGATGAGGGGCGCGTGGCGCTGCTCGCCTCTGACCACGCATGGCTGTGGAACCGCGGCTATGAGGGCGGCGGCCCGCAGTTGGAATTGCTGCGTCGTCTGGCCCATTGGATGATGAAGGAACCCGAGCTTGAGGAAGAGGCGCTGATGGCCTCTGCCCAAGGCCGGACCATGCGCATCACCCGCCGCACCTTGGACGAGACCGTGCCCCCCGTCACGATCACCGCCCCCGATGGCAGCACGACCGAGCTGCCCCTCGCCCCCGCCGAGCCGGGCCGGTTCGAGGCGGAATATACCGGCGAAGAGATCGGCCTCTACCGGCTGGAGAACGGCGATGAGGTCACCGTCATCGGCCTCGGCCCCGCCGCCCCGCGCGAGTTTGTCGAGACCATCGCCAGCGACGCGGCCCTGCGCCCGGCGATCGACAGCCTGCGCGGTGGGGTGGCACGGGTGGAGGATGGGCTCCCCCGTCTGCGCGACGTGCGCCTTGGCCGCCCTGCCGCCGGGCGCGGCTGGCTGGGGCTGACCCCGCGCGGCGCTTACGAGACGCGCGATGTGCGACAAACGCCGCTGCTGCCGGGGTGGCTGGTGCTCTTGCTTTCGGCGCTCTTCATCATTGCCGCATGGCTGCGCGAGGGCCGCCGCTAAAGCGCCCGCAGCAGCAAGCCGCCCGCCAGCGTCACCACGACCAAGCCCGCTGTCAACTCGGCCACCGCTGCGGCTTGGGCCAGCCTCGGCGATCCGGCGAGGCCGCCCAAGACCCCGGCGCGCAGACCCGTGGCGGCCAAGCCGGTGGCGATGGTGATCAAGCCGGTGCCGAGCGCCATGGCAAAGGCCCCCAAGATGCCGACCCCGCCGATCCCCATATGCCAAGTGATCACCAACACGAAAAGCGCGCCGGTGCAGGGCCGTATGGCGATCCCACCGATCAAAAGCAGCGCGTCGCGCAGCCTGCCCGCGCGCTGAACCTGCGCCAGACTGGGCCCATGGGCATGGCCGCAATGGCTGCATACTTCACCGGAATGCGCCGATCTGTCCTGCCGCGCATGGCGCAGCCCGCGCCAGATCAGCCAAAACCCGATGAGGGCAATCGCGCCATAGCTTGCCGGGGCCATGATGTCTTCGGTCACGCCGACCAGCGCCTCCCGCCCAAGACCTAGGAGGAGGATCCCCGCATAGACCAGAACCACGGCGGTCACCGCTTGGCCCAAAGATGCCGCGAGCGCGATCAGCGTGAGCCGCAGCACCGGCACCGCGCGCGCCAACCCATAGCCGCCGATCACGATCTTGCCGTGCCCCGGCCCCGCCGCATGGACGACGCCATAGGCAAAAGACGCCAAAAGCACCGTCCAGAACGCCGCCGTATCGCCGCCCCGCGTGGCGCGCAGCCCGCTGGCGATGCTGTTTTGAAACCCGCGCTGCTGCCCCGCGGCCCAATGGGCAAGGGCGTTGAACCCGCCCGACCACCACAGTGCCGCCAGCGCCAACAGGGTCGCCAATGCCGCCAGCGCTATGATGCGTCGCATGTGATCACCACTTCATTGGCCAAGGCTTCGCCGATCTCCGGCAGGCCCACATCGCTTGGATCGGTATTGGCGTCCAGCGCGCTCAGATCCTGCTGAAGGGCGCGCAGATCGGCATTCATATCCGGCATCTTGACCCGCGCGCGGCAGGTGTCACTGCCCTGGATGGTCACTTTCTGGGTCACCTCATAGGCGGTGTAATAGGTCGGATCATAGGGTTTGATGACCAGTCCATCGGCATCCGGCGCCGGGCCTTCAACCGCGCGCAGATGGCTGGAGATGATGCGGCCTTCGGCAAAGCGGGTTTCCACGTCCTGCGGACCCGAGAGCGCGAGCTCTTCGCCCCCGTCCAGCAAGACCGTATCGCCGTTGAACCCTTCGATCCACTGCATGTCGAACCCGTTGAGAGAGGCGACCTCCGCCTCGGTCAACACGCCGTCGTAGTCGGGGTCGAGCCCGCGATCCTCGGTCACCAAGAGAGAGTAGAATTCGTCATAGGCCCATGTGATCTGCAGATGGGTCAACCGACCCTTGGCATCAACGATCACCTCGAACCCGGTATCGACGAAGATATGCGGATGCGCGCCAAGCGGTGTGGCGCAGGCGAGGAGAGCGGCGGTGACAAGCGGGTATTTCATGGCGCTAGGTCTACGCGCCTTCGGCAAGCGCGGCAATCGCCCGGCGGGCGGCGCACGGCGGGAAGGCGCGCATCGCCGCCCCGCCAGCAGGTCAGTTCGACGGGTAGGGCCGGACAAAGACCGGACGCTCGGGCGTGGAGGCGTCGGGCTGATAGGCATAGCCGCCGCTGTCGAAATCCTGCAAGCCTTCCGGGTCGTTCACCCGGTGCTGCACGATGTAGCGGGCCATGGCACCGCGGGCTTTCTTGGCGAAGAAGCTGACGATCTTCGGCCCCTTGCCATCGCCCTTATCTTCCATGAACTGCGGGGTGATCACCCGCAGTTTCAGCGCCTTGAGGTCCACCGCGCCAAAGTATTCCTGACTGGCGCAGTTCACCAGAACATCGCTTCCGGTCGCCTCGGCCTGTGCGTTCAACGCCTTTGACAGGCTGTCGCGCCAATAGTCATAAAGGTTGCCGCCCCGGCGGGTTTTCAGCTTGCTGCCCATCTCTAGCCGGTAGGCTTGGATCGCGTCGAGCGGGCGCAGCACGCCGTAAAGGCCCGACAGGATGCGCAGGTAATCTTGGGCATAGGTCATCTCATCGGCATCAAGGCTCGTGGCCTCCAGCCCCTGATAGGTGTCGCCGGCGAAGGCCAGCGCGGCGGGGCGGGTGACCTCGGCTGAGGGCTCAGCCTCGAACGCCTGGAAGCGGTCGCGGTTAAGCCGCGCCAGATCGTCACTCAGCCCCATCAGGCTTTTAAGATCGCCCAAGCTGAGATTGCGCGCAGTCGTCGCCAGCCGCACGGCGTCTTCCTGAAAATCAGGCTGGGTGACGGCGACATTGCGCTCGGCCCAATCAAGGCGTTTGGCGGGGGAAATAACGACGAGCATGGCAGTCTCCTTGGGGGCGTTTCGGGGTGATCTAGCCCGCGTCGCGCAGAACGTCCAGAAAGGCGGGGCCAAAGCGTTCGGCGCGTTTGTCGCCGAGCAATCGTTCGATGGCCGAAGGGTCGGCGCTGCGCAGTTGGGCCACTTTCGCAAGCATCGCGGCAGAACAGCTCAGCGGCTTTTCGGTCCCCTGTTCGCCGCGCGCCAGATCGGCCTGCACCTGCAACAGCTGGTCATAGACATTGCCCGCCTCGCGCCCCGCCAGCTTGCGCCGCGCCTTATGCATCGGCTGCGCCTCGCCGTTGATGACTTCGAGGAAGGCCGCACCGTAATTTTCCAGCTTCTTGGCCCCCACGCCGCCGATCCGCGCCATGGCGTCGAGGTTTTGCGGGCGCGCCTCGGCCATCTCGATCAATGTCCGGTCGGTGAAGATGATATAGGCGGGCACGCGCGCCGCCTCGGCCAGTGCGCGGCGCTTGGCCTTGAGCGCCGAGAGGAGCGGCGCATCCTCGTCGCTGACCATCGCCTTGACCGCGGGCCGCCGGTTGGCCGCCGCCGCCTTGATCGTGTCGCGGCGCAGGTTGATGCTGGCCTCGCCACGCAGGATCGGCAGGGCCGCGTCGGTCATGCGCAGCGCGCCGTGGCGCTCGGCATCCGGGCGCACGAGGTCATGGCCCATCATCTGCCGGAACACCGCCTGCCATTCGTTGCGACTGTATTCCCCGCCCACGCCATAGGTCGGCAGCGACTGGTGGCCGCGCTGGCGGACCTTCTCGGTCTCGTTGCCCAAGAGGATGTCGATGAGATGGCCCGCGCCAAACCATTCGTCGGTGCGCAGCATGGCCGAAAGCGCCTTGCGCACCGCCGTGGTGCCGTCGAACACCTCCGCCGGACTATCGCAAAGGTCGCAACGTCCGCAGGTGACTTCGGCCTCGTCGAAATATCCCAGAAGCGTCTTGCGACGACACTCCAGCGCTTCGGCCAGACCCAAAAGCGCGTTCAGCCGCCCGTGATCGGCGGCACGGCGTTCGGGCGGGGCGAGGCCTTCGTCGATCTGGGCGCGGCGCAGACGGATGTCATCGGGGCCGAAAAGCGTCAGCGTCTCGGCAGGTGCCCCGTCGCGCCCGGCGCGGCCGATCTCTTGGTAGTAAGCCTCGATCGACTTGGGCAGATCGGCATGGGCGACCCATCGAATGTCGGGCTTGTCGACGCCCATGCCAAAGGCCACGGTGGCGCAGACGATCAGCCCGTCCTCTTGCTGAAAGCGGCGCTCGGCGATGCGGCGGTCCTCTGCCTCCATCCCGCCGTGGTAATGCAGCGCCTCCTGCCCCTGATCGCGCAGCGCCTTGGCCAGCCCCTCGGTCTTGGCGCGGGTGCCGCAATAGACGATGCCCGACTGGCCGCGCCGCGCCCCTGCAAAGGCGAGGATCTGGTCGCGCGGCTTGTTCTTTGCGGCGAAGGCGAGGTGGATGTTGGGCCGGTCGAAACCGCGCAGGAAGGCGCGCGGCGGGGTACCGTCGAAGAGCTTCTCGACAATCTCGGCCTGAGTCTCGGCATCCGCCGTGGCGGTGAAGGCCGCCAGTGGCACGTCGAGCGTGCGGCGCAGCTCACCGATGCGCAGGTAATCGGGGCGGAAGTCATGGCCCCATTGGCTGACGCAATGCGCCTCGTCCACGGCGATGAGATTGACGCCAACGCGCCGCAGCATCCCCATGGCGGAGCCTGCCGCCAGCCGTTCCGGCGCCATGTAGAGCAGTTTGAGCGTGCCAGCTTCCAGCGCCTCCCAAACCGCATCGGTCTCTTCGGGCGTGTTGCCTGAGGTGAGCGCGCCTGCCGCGACGCCTGCTTCTTGCAGGCTGCGGACCTGATCACGCATCAGGGCGATCAGCGGCGAGATGACCACCGTCACGCCCTCGCGCATCAGCGCAGGCAATTGGAAACACAGGGATTTGCCGCCGCCTGTGGGCATGATGGCCAGCACGTTTTCGCCCTCGGTCACGGCCTCAACAATCTCTTGCTGGCCGGGGCGGAACCCGTCGAAACCGAAAACATCACGAAGAAGCGTGGCAGCGCCTGTCATGGAGAACCTGTAAGATTGTCTGCTCTTTTTATGCAGACTCCCACACTAACAAAGCGTGAACAAGGCCAGATGCCCGCGACATCGGCGCGCGGGCGGGCCGAGCCACGCGTCAGTAGAAGGCCGCTGCGTTGTTGGTCAGCACGATCCGCGCCATGGCTACGGCGATCAGCACGATCAGGGGGGCGAGGTCCAGACCGCCCATCGGCGGGATCACATTGCGCACGCGGCTATAGACCGGCTCAAGAATGCGGTTCAGCCCGTCCCAGATCTGCGCCACCAGCGGTTGGCGCAGGTTCAGCACCTGAAAGTTGATCAACCAAGACATAATGACATGAGCGATGACGATGAACCAAACGATGTTCAAAAGCAGCATCAGGATCTGGAACAGCGACGTCATGGAATATCCCCTTGGTTTGACGCAAGACAGTTAAGCGCCCCGCCCTCAAAGGGCAAGAGTGCCGCGACGTATATGCTTGACCACGCACCGCTTCCGCCGCAGATCCGCGGCGTCACGACAAAGGAAAGCCTCATGTTCCCGATCATCCGCATGGCCAAAGACGTCATCGTCGCCGCGCGGCAGGCGCCGCTGGACAATCTGACCGATACCCATGTCAGCCACCACATCTGCTGGCCGCATGACCTCGATATCTGGATGGAGTTGAACAACGGGCGGGCGCTGTCGCTTTATGATCTGGGCCGCACCGCCATGGCGCAGCGGGCCGGGCTGATCACGCTGCTGCGGCAGAACAAATGGGCGATCACCATCGCGGGCTCCAGCACGCGGTTCCGCCGCCGCATCCGCATGTTCGAAAAGTTCGAGATGCGCAGCCGGACCCTGTGTTGGGACGACAAGTTCATCTACCTTGAGCAATCCATGTGGAAGAAGAACGGCGAATGCGCGAGCCATGTGCTCTACCGTTCCGCCGTCACCGATCGTAACGGGCTGATCCCGCCGGAAAAGGTCTTGCAAGCGATGGGGCGGCAGCAAGCTTCGCCTGAGGTGCCGGGCTGGGTGGCCGAATGGATCCGCGCCGATGCGCACCGCACCTGGCCGCCGATGCAGGACGCGGCCCCGGCCCCCGCTGCGGCAGGGCCGCTTTCGGCCTGAGCCGACCGCCCTCCTCTGCCTCACCCCCGCCCTTACAGACGCTTGCGCCTTGCGCCCTGCCCTGCTCTAACTTGAAAAAGGGCAGGCCGCGAAAGGGCGCAACATGGCACAGACAGGCGGGCGCAAGCGCATCTGGGGATGGTATTTCTTCGACTGGGCCAGCCAGCCTTACAACACCCTGCTACTGACCTTCATCTTTGGCCCCTATTTCGCCCAGACCGCGACCAATGCGCTGGTCGAGGGCGGGATGGAGCTTTCCGCCGCCAAAGCCCAAGCGCAGGCATACTGGGGCTATGGTCTGGCCCTCGCGGGCGTTGCGATTGCCATATTGGCCCCGATCTTGGGCGCGGTGGCGGATTCCTCGGGGCGGCGGATGCCTTGGATCTGGCTGTTCTCGGCCATGTATGTGGTCGGCGCGGGCGCGCTGTGGTGGACGGCCCCGGGAGATTTCTCGCTGCTTTGGGCGCTTTTCTTCTTCGGCATCGGCTTGGTCGGGATGGAGTTCGCGACGATCTTTACCAATGCCTACCTGCCCGAGTTGCACCCCGACGCGGATGAGCGGGGGCGCATTTCCGGCGATGGCTGGGCCTTTGGCTATGCGGGCGGGGTGCTGGCGCTGATCGCGATGATCGCCCTGTTTCAAAGCGGCGCGAATGGGCGCACCATGGCGGGGCTGACGCCGCTTTTCGGGCTGGACCCGGCGACAAAGGCCGACACCCGCATCGTCGGGCCGCTGACGGCCATCTGGTACGCGGTTTTTATGATCCCCTTCTTCCTCTATGTGCGCGACAGGCCGAAACCCGGCGCCGTGCGCTATCGCGTGGGCGCGGGTCTTGCGGATTTGGTGCGCACCCTGCGGGGGCTGCCGAAACACCCGTCGCTTCTGGCCTATCTCGGCTCGTCGATGTTCTACCGCGACGCGCTGAACGGGATGTATACCTTTGGCGGGGTCTATGCGCTTGGGGTGCTGGATTGGTCGATCCAAGAGATCGGAATCTTCGGCATCCTCGCCGCCATCTCGGGCGCGGTGTTCTGCGTGCTGGGCGGGCGGATCGACCGGCGCATCGGCCCGATGCCGGTGATCGTGGCCTGCTGCGTCATCCTCATCGCCACCGCCTGCCTGATCGTCTCTCTGGGGCCGAATTCCGTCATGGGCGTTTCTTTGCCCGAAGGCTCCGCCCTGCCGGATATCCTGTTCTACGTCGCCGGGGCCTCTATCGGCGCGGCGGGCGGGGCGCTACAGGCGTCATCGCGTAACATGCTGACCCGGCAGGGAAACCCCGATCGGATGACCGAGGCGTTTGGCCTTTACGCCCTCTCGGGCAAGGCCACCTCGTTCCTCGCACCGGCGCTGATTGCCCTGACCAGCGACCTCACCGGCAGCCAAAGGCTGGGGATCACCCCCGTCGTGGGGCTTTTCATCGTCGGCTTGATCCTGTTAGCCTGGGTCAAACCCAAGGGAGATTTCGCCACATGACGCTGCTTCGCACCCTCACCTCCGTGGCGCTGGCCTTTGCGCTTGCCTCTTGCGGGGGCGGTCGGACCGAGACCGACATCAGCGATGAGAAGGTCGCCCTGCCGACCATCGGCTCTTCGGGCGGCGCATTGAGCACGGTTGAGGCCAAGCGGCTTTTCGGCGCCAAGAACTTTGCCTCCGCGCAATCTCCGGCGGCTTTCGGCAGCTATTCCAAAGGCTGCCTTGCCGGGGCCGAGCAATTGCCCGAGACAGGTCCGACATGGCAGGCCATGCGCCTATCGCGCAACCGCAACTGGGCCCATCCCGAGATGATCGACATGGTTAAAAAGCTCAGCCGCAAGGCCGCGCAGCAGCCCGGTTGGGAAGGCGTCTATGTCGGCGATATGAGCCAGCCGCGCGGCGGGCCAATGTTGACCGGCCACGCCAGCCACCAGATCGGGCTTGATGCCGACATCTGGATGCTGCCGCCCAAATCCCTGAACCTCAGCCGGGCGCAGCGCGAGAACATCTCGTCGATCTCCATGCGCCGGGCGAGCGGGGCCTATGTGAATTCCTCTTGGACACCTGCGCATCACGAGGTGATCAAGGCTGCGGCCCAAGACCCCCGCACCGCGCGTATCTTCGTCTTCCCCGGCGCCAAGGTGCAGATGTGCGCCGATGAGAAAGGCGACCGCAGCTATCTGCGCAAAATCCGGCCTTGGTACGGGCATCACTACCATTTCCACATCCGCATCAGCTGCCCCAAGGGCGCGCGCGGCTGCGTGGATCAGGCCCCGCCCCCGCCCGGTGACGGCTGCGCCGATGCGCGCCAGTGGCAGGCCAATATCCTGAACCCGCCAAAGCCCGACCCGAATGCGCCCAAAGTAAAACCCAAGCCCAAGCGCGACATCCTGCTTGCGGACCTGCCTGCCCAATGCAACGCCGTTCTGAACGCAAACTGATCCGCGCCTGCCTCCCGTTCTTCCTGCTCATCGCCTGCGTGGCCCCCGCCGCGCAGACAGGGCCGGTGGTGCAAGTGGACAGCGTGCTGACATGGCGCCATCCGGCGCCGTGGTTCGGCGGCTTTTCCGGGGTTGAGGTGAATGCCGATGGCACCCGCCTCACGGCGGTGTCGGACCGGGGCCGCGTCGTGCAAGCGCGCATGCTGCGCGAGGCGGGCCGTCTGGTGTCGCTTGAGATTGAGGAGGATGCGCCGCTCAAAGATGCCGATGGCAAGCCCCTGCGCGACAAGATGCGCGATGCCGAAGCGCTGGCGCGTGACGACAGCGGGCAACTCTACGTCTCATTCGAACACGACCACCATGTCGCGCGGCTGTCGCCCAAGAGCGGCGTCACCACCCCGCTGCCCAGACACGACGACTTCGCCAAGTTCGAGCCAAACGCGGGGATGGAGACTTTGGCCGCCCACCCCGATGGGCGGCTCTTTGCGACCCCCGAAGGCGGCGGCCCGGCCTCGGGTGATTTCCCGCTCTATGCCTTTGACGGCAGCAGTTGGACGATCACCGCAGAGATCCCGCGCCGGGGGCCGTTCCTGCCAGTGGATGCCGATTTTGCCCAAGACGGTACGCTCTATCTGCTGGAGCGGACGATCACGCCGCTGGGGTTTCGCAGCCGCATCCGCAGCTTCGACCTCACCGCGCCCGGGCTTGGCGAAGAGACACTGCTGACCTCCGGCCCCGGTCAATATGACAACCTCGAAGCGCTCAGCACTTGGCAGGATGCGGCGGGGCAAACCCGGCTGACCCTGCTGTCGGACGACAACTTCTTCGTCATGCAGCGCAATGAGGTGGTCGAGCTGATCCTTGCCAAACCGGGTTCCGGCGACTAAAGCCATCCCGTCTGCGATCCCCGCAGGCCAAGTCGCCGCACCCTTGCACAAAACGGTTCACATATGACACGCACCTATCTTCCCGGCATTCTTGCCATGGCCGCCATCGTCGTGGCCTCGAATATCCTTGTTCAGTTTCTCTTTGGCCAATGGCTGACATGGGGGGCTTTCACCTATCCGCTCGCCTTCCTCGTCACCGATGTGATGAACCGTCTCTACGGCGCCTCTGCCGCGCGCCGGGTCGTGTTGGTGGGCTTTGTCGTGGGCCTGATCTGCTCGCTCATTGGGTCGCAGATCATGGGCGAGTTCGGCCCGCTGGTGACGATCCGCATCGCCGTGGCTTCGGGCACCGCCTTCCTCGTCGCGCAGCTGTTGGACGTGACGATCTTTAACCGTTTCCGCGATGGCGCATGGTGGCGCGCGCCCTTGGTCAGCACCTTGATCAGCAGCGCGATCGACACGGCGCTGTTTTTCTCCATCGCCTTTTCGGCCAGCCTGTCGTTCATCCACCCCGCCACCGATGTGGCTTGGGCCGCCGAGACGCTGCCGCTTTTGGGCACGGGCCCGCTCGCGCCGCTTTGGGTCTCGCTCGCCGTGGCGGATTGGTCGGTCAAACTGGCCATCGCGCTGATCGCGCTGATCCCCTTCCGGCTGCTGACCGCACGGCTGACCGCCCGCGCGTGATACCGGCGCAGGGGGCCACCCCCTGCCGCCGCGCCCCTTAAAAAAAACGCTTTGCGAATTTCAAAACCTGTGCAACGCTCAGGGTGAGTTCAACAAATGTAAAGGAGGTGATCCAGTGTCAAGAAAGGTATTGGAGCGAGGTGTTGGAACAGCCAGCGGGGTTTCCTGCTAGGGCAGCCCCTGGCAATGCAACCACCTGGTGGACGTCGGTCTAACCGATCCCCCTCCTGAAACCATTCGATTGGGCCGCTCCGCAAGGGGCGGCCCATTTCGCATTCCCCCTTCACCCTCAGGACGCGGGCTGGCATGTTGCGGGGCAAGGAGAGCCCATGCTGCACATCAACGATGACATCGCCATTCAGGATTGGGAGCTGACGGAAAGCTTCATGCGTGCCTCCGGCCCCGGCGGGCAGAATGTGAACAAGGTCTCCTCGGCGGTGGAATTGCGGTTCGAGGCCGCCACCTCGCCCTCCCTGCCGCAACCGGTGAAAAATCGCCTGCGCCGTCTGGCCGGGCGGCGCTGGACGACCGAAGGCGCATTGGTGCTGCAATGTGACGAGACCCGCAGTCAGGCCCGCAACCGCGAGTTGGTGCGCGAGCGTCTGGCCGAGTTGATCCGCCGCGCCCTCACCCCGCCGAAACGCCGCATCGCCACCCGCCCGACGCTGGGGTCGAAAAAGCGCCGTCTCAAGGCCAAAAAGGTGCGCGGCGAGGTCAAGGCGATGCGCGGCAAGGTCGATCCCGACGGTTAAGGATCAGCCGCGCCGCAGAAGGTAGATGTCCATGATCCAACCATGCGCCGCGCGGGCGGCGGCACGGGTGGCAATGATGTCTTCGGCCACCTCGGCCAACGGGCCATGGCGGATGATCTCTTCGGCCATGCCAACGTAGGCGCCCCACCAGATCGTCACCCCCGCAGGCGGCAAGGTCTGAAAGGCGCAATCGCCATCAAGCATGATCACCAGCGTATCGACCCCTTCCGGCCAGCCGTGATCGCGCAACTGCCGCCCGGTGGTCACCATGAAGGGCGCGCCGATTTCATTCAGCGGTATCGCATGAGCCGCCGTCAGCCCTTGCAATGAGGTGATGCCGGGGATCACGGTGATGCGGGGCGCAGGTTCCAGCCGCGCGGCGATGCGCAGGGTGCTGTCATAAAGCGACGGGTCGCCCCAGACCAGCAGCGCCACCCGCCGGGCGGTCGGATGCTGGGCCATCGCCCCGCGCCATGCCTCGGCAATCGCATCATGCCAGTGGTCGACACGGGCGCGGTAATCCTCGATCGCCGGGTCGCGCACGGGCAGATCGAAGCCGACGACCTGCACCGCCTCATTGGTCAACACCTCGTCGCAGATGCTCCGCCGCAGCCCCGCCAGATCATCCTTGCCCGCGCCCTTTTGCGGGATCAAGATCAGGTCTTGCGCGTTCATCGCCCGGATCGCTTGCAGGGTCAGATGCTCAGGGTTGCCGGTGCCGATGCCGATCAAAGTGAGTTCAAGCGCGCTCATCCCGGTATCCTCGCAATCGCTTTCAACCGCAGCCCGCCGAGCACCCGCGCATCAGGAAATTTGCCATCCGGCGACGCGCGGTAGAGCATCACGAAACGGCGCAGGTCATCCATATCCGCCTCGGTGATCTCTCCAAACAGATAGGCCACCTTGCCCGGCGCGCGAAAGGCGATGGTCTGCGCCCGCGTGCAGCCTGACATACAGTCGATGCCTCCGACCTCCACCTCGGACAGACCCGCGCGGACCACATCCAGAAAGCCGCCATCGGCGGTGCAGGAGGTGCAGACAAACGCCTTCACGTCTCGAACTCGGCCAATGGTCCGTAAAAGATCAGCGCGGGCGTGGTGCTGCTGGTGCTTTCCAGATGGCGTGCCAACGTTTCGATCGTGAAGCGCTGCACCTTCTCCGCCGGGGTCGAGACCGCCTCGGCCAGCAGCGCGGGCGTGCTGCCGGGGAGCCCGTGTTCGACCAATCGTGCGGCAAGGCCCGCAAAGGTGCGTTTGCCCATATAGACCACGGTGGTCGCCATCGGATCGGCCAAGGCGGCCATGTTCACGTCGCGCGGCAATTCGCCGGTCACATCCGCGCCGGTGATGAATTGCACCCGCCGCGCCGTCATGCGGCGGGTCAGCGGGATGCCCGCGGTGGCGGCGGCGGCAGAGGCGGCGGTCACACCCGGCACGATCTCGAAAGGGATATCCGCCGCGCGCAGGGCGATGATCTCTTCCTCCAGCCGTCCGAACATGCCGCTGTCACCGGATTTCAACCGCACGACCTTCAGCCCGGCTTCCGCATGATCGACCAGAACCCGGCTTACATGGTCTTGCTTGGGCGAGGCGCGCCCGGCCCGTTTGCCGACCCCGATCAGGTCCGCATCGGGCCGCGCGTGCTCTAAAATCGGGCCTGCGCTGAGGTCATCGAAGAGCACCACATCCGCCGCCTGCAACCGCGCCACGGCCTTGACGGTCAAGAGCTCCGGGTCGCCGGGGCCGGAGGAGACGAAGGAAACAAAGCCCCCCATCACAGCGCCGCGATCATGTGAAAGAAGGTGCCCGTGGCACGCCCGCCCCCCGCGAAATCGCGGACCGAGCCGGTCTCGGGCACTTCAAGATCATTGGCATCGGTGATCCGGGCCAGCGGAGCATCCGGCTCTGCAAGGATCGTGGCATAGTGGAACTCATGCCCGCGCAATTCGGCCCGTGCGGAATGGCCGGGGATCGGCGCGTTGAGATCGGCTTGACGGTAGCCCAGATGCATCTTGCGTTTGGCGAAAGAGGTCTCCAGCCCCAAAAGCCCCGCCATCTCGTGCCGGGCGCCCTCTTTGTCGATGAGGCCCGCGCCCATCGCCATATAGCCCCCGCATTCGCCGTGCACGGGGCGGGTCTCGGCAAAGGCGCGCAATCCTTTGCGGAAATGCGCGGCGGCGGCGAGTTTGCCCGCATGAAGCTCAGGATAGCCGCCGGGCAGCCAGCAGCAATCGGCGCTGTCATCGGGGGCTTCATCCGCCAGCGGGGAGAAGGGCAAAATCTCGGCCCCTGCTGCGCGCCATCCGGCTAAAAGGTGCGGATAGACAAAGGCAAACGCGTTGTCCTGCGCCAGCGCAATGTGCTGTCCGGGCGGGGTGATCTGCGCCGGTGCGGGTGGGTTCTGCAACGTGCCCCGCGCGGCGGCCCGCAGGGCGGGGACATCGACATGGGCCGCGACGAATGCCGCCGCCTGCCCCAACAGATCGGGCAGGTTTTCCTGCTCTCCGGCCTGCACCAGCCCGAGGTGACGCTCGGGCATTTCGATCTCCACCCGGCGCGGCAGCGCGCCGAAGACTTTGATCCCGACAGCCTCCATCCCCGCGCGCACCAGCGTCTCATGCCGGGGGGAGGCGACGCGGTTCAACACCACGCCCGCCAGTTCCACATCGGGCCGCATCTCGCGAAAGCCGAGCGCCGTGGCCGCCACCGATTGCGCCGCCCCCGATACGTCGAGCACCAGCACCACCGGCCAGCCCATCAGCGCCGCGACATCGGCGCTGGCGCCATTGCCGCAGGCCCCCGGTTTGGCCACCCCGTCAAACAGCCCCATCGACCCTTCGCCGAGGATCAACTCGGCCCCATCGGCATTGCCGACCAGCCCTTCGATCCGCGCGCGGTCCATCGACCAACTGTCGAGGTTGAAAGACGCCCGGCCCGAGGCCGCCGTGTGAAAGGCAGGGTCGATGTAATCAGGGCCGCTTTTGAACGGCTGCACCGCGACACCTTCGGCGCGCAGCGCGGCCAACAGCCCCAGCATGAGGGTTGTCTTGCCGGTGCCGGAGGCCGGGGCGGAGATCAGCAGGCCGGGCGGGATCATGAGGAAGTCTCCGGAAAGCGCGGCTCGGCCCCGACGGGGCGGAAACGGCGGTCATAGTCGGCGGCGTACAGGCGGCTTTCACCGAAATCTTCGGCGCCAATGGCATGGCCTACGAGGATCAACGCGGTGCGGGCCATCTCTTCGCCCACCTCGGTGCGCAGGGTCGCAAGCGTTGCCTTGACGATGCGCTGATCGGGCCAGCTTGCACGCCAGACCACGGCGACGGGGCAATCGGCACCGTAATGCGGGGTCAGTTCTTCGACGACTTTATCAAGCACATGCACCGACAGGTGGATGGCCAGCGTCGCCCCGGTGCGGGCGAAATTGGCCAGCGTCTCGCCTTCGGGCATCGCCGTGGCGCGGCCCGAGGTGCGGGTCAGGATCACCGATTGCGCCACGCCCGGCAGGGTCAACTCGGCCCCCAGTTCCGCGGCGGCGGCGGCAAAGGATGGCACCCCGGGCGTCACGTCATAGGCGATGCCCATCTCGCGCAAGCGGCGCAGCTGTTCGCCCATCGCCGACCAGACCGACAGGTCGCCCGAATGCAGCCGCGCCACGTCATGGCCTGCGGCATCGGCGGCGGCGATTTCCTCCATGATGTCATCCAACGACAGCCGCGCGGTGTTGACGATCCGCGCCCCTTCGGGGCAGTGGCTCAGCAACGCCTCGGGCACCAGCGACCCGGCATAGAGGCAGACCGGGCAGGCCGCGATCAGGTCGCGTCCGCGCAGGGTGATGAGATCCGCCGCCCCCGGCCCGGCCCCGATGAAATGTACAGTCACGGTATCTATCCTTTCCTCTCGGCAATCGCCGCGGTGGCCATGGCATCGCCCGAAACGACGCGTTCGGCAACCAATACCGCCCCCGGCCCGGCGGCGGCCAATGCGGCGGCCTCGGACAGGGAGCCGGTGCCGAAACGGTCTTCGATCCGGGCCGATTGCGTGGGGGTTATCATGCGGGCCAAGTCTTCGGTGGTGATGCCCAGCCCCGGCACGCCCAACTCTTGCGCGAACTCGCGGAAGACGGTGGCGCGGGCCTTGGCGGCTTCGGTCACCAACGCGTCGATCTTGGTGCCATCGGGGTTGGCCCGCTCCAGCGCGTCGCGCAATGACGCCACGCTTGCCGCGCCCCGAAATCCGATCCCGGCCATCCTCATAGTGTCACGCTCCATTGTACCACGGGCCGCAGCGGCTGCCAGCCGCGCATCCGGCCCAAAGGTGCGGCCTGCGCCAGTTCGATCCGCAACAGGTTACCGCCATGCTCCGCTTGCAACTGCGCCAAAAGCGCTTCGGTTTCCAGCGTCACACCGTTGGCGACCAGCCGCGTGCCCGCTGGTAGCGCAGGCAGGAGGGCATCGTAAAGCGCCGCGTTCCCGCCGCCGCCGACAAAGACCACGTCAGGCAGAGGGTGCCCCGCCCAGCCCTCCGGCGCGCGGCCATGAATTGTTTGCATACGCGCGTTCAGGCCGAAATCTGCGATGTTACGGGTGATATTCTCGATCCGCGCCGCGTGTTGCTCAAAGGCGATGGCGCGCCCACCGGCGAGACAGAACTCGACCGAGACCGAGCCGCTGCCCGCGCCGATGTCCCACAGCAACTCGCCGGGCCGGGGGGCGAGGGCCGACAGCGTCAGCGCCCGCACCGGCGCCTTGGTGATTTGGCCGTCGCTGGCAAAATGGTCATCCGACAGGCCGGGGGTGCGCGGCAGGCCGATGCCCTTGGGCAATTCCACCCCGACCGCCACCGGCGCTTGCACATCCGTCAGATCAAAGCCATCCGCCCGCACCGCCCGCACCCGCGCATCGGGGCCGCCCAGCCGTTCGGCCACATACAGCGTGGCCGCGCCTGCGCCCTGTGTGCAAAGAAACTCCGCCAGCGTCGCCGGGGCCTCCCCATCGCGCAGCAGACAGATCATCCGCCCCTTGGGACGCAGGGCACCGCGCAACTGCGCCAGCGGTGCGGCGTGAAGCCCATGGCAGGTGACCTCCTCCAACCGCCAGCCAAGCGCATTGGCCACCAGCGAGAAGGTCGAGGGCGCGGGCAGGCTGTGCCATTCGTCGGGCTGCAACGCGCCGACGATGCTGCCGCCCGCGCCGAACCAGAAGGGATCGCCCGACACCAGCATCACCACGCGCTTGCCGCGCTCGGCCAACACCGGCTCGACCGAGAAAGGCACCGGCCAAGCCCGCCCGCGCGCGCCTGCGCCTGCCCGCTCCAGATGACGCGGCCCGCCAAAGATCACCTCGGCCTCTGCCAGCGCCGCGCGGCTTGCCGCGGGCAAGGCATCCGCGCTATCGTCGGGCATTCCGATGATGCTGAGCCAAGGATCACCCATCATGCGCGTCCTTCTTTTGGGTGGCACCACCGAAGCCAGCGCCTTGGCCCGCGCCTTGGCCAAAGCTGGAATCGACGCGGTGTTTTCCTATGCCGGACGCACCGACAGCCCCGTGGCCCAGCCCCTGCCCACCCGCGTCGGCGGCTTCGGGGGCGTGGCGGGGCTGGTGGCCTATCTCGAAGCCGAAGCGATCACCCATGTCGTCGACGCCACCCATCCCTTCGCCGCGGGGATGAGCAACAATGCCTTTGTCGCCTGCGCCCGGCAGGACCTGCCGCTGGTGCGGTTCGAGCGCCCCGCGTGGGAGCCGCAGGAGGGGGACAACTGGACCTTCGTGCCCGACCTCACCGCGCTGCCCGCCGCCCTGCCCGACAGCCCGGCGCGGGTGTTTCTGGCCATCGGCAAGCAGCAACTGGCGCTTTTCGCCGCGAAACCGCAGCACCGCTACCTCCTGCGCCTCGTCGATCCGCCACGCGGCCCGCTGCCGCTGCCGCGGGCGACGGTCGTGTTGGCGCGCGGGCCCTTCGACGTGGCGGGCGATACCGCGCTGATGCAGACCCATGCGATCACCCATGTGGTCGCCAAGAACGCCGGAGGCTCCGGCGCGCGGGCCAAGCTGGATGCAGCCCGCAGCCTTGGCCTGCCGGTGATCTTGGCCGAGCGGCCGAAACTGCCGGGCGAGGTGGCCGCCAATGATGTGACCGAGGTGATGCATTGGCTACATCATACCGCGCTGCGCGGCGTATAGACATAGCGCCCGACCCGCCGCGTCGCGGAATTGCCGACGATCACCACGGTGCGCATATCTGCCATCTCGGGCGTCGCCTCGCCCAATGTGACGGTGTTGAACGCCTCTTCGGATGTGGTCACGGCGCGGGCGAAGGTGATCAGCCGGTCCGGCCCGCATTCGGCGCGCAGGATGTCCAACGCCTCGGCGAATTGGTGCAGGCGGGATTTGCTGCGGGGGTTGTAGAAGGCCATGGCGAAATCCGCCCGCGCGGCCATCCGCAAACGGTGCTCCACCATCGCCCAGGGCTTAAGGTTGTCGCTGAGGTTGATCGCGCAGAAATCATGGCCCAAGGGCGCCCCAAGCCGCGCCGCCGCCGCCAGCATCGCCGTGATGCCGGGCAGCACGCGGATGTCGACGCTTTCAAACGCCGGATCCCGCTCCACCGCCTCGAACACGGCTGAGGCCATGGCAAAGACACCCGGATCGCCCGAAGACACCACCACCACCCGCGCGCCCGCCTGCGCCAGTTGCAGCGCATGGGTCGCCCGGTCCAACTCCACCCGGTTGTCGCTGGGGTGCAGGGTCAGCCCGTCGCGCGGGGCAACGCGGGCGACGTAAGGGATATAGCCGATAACGTCAGTGGCCTGCGCCAAGGCCTCGGTCACCTCGGGCGTGACAAGCGCATCGTCGCCGGGGCCGAGGCCCGCGATATGAAGGATGCCGCTCATGTCTCCGCCTCCGGTCTGCGGCCTTGACCATGGACCAAGACGATCGCGAAATAGGGGCAGTCGTCATCCGCCACGTCAGAAAGCCTCGCCACCCGCTGGTCGGGCATGGTGCCGCGTTCGACCAGCCAAGCGTCCTCCAACTTGCCCGCCGCCGCCAGCGCGCGGCGCACGCTGGGCAGGTTGCGGCCCGTCTTCATCACCACCAGCGCATCGGCGCGTTTCATGTGGTCGGTCAACTCGGCCTCGGGCAGCGTGCCCATCAGCACGGTCACCACGTCATCGCCCCAAGTGAAGGGGGTATCCAGCGCGTTCCAGCAGCCCACCATGCCGGGGATCGCGGGCAGCACCTCAACCTCGGCGCGGCCCTGAAGCCGGGTGTGCAGATGCATGAAAGAGCCGTAGAAGAAAGGATCACCTTCGCAGAGCACGACGACCTCGTGATCCTGCGCCAAGGCTTCTAGCCGGTCGGCCCATTCCTCGTAAAATGCGACCATCTGGGCGCGATACTCGGGCGAATCAAAGCGCAACTCGGTGGTGACGGGATATTCCATCGCATATTCGATGACGTCGTCGCGCAGCATCCCCTCAACGATCCGGCGTGCTTGGCCCGCGCGGCCTTTCTTGCGAAAATAGGCCAGATGCCGCGCGCCGCGAATGGCACGGTCGGATTTCACGCTCATCAGCTCGGGGTCGCCGGGGCCAAGGCCCGCGCAGATTACCTTGCCCATCGTCATTCCACCCTGCTTGCCAGCGCGTTCACCGCCGCCACGGTGATCGCCGAGCCGCCCAAACGCCCCTGCACAATCATCGAAGGCACGGGCAAATCTTGCATCAAGGCTTCTTTCGATTCCGCCGCGCCGATGAAGCCCACCGGACAGCCGATGATCGCCGCCGGGCGCGGGCAATCGGGGTCTTCGAGCATGTTGAGCAGGTGAAACAGCGCCGTGGGCGCATTGCCGATGGCCACCACAGCACCTTGCAGATGGGGCCGCCACAGTTCCAGCGCGGCGGCAGAGCGTGTGTTGCTCATCTTCGCGGCCAAATCCGGCACCGAGGGGTCGCGCAGGGTGCAGATCACCTCATTCTCGCGCGGCAGCCGTTTGCGGGTGATGCCTTCGCTGACCATATAGGCGTCGCAGAGGATCGGCGCACCGTCTTCCAGCGCCGCCCGCGCGGCCACGGCCATGCCTTCGGAAAAGCGGATGTGTTCCTCCAGTCCCACCATGCCCGCGGCGTGGATCATGCGCACGGCGACGATCTCTTCCTCGGGGGTGAACCGCGCCAGCGCCGCTTCGGCGCGGATGGTGGCAAAGGACTGGCGGTAAATCTCGGCACCGTCGGTGATATAGCTATGGGGCATCGGCGGACTTTCTAAGGTGAGAGGCGATGTCGGCGGGGGTCAGCCCGCGCAGATCAGGGATGGCATCGGCGCGGCCATCGTGGATGAGGTCATAGCGCTCTGGCGCGGTGGCGGTCAGGGTGAGGTCGGTAGCGCGCGGCGCGGCGCAGCCCTTGGCGCAGCCGGAGACATGCAGGCGTTGCCCCTTCGGCACCACGGCGGCAAGGCGCCGGGCCAGCCCGCGCGTCTCACCCCGGCCCTGTGCACAGCCCGGCGCGCCGATACAGGCAACGACGCGCAACAGCGGGTCATCGGCGGCGGTGATGAGACCGGACAGATCAGGCAACCGCGGGGCACCTTCGATCAGCAGCCGCCGCCACGGGGTCAGGCGGAGCGGGCCAAGCTCGGCGAGCGCCGCAAGCGTCTCGGCCTCCATCTGCCCGAAAGCACAGGCGACAAGCGCCCCGGCTGGGTAGAGGCCGGGGGCAGGTGCGCCCTGCCCTATCTGCCGTGGGCAATCAAAACCTGCGGGAAGCGGTGCCCCCGTGGCCATGGCGCGCGCGGCACGGGTCACCCCCTGCGCGCGCACCCATTCGGCCAGCGCGATGGCCTCGGCCACCGCAGTCGCGCGGGTTACGGGTTTGCCCCGCGGCGCCCCTTCGATGCAGAGTAGCAGTTGCCCCTCCGCCGACCGCTCGAACCGGATGTCGGCGGGATCGGCCTGCAACACCGGCTGCGGCCCCGCGTCCACCGCATAACCGAATTTGGCGGAGACATCCGGCAGCGCATGGGCCTGCGCGGCGGCAGAGAGGGCTTGGCAAAGGAAATCCGTATCATCGCCCGCCTGCCAAAAGGGGCTGACCATGATGTTGCGCCGCCGCTCCGTCCGCTCATCCACGTCGATCAGCGCCAGCGCGCGCAGCGCGTCGATCAGACCTTCGTGCCGCGCGGGATCGACGCCGCGCAGTTGCAGATTGCCCCGGTTCGACAGGTCGAGCATGCCATTGCCATAGCGCGCGGCCAGCCCTGCCACGCCGCGGGCTTGGGCCGGGGTCAAGCGCCCCTGCGGCACCCGCAGACGCACCACCAGCCCATCGCCCGAGAGCATCGGGCGCAACGCACCGGGGCACCAGCCCTTGATCGCCGGGGCCGCGCTCACGTCACCCCGTCCAACGTGGCCGAGATCGAGTTGCGGCGGGTCAGCCAGAGGCCGGACTCGCGCAGCGCCGCAAAACGGTCGCGCATGGCTTGCAAGGCCGCGGGGTTCTCGGCCTCCATAAAGGCAACGAGATCATCGCGCCCGAGCGTGGCATCGAAATAAAGGTCGAAGAGATGCGCAGGCACCTCGCGCGTCAGATGCGCAAAGGCAGCAAGGTTGTCGAGTGTCGCTGCCACCTCTGCCGCGCCGCGGAAACCATGGCGCATCATGCCGCTGGCCCAGCCGGGATTGGCCGCACGGGCGCGGACGACGCGGGCGATTTCTTCGGGCATAGAGCGCGCGCGCGGGCTGCCTGCGCGGGTGTGGTCGAGGTGGTACATCGCCGGTTTCTGCGCACCCAGATGCGCCATCGCGGCGGCAAAGCCGCCTTCGTGGCTGGCATAGTCCGAGGCGAGCAGGATATCGCTTTCGGCCAAGTCCTGCACATGAGCAAACCCATCGGCGCGCTGCAACTGCGCCTCCAGCGCGGCGCGGTCCTGATGCGCCTCGCCTTGGGCGTTGATCGCCCATTCCGACCCCGCGAGCCACGCCTCGCCCGCCGCGGCGCGACCGGCGTCGGAATAGTCTTGCAAGGCCGCTTCCATATTCACGCCGTAAAGGCCCGGCTTGGGGCCAAAGACACGGGGGGTGCGGGTGAGATAGGGGTTCATATCCGGCGCTTCTTCGCGTTCGGCCAATGCCGCCGCCCCCGCTTCGAAAAGCTGCGCGAGGCCGGGAAAGACATCGCGGAACAGGCCCGAGATGCGCAGGGTCACGTCGATGCGCGGACGGTCCAGCAGGGTCAGCGGGATCACCTCAAAGCCCGAAACCCGCTCACTGCCCTCATCCCATTTCGGCGCGATCCCGGCGAGATGCATCGCCATGGCGACCTCTTCGCCCGCCGTGCGCATGGTGGCCGAGCCCCAAAGGTCGATCACCAGCCCGCGCGGCCAGTCGCCATTGTCTTGCAGATGCCGCCTGAGCAGTTCCTCGGCCAGTTTCACCCCCTGCGCATGGGCGGCCCGGCTGGGCACCCCGCGCGGATCGACGGCATAGAGGTTGCGCCCCGTCGGCAGCACATCAGACCGCCCGCGATAGGGCGAGCCGGAAGGCCCGGAGGTGACGCGCCGTCCCGCCAGCGCGGTCAGCAGCCCGTCCCATTCGCCCGCCCCCGCGCCAAAGACGTGCAGACCATCGCCGTATTGGCTTTCCTTGATGTCGCAAACAAAGGCGTCGATCCGGGTCAGCGCCTCGGCCGAGGAACTGGCGGCGTCGAGGCCAAGATCATCTTCCACCCCCGCCGCCTGCGCCTCGGCGCGGATCGTGTCGACCAGCCGGTCGCGGCGCGCGGGGTCGAGCCCGTCGGCGGTGGAATATTCGTCCAGCAGCCGTTCCAGCCGCAACAGCCCATCGGGTGTTTCACTGTCTTTCAGCGGGGGCGGCAGATGGCCGAGCGTCACCGCTCCGATGCGCCGCTTGGCCTGTGCCGCTTCGCCGGGATCGTTGACGATAAACGGATAGATCACCGGTAGATCACCGGTCAGCGCCTCGGGCCAACAGTCGTCCGACAGAGCCACGGCCTTGCCCGGCAGCCATTCCAGCGTGCCATGCGCGCCGATGTGCACCAGCGCGTGATGCCCCTGAGCGCGCAGCCAGAGGTAAAACGCCACATAGGAATGCCGCGGGGTGCGGGCGAGGTCGTGATAGCTCTCTTCGCGGTCCGTCAGATCGCCGCGTTCGGGTTGCAGCGCGACCAGCGCGTTGCCGCAGGTTTGGGCCGCGAAGTGAAAGGCGCCGTCCTGAGCCAGCGGGTCATCCTCAGCCTGCCCCCATGCCTGCGCGAGGTCATCGCGCAGCGCCTGCGACAGGCTGGCCAGAGCGGCACGGTAGTCAGCCAACGGCCAAGTGATGCGCTGCTCGGTCAGGCTGCGGCCAAAGCCGATCTGCGGCGTGACGCTATAGCCCTCGCCCGCCAGCCGCATCAACATGTCTTCGACGCTGGCCAGCGCATCAAGGCCGACCGCATGGGCCAGCTGATCGTCCCGCCCCGGATAGGTCGAGAGCACCAGTGCCAGCTTGCGTGTGGCCGCCGGGGTCTGCGCCAGCCGATGCCAGCCCAGCACACGGGCGACGACAGCCTCGATCCGCGCCTCTTCGGCGCGGTGGGCAAAGCGGGAGTATTGCAGATCGGGGTCGCGCTTTCCGGGGCTCTTGAAACTGACGACGCCACCGAAGATGCGGCCATCGACCTCGGGCAAGACCACATGCATCGCCAGATCGGCGGGGGAAAGGCCGCGCTCGCTCTCGTCCCAATCGCGCCGCCGCGCGGTGGAGAGGGCCACCTGAAACACCGGGCAGCCCGGCGCGTCGAGCGGGGAGCTGCCATCATCCCCGCGCCCCGAAAAGGCGGTGGCGTTGACGATGGCCACGGGTTTCATCGCCGCCAAGGCATCGTCCAGAAAGCCCCGCGCGGGATCGGATTTGAGCGAGGGCACGAAAAGCCCGATCGCGTTCAGCCCCGCCGCCCGCAACGCCCGGATCAGCGCATCGACAGGCGCGGTATCGGCGGCCAGAAGATAGCTGCGGTAAAAGGTAACCGCGACAGTCTCCCCCGCCGCGTCGGCGAGGGGGAGCACCCCTTGATCGGGGTCGTAATAGCCGCAATCGGGCACCGTTTTCGTGCCCATGACCGGCCCGGCGTAAAAGCCCGCCGCCAGCGCCATCTGCGCCAGCGCGGCCTGCGCCGCCACCGGCCCGCCCGCATCACAAAGATGCGCAAGACGGCGCAGCGTGGAAACCGGCAAAGTCGAATGCGCGTCGAGCCCCGGATCCTCGCGCCCATCGGCGGGCAAGATGGCCAGCGCGATGTCATGGCGGCGGGCGAAGTCTTGGACCTGCAAGATGCCGTAGGGCCAGTAATTCTCCCCCCCAATGAGGCGGATCAGAATGCCCTTGGCCCCGGTCAGCGTCTGTTCGATGTAGTTGTCGACCGACGCAGGGTGCCGCAGCGCCACCAGGTTGCACAGCCGCAGCGAGGGCAGCTTGCCCTCCTTGCCGCCGCCGCGATGCCAGCCTGCCGCGAAAGCGCCGAGGTCACTGTCCGAAAACGACAGCACCACCAGATCGGCGGGGGTTTGCCCCGGATCATAGGGGGTGTCGGTATCCTCCAACCCGTGGCTTTCGCGAAAGACGACATGCATGGGCGATCAGGCTCCCAAAGTCTCGCGGATTTTGGCGAGGTCGATGTCGTCATGCTCGGCGATCACCACCAGATGCCCGGCGCGCGTGTCGCTGCCCCAAGGACGGTCGAACTGCTGACGCACCCGCGCGCCCACGGCCTGCACCAACAGGCGCATCGGCTTGCCCTCGACCGCGACATAGCCCTTCACGCGCAGGATGTTCTGCTCACGCGCGAGCCGTTCGATCGAGGCCACCAGCGCATCGACATCCGATACTTCCGGCATCGGGATCACCACGGTTTCGAAATCGTCATGCTCGTGATCGTCATGACCGTCATGATGCGAGGGGCGCGCGGCGAGGTCGTCTTCGGCGGCGGCGTTGAGGCCGAGCACCACCTTGGGGTCGATCACCCCTTCGGTCATCTCAAGGATCGGAATTTCACGCGGGCTTTCCTCTTCGATCACCTTGCGGGCTTTGGCGAGGCCATCGGGACCGGCGAGATCGGCTTTGGACATCAGCACGATATCGGCGCAGGAAATCTGATCTTCGAACACTTCGGAGAGCGGCGTTTCGTGGTCGAGGCTGTCGTCGGCCAGACGCTGCGCGTCCACGGCGGCGACATCGGCGGCGAAAGTGCCCGCCGCCACGGCCTCGGCATCGGCCAGCGCGATGACGCCGTCGACGGTGATCTTGGACCGGATCGCGGGCCAGTCGAAGGCTTTCAAGAGCGGTTTTGGCAGGGCCAGCCCAGAGGTTTCAATCAGGATGTGATCGGGGCGCGTGGGCAGGGCCATCAACGCTTCGATGGTGGGAATGAAGTCATCCGCCACGGTGCAACAGATGCAGCCATTGGCCAGCTCGACGATATTCTCCGCCGGGCAGTCGTCGATGGCGCAGGATTTCAGGATGTCCCCATCCACCCCCACGGTGCCGAATTCATTGACCAGAACGGCAAGGCGACGCCCGCCTGCATTGGTCATCAGGTGGCGGATCAACGTGGTCTTGCCCGCGCCGAGAAAGCCGGTGATGACGGTAACGGGAATTTTGGCGAGATCGCTCATGCGGTAGGCTCCTGCGGCAGGGTCAAAGGGGGGATACGCGCAAGGCTTTGCTTGCGAAAGATGACCGGGCGTTCGCGCCATGGCACCAGCCCGTCTTGGGTGGCGGCATAGGCGGCGGCTCCGGCAAGGATGTCGGCGGCGTCTTCCTTGGTCAAGCGGCCATAGACATAGGACCATTTGCCCGGCGCAGACAGCGCCACGGCGGCCCCTTGCGAACAGGCGGAAAGACATTGCACTGGCACGATGGTCACGCCCTCTGGCGCGCCTGCGGCGTCGAGGGCGGCATGAAGCTGCGCGCCGGGGCGCGGGGCGTCTTCCTCCAGCACCTCACCGGCGCGGCAGGTCATGCAGACATGTAGGGTTGCGCTCATTGATCTTGTCCCATCGGGTTATGCGTGCCGGGTATGCGCTCCGGCCCGCCATGAAAAGGGGAGGCGGTGCGATTATTCAACCGTCAGCACCTCGCGGGCCGTAATCGGCGCACCGTTCACCGCCAAGGGGCGGTGGTCATTGGCATTAAGCGTGACCTCTACCGTGACCTCGCCCTTGGGCAGATCGGCCAGATGCAGCCATGGGCCGTAAAGCCGCCCGATCTTGGCACCGTTGACATAGACATGGGCATGGCCCTCGCCCGGTTGATTTTCGCCGCTGGCATTCTGCGGGGCAAAGGCGAAGCCTTCGGTCTCAACAAAAAGGTTGTGGCCTGACATCGGGTCGGGGGTCACGCGGATTGCAAGGCTGGGGGCCTCTTCGGCGGCCAGCGCGATGGGCTGGCCGTGCATCCGCGCGTGATCCGCGCCACCGTGATCCATGGCCGTATGCCCGCCGCCGCCATGGGCGGCAGGGTCGCCGTGGTCATGGCCGTCGAAGGTCACACCGTTGCTTGCGGCGATGGCAAAACCGATGCCACCGCCAAAGACCAATCCAATGGCGAAAAGCGCCAGTGATCTGTCCATTTCGACCTCCCTCAGGCGCTCTGCGCGCCTTCACGTTGCCAAAAGAACCCGGCGAAACTGCCCAGCAACACCCATGCGGCCAAGCCGATGCCAAGCGCACGCGCGGCGAAAAGCGCGCCGATCTCGGTCGGCACCGGGCCGCTGAAGCTCTCGGGCTCGGGAGCGCCGATGACATGCGGGGCCATCAGCAGAACCGCCGCCCCGATCCACGCGCCCCAACCCTTGCCAAAGGCCAGCAGCCAAAGCGCCACCAGCGCCGCCCCGGCGGTGGCGAACCACCAGATCTGCCGCGCAGTGATGTCTGCGGCGGCGACGCCGGGCACTTCGGGCGCAAGGCTGAACCCCGGCGCGAGGTGGAAGGCCACGAAACCGGCGACACCCCAAAGGATGCCCCAGCGGCCATCAATCACCGCACCGCGCTCTTCGCCAAGGCTCATCGCGGCCAGAAGGATCAGCGCATAGGCAGTATAGGTCAGCATGGTGAAGATCAGGCTCAACCCATCGCGGACGGCATCGAAACCGGGCAAATCGGGATGCGCGCTGACGGGGTCGGCCCCGAAATGCACCAGCGCGCCGGTCTCATAAAGCTCGGCGTGAAGCAGCACGGGCTGCACGAAATAGAGTTGCAGCAGGCCGGTCAACAGGCCTGCAGAGGCCCCGGCAAACAGGGCGGAAGTCAGAAAACGTGAAAACATCGCAATGATCCTTAGATGCGAAATGATACTCAGCGCCGCGCGAAACGCGGGCCAAGCCATCAGCCAGCCTCAAGATGCGCCAAAGCCCTGCCCACACGGTCAAGGGCGGAGGCAGGCAAAACGGCAAGAGGCGGGCATGGAAAGAAAGCCAGAATCACAGACAGCCGGACTGCGGCATGGCAGCCCGGACCCCAGTGATACCGAACGCGGCGCTTAGTGGCAGGGAAAGCCCGTCGCGTGGCGCACGTCATGGGCGGCATCATGCAGTGCTGCGGCCTGCACATGGCCGGTCAGCGCCATCAGAGCCACACCCAATACGGCGGCAAACAGCGCCGGTACGAGTTTGCTGCGCGTGGCACCGGCGGTCTTAATCATCGTCGTCATCTACAATCTCCTTACCGTCACACCCGACGGCATCTAGCGTTTCATTTGCCTGGCAGGTCTCCTGGCTCGCGGGTCGTGGCCTTTGCCCGCCTTCCCCGTCCGAAAGGACAAGTGGCACGAGGGGCATTGGCTTACCGCTTACAGTCGCGGGGGCGGCTTCGGCTTCAGGGTCTGGCGACCCCTTACTGAATTCCCTTTTCGGTCCCACACCCAAAGGCGCTTTTCGGGACACCAAGCACCTTCAATTACGCATTTTCGGCCCTTCCTGACAAGCCGCATTTATCGAACCTCGCGGAACCGTATGGCGCATACAGCATTTAGTAGATAAATATGGCTCAACCCCCGGTATGCGGGTTGACCCAAAAGCCACGTGCAGGGCACATTGACGGCCAGTTTCGATCAAGGGGCGGGAATTCATGAACGACAACACGGTCTCCGCCGCTCGGCAGACCCTGGCCGAAGACGTTCTAGGCAAGGTCGTGCGCTATGCCCGCCTGCCGCTGTGCATCACCGACCCGACCCTGCCGGACAATCCCATCGTCTATGTGAATGACGCTTTCACCGATCTCACCGGCTATGGTTTGGATGAGATCGTGGGCCAGAACTGCCGTTTCCTGCAAGGTCCGGAAACCACGCGCGAAAGCGTCGATGCGGTGCGCGAAACCCTACTGGCGCGCCGGGTCGATACGGTGGAGATCGTGAACTACCGCAAGGATGGCAGCCGCTTCCTGAACGCCCTGCAACTGGGGCCGATCAATGACGAAGACGGCAATCTGATCTACTTCTTCGGCTCGCAACTCGACGTTTCCGAACGCCGCCGGGTGGAGCGGGAGCACCGGCAACTGGCCGATGACGAATTGCTGCACCGGCTGCGCAATATCGTCAACGTTATGACTGCGATGGTCCGCCTGACCGCCCGTGAGGAGCCGACCCCGGCGGCCTTTGCCGACAAGGTGATCGAGCGGCTGGCCGCCTTGGGCGCGGCGCATTTCGACACGATTGGCCGCAGCGACCAGCATGAGGTGGATTTCGAGACGCTGATGGGGCCGATCATGCGGGCCTACACCTCGGCCACCGAGGATCAGATCAACCTCACCGGGGCGAATCCGCTGATCTCGCACCGCCTCGTTTCCCCCCTGACGCTGGCCTTGCACGAGCTGGCGACGAATGCGGTGAAACACGGCTCGCTCAGTTCCGATACCGGGCGGGTATCGCTCGATATCACCATCCTTCAGGAGCCTGCCCGCCTGCGGTTTGTCTGGCGCGAAACAGGCGGGCCGGAGGTCATCAAGTCTCCGCGCAACAGCGGCTCGCGGATCATCCAGTCCTTGACCCGCGCGGTCGGTGGCACCCTGCACTACGATTGGCAGCCCGAAGGGTTGATTGCCACGGCGGAGTTCCCCGTGGCCGCCCTTGGCGAAGGCTGACCGTCAGACGATCACCTGCTGCGCGGCCTGCTCTCCGACCCCGAAAACACGCTTGTAACGCGCGATCTCATCCACCGGACCCATCGCCTTGTTGGGGTTATCTGAGAGTTTGACCGTGGGCCGCCCATTGGCGCTGACCGCTTTGCAGACCAAACTAAAGGGCGCCAGCGCATCATTCGGCACCAGCCCGCGGAAGTCATTGGTCAGCAACGTCCCCCAACCGAAAGAGACCTTGGCCTTGCCCGCAAACTGCGCGTGCAACTCCTTGATCTTGTCCACATCCAGCCCATCGCTGAAGATCACCCGCTTGGTCGTCGGGTCCTCGCCGCGGGCGCGCCACCAGTCAATGGCCGTCTGCGCCGCCGTGGCCGGATCGCCGCTGTCGACGCGGATGCCGGTCCAGCCTGCCAACCAATCCGGCGCGTGATCGAGAAACCCCTTGGTGCCGTAGGTATCGGGCAGGATGATCCGCAGATTGCCCTCATGCTCATCATGCCAATCCGACAGCACGTCATAGGGCGCGCGGGCAAGGGCGGCGTCATCCTCGGCCAAAGCGGCATAGACCATGGGCAACTCATGGGCATTGGTGCCAATCGCCTCAAGCTCGCGCATCATGGCGATGCGACAGTTGGAGGTGCCGGTAAAGGCATCGCCCAGCCCCTCATGCATCGCCTGCACGCACCAATCCTGCCAGAGGTAGGAATGCCGCCGCCGGGTGCCAAAATCCGCGATTGAAAGGTTGTCGACCTCGCGCAGCGCTTCGATCTTTTCCCAGACGCGGGTCATGGCACGGGCGTAAAGCACCTGAAGCTCGAACTTGCCCATCGGGTCGAGCGCGGCGCGGCTGCGCAGCTCCATCAGCACCGCCAGCGCGGGAATCTCCCAAAGCATGACCTCATGCCACTTGCCCTCGAAGGTCAGCTCATATTGATCGCCCTTCCGCTCCAGATGATAGGGCGGCAGGCGCATGCCTTCGAACCACTCCATGAAATCGGGGCGGAACATCTGGCGTTTGCCGTAGAAGGTATTGCCGCGCAGCCATGTGCTCTCCCCCCGGCTGAGGCTGAGCGAGCGGATGTGATCGAGTTGCTCGCGCAACTCCCCCTCATCGATCAGCTTGGCCAGCGGGATATGGGTGGAGCGGTTGATCAGGCTAAAGGTGACCTGCGTGTCCGGCTTGTTGCGAAACACCGATTGGCACATCAAGAGCTTGTAGAAATCCGTGTCGATCAGCGACCGCACGATGGGGTCGATCTTCCACTTGTGGTTATAGACGCGGGTGGCGATGTCGACCATGGGAGGTTCCTTATTGCGTGCCCCTTCATGCCAAGGGGGCGGACAGATGGGCAAGGGGAAAGCGGCGGATCAGGCCAGCGTCACCCCCGCCGCGCGCATGCCTTCGCGGGCTTTGGCAAGCGATCCGTCCAGATCAATCGCGCGGCAGAGATCTTCGCGCACATCGACCTTGAACCCCAGCTTCGCCGCGTCCACAGCCGAGAAGTTCACGCAGAAATCTAGCGCCAGCCCCACCATGGTCAGCCGCTCGATCCCGCGCGTGCGCAGGTAGCCTTCGAGCCCCGTGGGCGTGCGGTGGTCATTCTCGAAAAACGCTGAATAGCTGTCGATGTCGGGGTTGTAGCCCTTGCGAATGATCAGATCGGCGCGGTCGGTTTGCAACTCGGGGTGGAACTGCGCGCCAATGCTGCCCTGGATGCAGTGATCGGGCCAAAGCACCTGCGGGCCGTAGGGCATGGTGATGACCTCGTAAGGCCCGTTGTTCTTATGCGATGAGGCAAAAGACGAATGCCCCGCCGGGTGCCAGTCCTGCGTCAGGACCACGGCGTCAAACTCGGGCATCAGCGCGTTGATGCCGCGCAGAATCTCATCGCCCTGTGGCACTTCCAGCGCGCCGCCGGGGCAGAAATCATTTTGAACGTCGATCACGATCAGGGCATGGGTCATGGGCATTCTCCTTACCAAAAGGGGTAGGGCTGCGGATGGGGTAGGTCAATGGCACGCGCCGGATTGAGCTTTGCCGCCGAAGCGCTTATTTGACGCTCATGTATACCATCGCCGCCCTATATCACTTCACCCGCTTCGACGATCCCGCCGCGCTCAAACCCGCGCTTTTGGCGCTTTGCGAGGCGCAATCTGTCATGGGCACGCTGCTGCTGGCCCCCGAAGGGGTGAACGGCACCATCGCCGGGCCGCGCGCCGGGATCGACGCGGTGATCGCCCATCTGCGCGCCCTGCCCGGCTGCGCGGATCTGGAGTGGAAAGAGGCCACCAGCGACAAGCCGCCCTTCGGCAAGATGAAGGTGCGCATCAAGCGCGAGATCGTGACGATGGGCCAGCCCGATGTCGATCCCCGCGCCAAGGTGGGCCATTACGTCGACCCCAAAGACTGGAACGAATTGATCCGCTCCCCCGATGTGGCGGTGATCGACACGCGCAACAGCTACGAAGTGGCGATTGGCACCTTCGAAGGCGCGGTCGACCCCGAGACCGAGAGCTTCGGTGAATTCCCCGCGTGGTGGGAGGCGAACAAAGACCGCTTCCACAACAAGAAGATCGCGATGTTCTGCACCGGCGGCATCCGTTGCGAGAAATCGACCAACTACCTGATCGGTCAGGGGGTCGAGGATGTCTTCCACCTCAAAGGCGGCATCCTGAAATACCTCGAAGAGGTGCCCGAACAGGAAAGCACATGGGAAGGCGACTGTTTCGTCTTCGACAACCGCGTCAGCGTCGGCCATGGGCTGCGCGAGGGGCCGCATATGCTTTGCCACGGCTGCCGCCGCCCGATCCTGCCCGAGGACACTCAGCACCCTGCCTATGAGGCCGGGGTGTCCTGTCATCAATGTGTGGATGAGACCTCGGCAGAGGATAAGGAACGGTTCCGCGAACGCCAGCGCCAGATCACGCTGGCCAAGGAACGCGCGGCGCGGGAAGAGGGCTGACCGCCCGCCTCAGCGATCCGACAGCGCGAAGCCCGCATAGGCAAAGGGCATGACCGCCCGGCGAAAACGGCCCAGTTCGAACCGCGCAAGCGGGGCGCGCATGGGGGCGGGATAGGGCCGCTCGGGCGTAATGCCGCGGACCAGATCGGCCAAGAGCGCACCGGAATAGCTGCCCATCGCCACCCCATTGCCGTGGTAGCACAGCCCTGCGAAGATCCCCGGCTGATCCGGCACCTGCCCCACGAAAGGCATGCGATTGCGCGCGATACAGACCATGCCCGACCAGCCATGCGGCGTTTCGACATGGCGCCACGCGGGGAACATCGCCTCGAAATCCGCCCGGGCCCGGGCCAGCGCGCGCCGCTCGGAATTGGGGTTGGACATCAGCCCGCCGCGCACGCCGAACAACATGCGATTGTCGGGCATCAGCCGGAAGTAATGCAGCAGATGGCGGCTGTCATAGCAGGCCTGTTGGCTGGTCCAACCTTGGGCGGAAAGCTCTGCCTCGGTCATCGGGCGGGTCACGATCACGCTGGATTGCGTCGGCATGTAACGCGCGGCCAGCCATGGCGGCAGGTCTTCGGAGGAATAGCCATTGGTGGCTATGATCACCCGCTCGGCCCGGATGCGGCCCTGCGGGGTCGTAACCTCGAACGCGCCCTCGTGCCCTGTCACCCCGGTGGCCGGGCTGTTGTGATAGATCGCGGCCCCCGCCTCTTCCGCGGCCTGCGCGAGGGCGGTCACATATTTGCGGGGGTTTATTCCAAAGCCAATCGGCACGGTGATCGCGCCCTCGAAGCCTGCGTTCAGCCCCTCGGCGGCCAGATCGGCCTTTTCGGTCAGCCGGGCCGTGACGCCGTAATTCTCTGCGTAGTAATCGAGCCTGCCGCGCATCTCTTCGAAATCACGCGGGCGGTGGGCCAGCTGGGTCTCCCCTTGGGAATGCCGGTCGACATTGATGCCGCGGGCGGCGATGAAATCCTCCACCTGTCGGATCGCTGCCACCTCGGCCTGCCGCCAGCCAAGCCGCTCTGCCCGCCCGAATTTCCGGTCGAGCGCCGCGTCATCCAGCATCCCGCCGCCCAAGCAGCAAAAGCCCCCGTTGCGGCCCGAAGCGCCAAAGCCCACCCGCTCGGCCTCCAGCACCGTAGCCCCGACCCCGGCCCGCGCCAGATGCAGCGCGGCGTTAAGGCCGGTAAAACCGCCGCCGATGATCACCACATCGGCCTGCGCGTCGCCTTGCAGCGCCGGACGCTCCGCCGCGCCATGGGTCTGATCCCACCAGCAGCCCGCACGCGGCGCTTCTGAATAAGCGAAATCTGCGTAGATGCGCTTCATGCGGCGGGCCGTTCCGCCGCGCGGACATCCTCCTGCGCGCGTAGGCTTGAACGTTTGCTGACCAGCGATGCGGTGATGACACCCACGGTCACGATGGCGATCATGATTGTCGAAAGCGCGTTGATCTCGGGCGAGACGCCCAAACGCACGGCGCTGAAGATCTTGATCGGCAGCGTCGTCGCCGATGGCCCCGCGGTGAAGGAGGCGATGACCAGATCATCAAGGCTGAGCGTGAAGGCCAGAAGCCAGCCCGAGATCACCGCGGGCGCGATGATCGGCAGGGTCACGAGGCGGAAGGCCTCCCATGGGGAAGAACCGAGGTCGAGCGCGGCCTCCTCCAACGAACGGTCGAAGGACACCAGCCGGGAGGAGACGACGACCGAGACATAGCACATCGAAAAGGTCGTATGCGCCAGCACGATGGTCAGCACGCCCCGGTCGAGACCGATGCCGATGAAAAGCAACAGGAGCGACAGGCCGGTGATCACCTCGGGCATCACCAGCGGCGCGTAGATCATGCCGGAGAACAATGTCCGCCCCATGAACCGCCCGCCGCGCACCAGCACATAGGCCGCCATCGTGCCCAGCACCGTGGCGATGGAGGATGAGATCACGGCGACCTTCAGCGTGACCCAAGCCGCATTCAGGAAGGCTTCGTTCTGCAACAGCTCGCCATACCAGCGGGTCGAGAATCCGGCCCAGACCGTCACCAGTTTCGAGGCGTTGAAACTGTAGATCACCAGAATGATCATCGGCAGGTAGAGAAAGGCGAACCCCAGCGTCAGCGAGGTCACGTTGAACCATGTCATCCGCTTCATTGTTCGGCCTCCGCCTGTTTCTGCTGGTTGCGTTGGAAGAGGATGATCGGAATGATCAGGATCAGCAGCAGGATCACCGCCACCGCGCTCGCCACCGGCCAGTCGCGGTTGTTGAAGAACTCCTCCCAAAGCACCTTGCCGATCATCAGCGTGCCCGACCCGCCCAAGAGCGAGGGGATCACGAATTCGCCCAAAGCGGGGATGAAGACAAGGAAGCTGCCCGCCACAATGCCGTTGCGCGACAGCGGGATCGTCACCAGCCAGAAGGCTTGCAAACGCGAGCAGCCGAGATCCTCCGCCGCCTCGTTCAGGGATTCATCCAAGCGGTCCAGCGCGGCGTAGATGGGCAGGATCATGAACGGCAGGTAGGTATAGACGATGCCGATGTAGACTGCCGTGTTGGTATTAAGGATCTGTAAAGGCTCTGCCGTTAGACCCAACCCCATCAAAAGTTGGTTCAGCAGCCCTTCGTTGCTGAGAATGCCCATCCACGCATAGACGCGGATCAGGAAGGAGGTCCAGAACGGCAGGATCACCAACATCATCAAAGTGGCGCGCCACTCTTCGGGGGCGCGGGCCATGCCGTAGGCGATGGGATAGCCGACCAAGAGCGTCAGCGCGGTCGATACAACGGCGATGCGCAGGGAGCTAAGGTAGGCTTTCCAATAAAGATCGTCAGAGGCGAGGAAGGTAAAATTCTCGAAATCCAACTGGGCGATCAGGGCGCTGATGCCGTCTTTTATCGTCGGCGTATAGGGCGGGATCGCCAGCGCCGTATCGGAGAGGGAGATTTTGAAAACGATCAGGAAAGGCACCAGAAACAGCGCCAACAGCCAGAGGTACGGGACCGCGATCAGGGCGAAACGACGCATGTTCATTGCGCCAACAAAACGCCTGCGGTGGCGCTCCATGAAATCCAGACCGGGTCTTCCCATGTGATGTCACGCCGTGCGATGCGGCGAGTGTTGGCCGTCTGCGCCTTGATCACCTGCCCGCCGGGCAGTTCGACGTGATAGGTAGAGAGGTTCCCCAGATACGCGATGTCGAGCACTTTGCCCTGTAGCGCATTGGGCGCATCCTCGGGCCTCTCGGTCGAAATGCGGATTTTCTCAGGCCGGATCGCAAGATGGGCTTGCTGCCCTTCGCTGAACGGCGCGGCAGAGGTGGCGGTCAGCGGCGGCTGCCCGTCGATCCAGTTCAAATTGTATTGATCTTGGCCAATGGCCTTGGTGCTGGCTTCGATGATGTTCACGTCACCGATGAAGTCAGCGACATAGACGGAATTCGGCGCTTCATAGATCTCGGCCGGGGTGGCCACTTGAATCACGCGCCCCTCGTCCATCACCGCCACGCGGGAGGCGACGGTCATCGCCTCTTCTTGGTCGTGGGTCACGATGACAAAGGTGGTGCCGGTGGATTCTTGAATGTCCATCAGCTCGAACTGGGTGTCTTGCCGCAGCTTCTTATCTAGCGCGCCCAAGGGTTCATCGAGCAGCAAAAGCTTCGGCGCTTTTGCCAGAGACCGTGCCAGCGCCACGCGCTGCCGTTGACCGCCGGAAATCTGATGCGGTTTGCGGCGGGCGAATTTCTCTAGCCGGGTAAGCTTCAGCATCTCGGCCACGCGGGCGGCGATGGCGTCCTTCTCCATCTTGTCGCGGCGCAGGCCGAAGGCGATGTTGTCCCAGATGCTGAGATGCGGAAACAGCGCGTAGGATTGGAACATCATGTTCACCGCGCGTTTGTTCGGGGGCACCGGGGCGATGTCCTGCCCCGCCAATTCAATGCGCCCGGTGGTCGGGCTTTCGAACCCCGCCAACATGCGCATCATCGTCGTCTTGCCACAGCCCGAAGGCCCAAGCAGGGCAAAGAATTCCTGCGCGTAGATATCCAAAGACAGATCGTCGATGGCGATGAATTCGCCGAATTTCTTGGTCACATTCTTAAAGCGAATGAGCGGCTTTTCGTCAGGGTCGTTCCAGGGGGCGAAGACGGTTGGGCTCACGGTTGAGAGATCCTTTGATCGGGCTTTGCTCAGGCTTTGATCGGGGTCGCGGGGCAAGAAAAAGGGGCGTGACCAGACTGGCCGCACCCCCTGTCACAGATCAGGTACCGGACTTGATCTTGGTCCAGAGCCGGGTCACCACGCGCTGTACTTTCGGCGGGTAAGGTGTGGTGGTGAACAGGTTGTTCAGCGCCGCCTCAGAGGGGTAGATCGCCGGATCGCCGATCACATCCTCGATCAGATGCTCCTGCGAGGCTTCGTTGCCGTTCGCATAGTACACATAGTTCGACGCGGCGGCCATATTCTCGGCATCCATGATGAAGTTCAGAAACTTATGCGCGCCATCAGGGTTCGGCGCGTCGACCGGAATAGCCATCTGGTCAAACCACATCTGCGCGCCTTCGGAGGGGGCGTTATAGGCGATTTCGACACCGTTGTCGGCTTCATCCGCGCGGTCACGCGCCTGCAGGATATCGCCCGACCAGCCCACCGCGACGCAGACGTCACCGTTGGCCAAGGCATTGATATATTCCGAAGAGTGGAACTTCTGGATGTAGGGGCGGACCGGCATGAAGACCTCTTCGGCCTTGGCGATCACATCGGGGTCATGGCTGTTGGGGTCTTCGCCGATGTAGTTCAGCGCGGCGGGGATCATCTCTGCCGGGGCGTCGAGGAAATGCACGCCGCAGTCGGCCAGTTTTTCCATATTGGCCGGGTCGAAAACCAGGTCCCAGGAGTCGATCGGAGCATCGTCGCCTAGGATCTCTTTCACCTTGCCGACATTCACGCCGATGCCGGTGGTGCCCCACATATAGTTGATCGAATGGGCGTTATCGGGATCATATTGTTCGGTCCGCGAAGAGACCACGTCCCACATGTTCTCGAGGTTGGGCAGCTTTGAGGTGTCCAGCGGCTGGAATGCCCCTGCCGTGATCTGGCGCTGCAAGAAGGTGCCCGAGGGGACGACCACGTCATAGCCCGACCCACCGGCGAGCATTTTGGTCTCCAGCACTTCGTTGCTGTCGAACACGTCATAGACCAATTCGATGCCGGTTTCTTCTTCGAATTTATCCAGCAGGGATTCGTCGATATAGTCGGACCAGTTGTAGACCCGGACCGTTTCGGCAGTGGCGGCACCTGCCATCAAGGTGGCGACGGCGACGCTGCTTAGTAGCACATGTTTCATTTCATACTCCCGTTAGACAGGTCGGGTTGATCCCCACCTTTCGTCAATTTGATCAAGTTTTGCCTCTTCGGGCAAGATGGTTTATGCTTTCATGCAGAATGAAATGCTGCAAGACACGGCGAAACAAGACGGAAAGACCGCTCCTATGGGTTCAGAAAAAACCGATCCGAGATTGCTTCCCGCCGCCGATGCGGCGGTCAAGACACCGATCCATCAGCACGTTTACGAACGCCTGCGCAAGATGATTCTCTTCGGCGATTTGGCTCCCGGACAGGGGGTCACGATCCAAGGTCTGACCGCCGCTTTGGATGCGGGCATGACGCCGGTGCGCGAGGCCATCCGCCGCCTGATCTCGGAAGGGGCGCTGACCCATTTGGGCAACCGCCGGGTCACCGTGCCGGAACTGACCCATGCGGGGCTGGAAGAGCTGGGATTCATGCGGGAAACGCTAGAGCCGGAACTGACCAAACGCGCCGCAAACCGCATGACGGATGAGCGTTTGAACGCTTTGAAAGCCTGTGACAACGCGCTGAACCATGCCATCGACCGGGGCGATGTCGGCGGCTATTTGATGCAGAACTACAGCTTTCACCGGATGATTTACGACCTTGCCGAAGCGCCGATCATGGCCGCGACGGTGGACCGTCTTTGGCTGCGTTTCGGCCCCTCGCTTCGGGTGGTTTGCGGGCGCTATGGCACCAGCAATCTGCCCGATAAACATGCCGAGCTTTTGGCAGCCTTTGCCGAGGGCAACGCCGCTTTGGCGGGAGAGGTCATGGCGGGCGATGTTGCCCAAGGAATGACCCAAATCCGCGCAGCCCTCGATGGTCTGCCCGTTCCGCGTTGATTCGATTGACATGCTATAATTTGATCATATTCTGCGGCTAAGCTTATTTTTCATGCAAATAGAAGGTGCATCCCCATGCCGCCCATCACGAATCACCTCCCAACCGCGGACCTTCAGGCGCTGGATGCGGCGCATCACATGCATCCTTTCACCACCAATGATGAGCTGGGCGACAAGGGCGCGCGCATCATCACAAGGGCCAAGGGCATCTATCTAACCGATAGCGAGGGGAATGAGATTCTCGACGCGATGGCCGGGCTTTGGTGCGTGAACCTTGGCTATGGCCGCGAAGAGATGGGCAAGGTCGCCGCGCGGCAGATGAACGAACTGCCCTATTACAACACCTTCTTCCAAACGACCCATGTGCCCGCCATCGCGCTGGCCAAGGAGCTGGCCGATCTGGCCCCCGGTGATCTGAACCACGTCTTCTTCGCCGGGTCGGGGTCAGAGGCGAATGACACCAATCTGCGCATGGTCCGCACCTATTGGGCGCAAAAGGGCAAACCCGAGAAAAGCCATATCATCAGCCGCAAGAACGCCTATCACGGCTCTTCCGTGGGCTCCGCCAGTCTTGGCGGCATGACCTATATGCATGAGCAAGGCGGGCTGCCGATCCCCGGCATCCACCACATCGGCCAGCCCGATTGGTATGCCGAAGGCGGGGATATGTCGCCCGAAGACTTCGGTCTGAAACGCGCGCAGGAGTTGGAAGCGAAGATTGTCGAGCTGGGCGCGGACAAGGTCGCGGCCTTCATCGCCGAACCCGTTCAGGGCGCGGGCGGGGTCGTCGTGCCGCCCAGCACCTATTGGCCCGAGATTCAGCGCATCTGCGAAAAGCATGACATTCTGCTGATCGCCGACGAGGTGATCTGCGGCTTTGGTCGGACGGGCAATTGGTTCGGCTCGCAAACCATGGGCATCAAGCCGCATATCATGACCATCGCCAAGGGGCTGAGCTCGGGCTACGCGCCCATCGGCGGGTCAATCGTTTGTGACGAGGTCGCCGAGGTCATCAACGCCTGTGAGTTCAACCACGGCTACACCTACTCCGGCCATCCGGTTTGCGCTGCCGTGGCGCTAGAAAACCTGCGGATCATGCAGGAAGAGAACATCGTCGCCCATGTGCAAAACGTCGCCGCCCCCGCGCTGAAAGAGGCGTTGGACAAGCTGGGAGAGCATCCGCTGGTGGGCGGGGTGAACGTATCGGGCCTGATGGCCTCCCTCCCGTTGACGCCGCATAAGGAAAGCCGCGCGAAATTCGCCGATAGCGGCACCGCCGGGTACATTTGCCGCGAACATTGCTTTGCCAACAATCTGGTGATGCGCCATGTCGGCGACCGGATGATCATCTCTCCGCCGCTGATCATTACCCCGGAAGAGATCAAGATCTTCGCCGAACGGGCGACCAAGGCACTGGATGCGACCTATGCCGATCTGAAAGACAAGGACATGCTCAAAGCCGCGTCCTAAAACATCGGGCTGCCCCCAATTGGGGGCGGCCCCTCACTCTGCGCGCAGTCGGGCCAGCAGCCGGGGGGAGGCATAGCCATCGGGCGCGATTCCCTCGGCCTTTTGATAGCTGCGCACGGCATTGACGGTCAGCGGCCCGATCTTGGCGTCGATCTTTTGCGTGTCAAAGCCCGCTTCGGTCAGCAGGGTCTGCAATTCGATCCGCTCATCAAAGCTCAGCGCGCGGTCTTCGCGGGGCCAGTCCTGCTGTATCTCGCCCGCGCCGCCGATGCGGTCGGCCAGATGGCCCACACCGATGACATAGGCATCCGCCGTGTTATAGCGCTCGATCACCGCGAAATTGGGGAAGATCATGAAGGCGGCACCCTCGGCGCCCGCAGGCAGCAAGATCGACGCGGGCCCATGATCCGCCACCGCCCCGCCATCGAGCGCGGTGACGCCAAGATCGGCCCATTCCGCCGGGGTCTTGGTCACCGCACGGTCGGCCAGCAGATAGTCGAACCCCTCCGGCAGAGCCACTTCGACCCCCCAGGGCTGCCCTTCGGTCCAGCCAAAATGCTTGAGATAGGCGGCGGTAGAGGCCAGCGCATCGCTGGGGTCATCGCCCCAGATGTCGCGCCGCCCGTCGCCATCCCAATCGACCGCATGGGCGTGGAAGGACGAAGGCATGAACTGCGTATGCCCCATCGCGCCCGCCCAAGAGCCGCGCAATTGATCGGCATCGGTATCGCCCGCCTGAAGGATGCGCAGGGCGTCAATCAATTCGCCTTCGAAAAATTCCGCCCGCCGCGCGTCATAGGCAAGGGTGGCCAGTGAATCCAACACCCGATCCCCGCCCCGGAAGCTGCCATAGGCGCTCTCAAGCCCCCAGATCGCGGTGACGATCTCTTTCTCGACGCCGTACTTCGCTTCGATCTCTTCCAGCGTGCGCTGCCATTGGGCGAGCGCCTTCTGCCCGTTCTGCACCCGCAGATCCGAGGTGGCGGTGTCGAGGTAATCCCAGATCGTTTTGGTGAATTCTGATTGGTTGCGGTCGCGGCGGATCACCTCCGGATCATAGCTGACCGTATCCAATGCCCGGTCAAAGACATCCGGGTCGATGCCCTGTTGCAGGGCGCGCGGGCGGAATTCTTTCACCCAAGCGCGCAGCCCGGCATCGTCGCCGCTGGCCTCTGCCGCGGGTTCCTGCGCTACTGGCCCCACGGCAGCCAGCACGGCCTGCGGCGCGCGCGGCGCGGGGCGCAAGGATTCAGCCGGACCCGACGCAAAGGCCGGAGCCCCCATGCCAGCGGTCGCTAGAATGCCTGAAATCATCGCGTAGTGCCGGATCATAATCGCCTCACCTCATAGAGTTACGGCAAATCCTATGCCCGCCCCGCCCCGGTGGAAAGGGAGGGGGGCGGCCATCCGCGAAGCTCCGCCGGTTTGCCGCCTCAGCGGCGGGTGCGGGTCACTTTGCGTTTGATTTTGTCCTTCTTGCGCTTGGCCTTCACGGCCTTGCCGCGCGGCTTGCTACGGCCCGCCGGGCTGCGGCGGCCACCACCCCCGCCCTGTTTGACCTTTTGGTCTTCGATCTCAAGCAATTCCAGCGCAATGCCCCCGGTCACGGGGACCGCCTCTGCCAGCCGCACAGTGACACGCTGGCCAAGGCCGATTGTAATGCCGGTGTCCGAGCCCATCAGCGTCTGCGCCTCGGCGTCGTGATGGAAATACTCCCGCCCGAGCGAGCGCATCGGCACCAGTCCATCCGCGCCGGTCTCGTCCAGCTTCACGAAAGCACCAAAACGCGCAATGCCGCTGATGCGCCCGGTGAACTCATTGCCGACACGCTCCGACAGGAAAGCCGCGAGGTAGCGGTCGGTCGTGTCACGCTCGGCCACCATCGAGCGGCGCTCGGTGTCGGAGATATGCGCGCCGGTCTGCTCCAGCCCCTCGATCTCTTCGGGCGTTAGCCCATCCTTGCCCCAGCCATGCGCCGTGATCAGCGCGCGGTGCACGATAAGGTCGGCATAGCGGCGAATGGGCGAGGTGAAATGCGCGTAGGAGCGCAGCGCGAGGCCGAAGTGCCCGATATGCGCCGGGCCATAATAGGCCTGCGTCATCGAGCGTAGGGTGCTGAGATTGATCAGCTCCGCGTCATTGGTCCCCGCCGCCTGATCCAGCAGGCGGTTGAGGTGCGCGGTCTGCAGCACCTGCCCCTTGGCCAGCGTGAAACCCGCCGCCTGTGCGGTTTCACGCAGGGACTCGAGCTTCTCCGGCGAGGGTTCCTCGTGGATGCGGAACAGCAGCGGGGTTTTCTTTTTGATCAGCGTCTCGGCCGCGGCGACATTGGCCAAGACCATGAACTCTTCGATCAGCTTATGCGCGTCGAGCCTTTCGCGGAAGTTTACCGACTTTACCTTGCCATCCTCGCCCAATTCGATGCGGCGCTCGGGCAGGTCCAACTCCAGCGGCTGCCGCTCGGCGCGGGCGGTCTTCAGCGCGTCATAGGCGGCGTAAAGCGGCTTCAACACCGGCTCCAACAGCGGGCCGGTGCGGTCGTTCGGATTGCCGTCGATGGCGTCCTGCACCTCTTCGTAATGCAACGACGCGGGCGAGCGCATGAGGCCACGGTGGAACGTATGGCCGATCTTGTTGCCCTTGGCGTCCAGCACCATGCGCACGGCGATACAGGCGCGCGGCACGCCCTCGTGCAATGAGCACAGATCACCCGAGAGCCGATCCGGCAGCATCGGCACCACGCGGTCAGGGAAATAGGTCGAGTTGCCGCGCTTGCGCGCCTCGCGGTCCAGCGCGGAACCGGGGGTCACATAGGCGGCGACGTCGGCGATGGCGACCCAGAGCACATGGCCACCCTCGTTCTTCGGGTCATCGTCGGCATGGGCATAGCAGGCGTCGTCATGGTCGCGCGCATCGGACGGATCGATGGTGACCAGCGGCAGGTCGCGCAGGTCTTCGCGGCCCTTCAGCCCCTGCGGCTTGGCGGCATCGGCCTGTGCGATCACATCGTCGGGGAAGTCGTCGGGGATGCCATGCTGGTGGATCGCGATGAGCGAGACGGCGCGCGGCTCGGACGGGTCGCCCAACCGTTCGACGATGCGTGCGCGGGGGGAGCCCATGCGCGCCTTCGGCCCGGCCTGTTCGGCCTCAACCAGCTCCCCGTCTTTCGCGCCATGGGTATGGTCGGCACCGACGCGCCATTCGCGGTCCGTGCCCTTGTCGATCGGGACGATCCGCCCGCCTTCGGCCGCTTTGCGGAAGATGCCCAGCACCTTGCGCGGGTTGGAGCCGATGCGACGAATGAGCCGGGCCTCATAGTGGTGATCTTCGCCTTTCACCAGCGTCAGCCGCGCCAGAATGCGGTCACCTTCGCCAAGCGCCGGGTCACTCTCGCGCGGGATCAGCAGCACGATGGGTTCTTTCCCCTCGCCATGCCACTCCATCGGCTTGGCAAACAAATCGCCATCGCTGTCCGGCCCCGTGACCAGCAAGACCGAGACCGGCGGCAGGCGGTCGGGATCCTGATAGCTGCGCTTGCGCTTTTCCAGATGGCCCTCGGCCTCCAGCTCTTTCAGCACGCGCTTCAGGTCGATCCGCGCCGCGCCTTTGATGCCAAAGGCTTTGGCGATGTCGCGCTTGGCGGTCAGCGTGGGGTTCTGTTCGATCCAGTCGAGGATCTCGGATTTGCTGGGTATCTTGCTCATACCTCAGCAGGTAGCACGCAGCCCCCCTGTCGTCATGGCAAATCGTGAATTTCGTCCACGTCGCGCAGGGTAGAGACTTCGGCGATGCGGTAGCCCGGCAGGGTCGCGCGGCTGTCAGCCAGCGCATGCGGGCCGGACCAGCGCACCCCGTCAAACAGGCTGGGCGGCGCGCGGCGGGGATGTTTTAGCCCCACGAGCCAATAGCCGCCATCTGGCGCCGGGCCAAACACCGCGTCATGGTTGCCAAGCGCATCGAATGCCCGCGCCAGTTCCTTGCGGTTGATGCCCGGAATGTCCGCCCCGATCACACAAGCAGGCCCCGGCGCGCTGCGCAACATCCGCGCCATCCGGTCGCCCAGATTGCCCCTGCCCTGCGGCCAGCGCGGCAGATGCGCGGGCCAGATACGGCTTTGCAGCCCTTCCACGTCCGGGGCCACGGCCAGCACCACCTGCCAGCGCGGGTCTTCGATCCGACGCAACAGGCGGCGGGTCTGATGGCGAAACCACCAAGCCGCGCCGACCATGCCCATGTCGCGGCCCAGACGGGTTTTCACCCGACCGGGACGCGGCTCTTTCACCATGACGATAAGCGTTGGTTTCACGTGAAATAATTCCGCAGCACGCGCCCGTAGATGGATTTGAGCTGTTCGATATGTTCGACCCGGACATGCTCATCAACTTGGTGCATGGACTGGCCCACCAGACCGAACTCCACCACCGGGCAATGCGCCTTGACGAAACGCGCGTCCGAAGTGCCGCCGGTGGTGGAAAGCTCGGGCTGCACGCCCGTCTCAGCCTCAACCGCGCCCGCGACCAGATCGGACAGGGCGCCCGGCGGGGTGATGAAACTCTCGCCGGAGATCTTGATCTCTACATCCACTTGCAGGCCGAATTCCTCGGCGATCTTATCCGCCTCGCCCCGCAGCCAGTCGCTGAGGCTCGCGCCCGAATGGTGGTCATTAAACCGGATGTTGACCGCGCCGCGGCATTGCGCCGGGATCACATTGGTTGCCTTGTTGCCAGTATCCACGGTGACCACGGCCAGCGTCGAAGGGTCGAAGTGATCGCTGCCCTGATCCAACTCATGGCTGGCCAGACGATCCATCAGCCGCACCATCGCGGGCAGCGGGTTGTTCGCGCGGTGCGGATAGGCCGCATGGCCCTGTTTGCCCGTCACCTTGAAATGCGCGTTCATCGAGCCGCGCCGCCCGATCTTGATCATATCGCCCATGGTCTCGGGGCAAGTCGGCTCCCCCACAAGGCAGACATCCATCCGCTCGCCGTTCTCCGTCATGTAGTCCAAGAGCGCCGTGGTCCCGTCGAGGGCATCGCCCTCTTCATCCCCGGTGATCGCCAGCACGATGGAGCCGTCGGGCGGCGTGTCCTTCACGAAATCCACCGCCGCTGCGACGAAAGCCGCCACGCCCGATTTCATATCCGTGGTACCGCGGCCATACATGATGCCGTCCTTGATCTCGGCCCCGAAGGGGGGCATCGACCAATCCGCCTCATCCCCGATGGGCACGACATCGGTATGACCGTTGAAGCCAAAGGACTTGGTGTTGCCCTTGTTGCCCCAGCGGGCAAAGAGGTTGCAGATGCCGCCCCGGTCGACGCGCGTACAGTCGAAACCCGCCGCGCCCAACACCTCTTCGAGCACTTCCAGCGCCCCATCGTTCGCGGGGGTGACAGAGGCGCAGCGCACCAGTTTCGCGGTGAGATCAACAGGGTCGAGACCGGACATATCGGCTCCTTTTCAGGGGTTATCGCTTGTCCGGTAACTTGTGTGGGCAAATCGCGCCAATGCCAAGGGGGCGCATTGCAATTCCCCGTGTGGGGCGCGGGTCAGTCGTAAAACGGGGTCATTTGCGCGACGATGACCGAGTTTTCCTCGAGCGCGCGCTGCATCAGGGCGCGCTCCTCGGCGTCGATCTCCTGACCCTCGGCTTCGCGCTCTTCCAGCGTGCCGTAACCCGTCACATCAAGCGGGTTGGTATCGGCCTGTTTGAGGATCGCCACCGTCTCGCGCACGGCTTCGGCCTCATCAATGCCGGAGGCGAAACACATCAGCGCAGCACCGGTGGCCTTGTCGGGCAGACCGTCACCGTCCTTGCGGCCGATCTGAACCAAAAGGGTAAAGACCTGCTGGCGCGAAGGTTTCTTGGTTTTCTTGGGTTCAGACATGATAAGGGCCGCCGATTGCTTTCGGCAGCCCTAACCTTTTCACTTGGATTTGAAAAGGGGCCGCGCCCCTGCCCTTAAGTCTTGCCGCGGACCATCCGTGTGACCCAGATCAGCAGGCAGGCACCGATGACACCCACCACCAACTGACCGAACCAACCGCCCAGCGTGCTGCCGACGATCAGCATCAAGAGCCAGTTCGCGACCAAGGCACCCAGAATGCCGAGGATGATGTTCATGATCAGACCCATGTCCGATTTCATGATCTTTTCCGCGATCCAGCCCGCAAGGCCACCCACGATGATTGCGGCAAACCAACCGATACCCGTCATGTCGTCAATCTCCTTCAAATTCAGGTCTCAACGCCGTGACGGGGTATTTGGTTCCGATCAGTCGCGCAGCAGCTCGTTGATCGAGGTTTTGGAGCGGGTCTTGGCGTCCACCCGTTTCACGATCACGGCGCAGTAGAGGTTCACGTTGTTCTTCGACGGCATGGTGCCCGCCACGACGACCGAACCTGCGGGCACTTCGCCATACATGATCTCGCCGGTCTCGCGGTCGACGATCTTGGTCGACTGGCCGATGAAGACGCCCATGCCCAGCACCGAGCCTTCGCGCACGATGCAGCCTTCGACGACTTCCGACCGTGCGCCGATGAAGCAATTGTCTTCGATGATGGTGGGGCCCGCCTGCATCGGCTCCAACACGCCGCCGATGCCGACGCCGCCGGAAAGGTGCACGTTCTTACCGATCTGCGCGCAGGAACCGACGGTGGCCCATGTGTCAACCATGGTGCCAGAGTCGACATAGGCGCCGATGTTCACGAAAGACGGCATCAGCACCACGCCCGGCGCGATATAGGCCGAGCGGCGCACGACGCAGTTCGGCACGGCGCGGAAACCGGCCTCTTTCCACTCGGCATCGCCCCAGCCTTTGAACTTGCTGTCGACCTTGTCCCACCAGCCGGCACCCTGTGGGCCGCCTTCTTGATGTTCCATGTCCTTGATGCGGAAGCCCAGCAGCACGGCCTTCTTGGCCCACTGATTGACGTGCCACTGACCGTCGTCCTGCTTTTCCGCCACGCGCAGCTTGCCGCTGTCGAGCGCGTTCAGCGTCTCTTCGATGGCGTCGCGCACTTCGCCAGTGGTGGCGGATGTGATCTGATCGCGGGTATCCCAAGCGGCTTCGATGGCGGTTTCAAGTTGGGCGTTGGACATGGGGCAAGTCTCCGAATGATGAAAAGGCCTTTTGAGGGCTATAGCCTTGCACTGCCTAGGGTGCAATTGCCGGGCGATGAGGGGCGTGGTCATTCGCCGAACAACAGGGCATCTTGACCTAAGCGGCCATCGCGCCACCTGAGCCAAGCCCCAGACCAAGGAAAGACCCGAGGATGACCGACGAACACCGCCACCCCCTGCGCCGTGCCAATGTGGACCGCGCCAAAGCCCAAGACGCCCCCGACACGCCGCAAACCCGCGCGCCTGCCTATCGTCTGGCCTTTACCGACGATGACTTCATGTGCCGCGATGAGCTGCGCCCGGTGCGCCTGCAACTGGAGCTTCTCAAACCCGAACTGCTGCTGGACACCCATGGCATCCAATCGACCATCGTGCTCTTTGGCGGGGCGCGCATTCCCGAACCGGCCGAGAAACACACCGCCCGGACCAAAACGCTGGCCGACCTGTCGCGTTTTTATGACGAGACGCGCACCTTTGCCCGGCTGATGACCGAAAAGTCGATGGAAAGCGGCGGCACCGAGAATGTCATCGTCACCGGCGGCGGGCCGGGTGTGATGGAGGCGGGCAACCGCGGCGCACTGGACGCGGGCGGCCATTCCATCGGCCTCAACATCGTACTGCCGTTCGAGCAGGCGCCTAACGAATATGTCACGCCGGAGCTTTGCTTTAACTTCCACTATTTCGCGATCCGCAAGATGCACTTCCTGATGCGCGCCCGCGCGATCTGCGTCTTCCCCGGCGGTTTCGGCACGATGGACGAACTCTTTGAGGCGCTGACGCTGATCCAAACGGGCCGCATGAACCGGGTGCCCTTCTTGCTGTTTGGCCGTGAGTTCTGGGAAAAGATCATCAACTGGGACGCGCTGGCCGATGCGGGCACGATCTCAGCCGAAGACCTCGACCTGTTCCGCTTTGTCGAAAGCGCGGATGAGGCGATGGAGGTGATCGAGAATTGGGAGACCGCCCCCGCCCGCGAACATGTGCCGGGCCGCGAAGAGGTCGAAGATCACGGCTAAGCCGCCTTGACCCGCCCCCAGACCCGTCACCGGGTAAAGGTCTGGCCCAAGGCCGTTTCGGCCCCTTGGACGATATCGCGCAGGATATCGGCGGCGGGACTGACCGTACCGATCAGCCCCGCCACCTCTCCGACAAAGGCGTTGGCAGTGCGAGCATCCCCCGCGGCCACCGCCGCCTGCCAGTGCGGCAACTCTTCCGCCAGCGCGGCGCGCAACCCGTCGGGGTCGTCATGCCAGCGGTCGGTGAAATCGTTGCGCAAGACACGGCCCGTATAGCGTTTGGGCCAATCATAGCCGCGCATGATGTCCGTCACGGTGCTCCGCAGCGTGTCGTCGCCGCTGGCCTTGAGCGCGGCCTCTCGCATCGCGGGATGCACCAGCGCCTCTTCCGAGGCCCAGAAGCGCGAGCCGACGACCACACCGTCGGCCCCCAGCATCAGCGCCGCCGCCAACCCGCGCCCATCCGCGACGCCGCCTGCGGCGCAGAGCAGCACCTCGGGCGCATGGCGGGCGATGTGATCCGCGACTTCGGGCACGAGGGTAAAGGTCGCGCGTTTCTCGCCGTGGCCGCCAGCCTCGGCCCCTTGGGCGACGATGATCTCGGCCCCCAGATCAATCGCATGGGCGGCATCGCGCAGGGTTTGCACCTGACAGATCAACGGCACCTTTGCCGCGCGGATCGCGGGGAGGAACTCTGCCGGGTCGCCGAAGGAAAGAAAGATCGCCGAGGGATCACGGTCGAGCGCTTGTTCCAGCGCCTGCGGATGCTCGCGCAGTTTCCAAGTGATGAAACCGCAGCCGACCGATTGGTTACCCGCCACATCCATCTGCTCGGCGATCCAATCGCCGGCATCATAAGCCCCGCCGATCATCCCCAAACCACCCGCGCCTGAGACCGCCGCCGCGAGCCGCCCGCCTGCGGCGAAGGCCATCGGCGCTTGGATAATCGGGTGGTCGATCCCCAGCCGTTTGGTCAGCCGCGTGATCAGCATCGCCTACCGCCCCGCCAGAATGGCATCAGCGGCCTTTTCGGCGATCATCACCGTCGGCGACGCCGTGTTGCCCGAGACGATCTTGGGCATGATCGACGCGTCCACCACGCGCAGACCGCCTAAGCCATGCACCCGCAGATCGCTATCGACCACCGCCATCGGATCGCTTCCCATCTTGCAGGTGCCGACGGGGTGGAAAATCGTCGTGGCGATGTCGCGCGCCTTGTCGAGCAGGTCTTCGTCGCTCTGCACGGCGGGGCCGGGCAGGATTTCCTCGGGCGCATAGGGGTTCAGCGCCCTGGCCGTCATGATGTGACGCGCCTGTTTCATCGCCGTGACCGCCACGCGTTTGTCATTCTCGGCAGAAAGATAGTTCAGCCGGATATCGGGCTGCACCGCGCTGTCGCGGCTGGTCAGATGGCAACTGCCGATGCTTTCGGGCCGCAGGTTACAGACCGAGACGGTGATCGCGGGGAAAGGGTGCAGCGGATCCCCCAGCTTGTCGGTCGACAGGGGTTGCACGTGATACTCCAGATCCGGCGTCTCAAGCGCGGGGTCGGACTTGGTGAACATGCCGAACTGGCTGGGCGCCATCGCCAAGGGACCGCTGCGGCGCAGGAGGTATTCCAGCCCCATCCGGCCCTTCCCCCAAATCGAATGGGTCATCGTGTTGAGCGTTTTGGTGTTCTGCACCTTGTAGACAGTGCGGATTTGCAAATGATCCTGAAGGTTCTCCCCAACGCCGGGCAGATCGTGCAGCGTGTTGATCCCCATGCCGCTCAAAAGGACACCTTGCCCGATCCCCGACAGCTCAAGGATCTTGGGCGAATTGATCGCCCCCGCTGAAAGCAACACTTCGCCCTCGACCTCGGCGCGCATCGCGCGGCCCTTATGGGTGAAACGCACGCCGGTCACACGCTTGCCGTCCAAGACCAACCCATCGGTATGCGCATGGGTGATCACCCGCAGGTTGGGGCGCTTCATCGCCGGGCGCAGGAAACCGCGCGCCGTGTTCCAGCGCACCCCGCCCTTCTGGTTCACCTCGAAAAAGCCCGAACCTTCATTGTTGCCATCGTTGAAATCGGCCCGCGGCTCGATCCCGAACTCCCGCGCGCCGTCTTGCACGGCCTCCAGAATATCCCACCGCAGGCGCTGCTTGCTGACCTTCCACTCGCCCCCCGCGCGGTGCATGTCGCTGCCGCCCGCATGGTGATCCTCGGATTTCAGGAAATAGGGCAGCACGTCGTCCCAGCTCCACCCGGCATTGCCCAGTTGCCGCCAATGGTCATAGTCCGCCGCCTGCCCGCGCATGTAAATCATGCCGTTCACCGAAGAGCAGCCGCCCAGCACCTTGCCCCGCGGATAGGCCAAAGAGCGCCCGTTCAACCCCGCCTCAGGCGCGGTTTTCATCATCCAATCCGTGCGCGGATTGCCGATACAGTAAAGATACCCCACCGGAACCTTTACCCAGTGATAGTTGTCATCCCCCCCGGCTTCGAGCAGCAGAACCCGATTGGCCCGATCGGCGCTGAGACGGTTGGCCAAGACACAGCCCGCGGTGCCCGCACCGACAATGATATAGTCATAGCGGCCCTCTAGCTGCGTCTCATCGTTCATGCTGCTCTCTCCCGATATTCTGTCCCGCCTCCCCGGCCCGTCATTGGTAGAGCGCGCGGTGACGGGTCACAATCCCTGTCGTAAATCGCGCGGCCTCCCGCGGCCTTTGCCGCAAAGCCACATTCACCGCGCTTTGCATGCGCGGCGAATCCGTTTGTTGATTTTTTCGACCCATGGGTGAATATGACCGGATTGGACATACCCCCCCCCGCGATGCGCGACGTTCATTTCGGGGAAAAATTTTGCCGCCATTTGGTGGCCAGAAACAAAGGCTTGAACTGGTGCGGCGACCCGAATTCATACTCTTTCTCGGATGCCTTGCCATCACCTTTGGGGTGTTCCTCTACAGCAGTCGCAGCAATGATGCCGCCGCCGACCGGGCCTTTGATCGCATCGCCGAGGAAAGCCTGAAAAGCCTTGATGCGCGAATGCATACCTATCTGCAAAGCCTCAATGGCATCGCCGCCTTCATGAACGCCTCTGACGAGGTGACGGCCAGCGATTTCGCGCATTATGTCGATACGCTGGAGATCGACAGCTTCCTGCCCGGCATCAACGGCATCGGTTTTGTTGCCCCCGTCGCCAGAGGCACCGAAGAGGCGTTCATCGAAAAGGTCACCGCCCTCGGGATCGAGGATTTCCGGATTCACCCCGACACCGGCAATGCCGAGAAGATGGTGATCCAGTATATCTACCCCCAAGGGCCGAATGCAGAGGCCGTGGGCCTTGATATCAGCTTTAACGAAGACCGCCGCCGCGCCGCCCTGCGCGCCCGCGAGACGCGAGAGCCGAAGCTCACCCCGCGCATCCTGCTGGTGCAGGACAAGACGCGCCAGCCCGGCTTCCTGCTGCTGCGCCCGGTCTTTGCCGCCGACAACAGCCCGGCGCAGGAGACCGCCGGTTTCATCGGTTGGGTCTATGCGCCCTTTGTCGGGGCCAACCTGCTGTCCGGGCTGACCCCAGCTCAGGGAGAGTCCTATGACATTCAAGTCTACGATGGGCTGACCACGGCCCCCGAAAACCGGATTTTCGACAGCACGCCCGAAGGCATCGCCACCGGCCACCACAGCATCACCCAGACCATCGAACGCTTTGGCCGCCCCTGGACCGTTGTCCATGTCAGCACCGCCAGCTTTGACCGCGCCACCCATAGTGCCGTGCCGGAAATCCTGCTGGTTTCCGGCATCCTGCTGGCGATCCTGTTCTTCGTGGCCTTCCGCAGCCTGCGCCAGCGCAGCGCCGCACTGAGCGAGCTTGCCGTGCTGCGCGAACGCCAGATCGACGCCCATGAAGAGGAAAACCGCGCCGTTATCGAAAACGCGGTGACGCCCATCTTCTTGCTCGACAGCAATGACCGGGTGCTCTTTGCCAACCAAGCGGCGCTGGTCTGCTTTGGCTATGGGCATGAGGCGCTCAAGGGGATGGAGTTTGGCGAACTCGTCACCGATCTGGTTGAGGATCACGACCACGAACAGGTCAACGCGGCGGGCAAGACCTGCTTTGGCCAAGACCTCAAGCTTAATCTGCAACGCAACAATTGGACCACCCACACCGGCGAACGGCGGGTGACCGCAATCGTGCGTGACCTGACCTCGGAACTGGCGGTGCAGGATGAGCTGGCGCGGAACAAGGCGCTCTATGACCTCGCCCTCGAAGGCGCGCAGATCGGGGTTTTCGACATCGACCTGCGCACCGGCAAATCCGAGGTGTCCGACACATGGCGGCGCATTCTGGGGATGGCGGATTTCGAGCGGCTGCCCGACCCGCAGGGGGAATTCCTCAAACGCGTTCACCCCGATGACCTGCCTCTGCTGACCCAGACCGATCAGGCCTGTATCTCGGGGCAGCAACAACGTTCCGTTACCGAGTACCGGCTGAAGATCGGCACCGGTGAGTGGCGCTGGATGCGCTCTGACGCGGTGGTGACCGAACGCGATGAGAACGGCACCGCCCTACGGATGGTCGGCACCCAGACCGATGTGACCGACATCGTCCACGCCCGCAACGCGCTTGAAACCAGCGAGCGGCGGTTTCGCCAAGTGCTGGCCGCGGCCCCGGTGGGCATGGCGATCTTGGGCGAAGGCGGCGTGTTCAACAGCGTCAACAGCGCGCTTTGCACCCTTTGCGGCTATAGCGAAGAAGAGCTTTTGTCGAACACCAAACTGGGCGATCTGATGCCCGAGGGCGATCTGCAAAAGCTCTACGGTGAGGTGCGCGGGCTGGTCGATTCCCGCAGTTCGCAGACCTATCAGGCCGAATACCGCATCACCCACAAGCTGGGCTATGAACGCTGGGGCCTGTTCAACGTCTCTTGGACCTATGACAAGAACGCCCGCGGCTATGTCTTTATCGTTCAAATCAACGACATCACCGACCAAAAGAAGCTGGAACAGATCAAGAGCGAGTTCGTCTCGACCGTCAGCCATGAGCTGCGCACGCCGCTGACCTCGATCAAAGGCGCTTTGGGGCTGATCGACACCACGGACAACAACCGATTTCTCCCCGCGCATATCCGGCTGATCGACATCGCCCGCAGCAATGCCGACCGCCTGTCGCATATCGTGAACGACATTCTTGACCTTGAGAAGATTTCATCGGGCGAAGTGCAGTTCGACTTCCATGATGTCGATCTGAACAAGGTGATCACCGACTCGGTCAACGAAATGTCGCCCTTTGCGATCACCCATAACAACACCTTGGGCCTGCAACTGCCCGACAAGCCGCTGACGGTTCGGGTGGATGAAAGCCGCACCCGGCAGGTGCTGGCCAATCTAATCTCGAACGCCTGCAAATACTCCGATGCCGAGAGCGAGGTGCAAATCCGCGCCGAGCGGCTGGGGGACCGGGCCATCGTCTTTATCCAGAACACCGGCCCCGGCGTACCGGAAAACTTCCGCCCGCGCATCTTTCAGGCTTTCTCGCAGGCTGATGGCTCCGACACCCGAGCCAAGGGCGGCACCGGGCTGGGGCTCAACATCACGCGGCAGATCATCAAGCGCCAAGGCGGCACCATCGGATTTGAAAGCATCCCCAACGGCGTCACCGTCTTTTGGTTCACCTGCCCCATCGCCGAGGCGCAGACCGCGCAAACGCCCGCCAGCCCCGACGTGGAAGCAGAGGAGCGGGACACCAAGCTGCGCGTGCTGCATATCGAAGACGACATCGACTTTGCCGAGGTGATCCGCACCGGGTTGGACAGCGTGGCGGAGGTGACTAATGTCACCAACCTTGCCCAAGCGCGGAAGTTGATCGGCCAGGATGAACTCGACGTCGTGATCCTTGATTGGTCCCTGCCCGACGGCGATGCACGCTCTTTGTTGGAAGATATCACCCGCCTGCATCCCGCGGCCAAGATCATCAGCCTTTCCGCGGACAACAACCGCGAACCCGACCCCCGCGTGGGGATCAACCTTGTCAAATCACGGAGCGGGATCAGCTCGGTGGTCAACTCAATTACGGGGACAACCGCCCGCGCCTCTTAACCGGCGCATTATAAACCGTGGCATTTCAGCGGAGTGACGCTAAAGTGCGACATGCCATATTATTGCCAATATGCTCTGGCATTTTGATTAAATTACAATGCACAAGTCATGCTATAGTTTTAAGCATGTCCGCTTCGGGGCGAGGAATTCCAAGTGTCGTCAAAGCCATTTACCAAGCGTACCGCCGCCACATTTTTTCTGGGCACTGCCATTTCCGGCAGCTGGTACACCGCAACATCCGCAATTTTCGCGGGCCAAATGGGGGAGGTTATCCCCGTCGTCGGTGCGATCATTCTGGCGGGTCTCACGCCCTTTGCCGCGACCGCATTGCAAGCAAACCCGCAGTCTCCTGCCGATAATTCAGATATGGAACAAAGGCTTAAGGCGTTCGACAGCCATGCCATTGTGAATATCGTTGATACGGGCGGGATGCTGGAACAGGTCAACGACCGTTTCATCGAACTGACAGGCTACACCCGCGATCAATTGATCGGCCAGCCTGTGTCGATGCTTTACCAAGAAGAGTTTCGCGAACTTGCCGAAGAGATCCGTGCCACCCTGATGGCTGGCAAGACGTGGCAGGGCGAAACCCCGCTGCGTTGCGCCGATGGCCGGGTGATCCAGACGCAGTGCACTGTGATGCCACTTTTCGACAAAAAGGGCGCTTGGGCCGGGTCGATCTCGGCCCGTACCGATGTGACCCATGCCAACGAACTTTTGGCCGAACGCGACACGGCGGAAACGCTCTATGAGTTGCGCGATGACATCTGGATCGTCGACGCCGAGACAGAGCGGTTCAGCTATATGAACCGCGTCGCCATGAGCCGCACCGGCTGGAGCAAGGACAGCTACCGCACGCAAACGCTCGAAACCCTGACCGAGGAAAGCGACAACCCGGCCCTGCTGGACGCCTGCCGCGCGCTGAAAAAGTCGGGCAAAGCGATGACGCAGTTCGACACGCAACTGTTTGGCAACCATTTCCAAGTTACGATCAAGCTACTGCCCACCGGCGGGGCGGCGGGGCGGTTCCTGATCATGCTGCATGACATTTCGGATATCATCAATGAAGAGCGGATGAAGTCGGAGTTCATCTCAATGGTCAGTCACGAGCTACGTTCGCCCCTGACTTCGATCAAAGGCTCCATGGGGCTGCTCTTGTCGCGGGCGGCGGGCGAATTGCCCAGCAAGGCGCGTGCCTTGCTGGAGATCTCTCACCGGAACGCCGACCGGCTTGTGCTGATCATCAACGACATCCTCGATCTTGAGAAAATCGCCAACGGGCGGCTGGAATTCAATCTTGAGGAAGTCGACATCGCCGAGCTGCTTCATGAGACCAGCGCCGCCAACGCCTCGCTTGAGCAGCGCCACGGCGTGCGCATTCAGGTCGAAGGCACCGACGACCTGCAGACAGTGACCACGGATCCGAACCGGGTCATTCAAGTGCTGACGAACTTCCTGTCGAACGCGGCCAAATTCTCCAAACCTGGGGAGCGTGTGACCATCCGCGCCGAAGAGAATGACGACGAATTGCGCATCTCCGTGGCGGACCGTGGCCCCGGCATTCCGGCTTCCGAGCAGCACAAGGTGTTCCAGCGGTTTGCCGATCTGTCCAATTCCAACCGGGCCGACAAAGGCGGCACCGGGCTGGGCCTTAGCGTTTGCAAAGCCATCGTCGAGAATCTCGGCGGTAAAATAGGTTTTGACAGCCGTGAGGGATTTGGTACGACATTTTACTTTACCCTGCCGAAGAAAAATTCTCAGGTAGCGGCAGAGGAACCGGCCGCGTTGCTGCGCGAAGCCTCCTAGAGAGAGTATGGAATGATCAAACTGCTGCACGTCGAGGATGACGCCGATATTCGTGAAATCGCGCTGATGGCGCTTGAGCTAAGCGGCGATTTCGACGTCGTCCAATGCGAGACCGGGGAAGCGGCGCTGAATCAGGTTCAGTCCTACACGCCCGATGTGATCCTGCTCGATATGATGATGCCCGGCATGACCGGTCGCCAGACGCTTGAGAAGATGCGCGAGATGGAAAGCCTGCGCGACGTGCCCGCGATCTTCATGACCGCCCGCGCCCAGCATAATGAGATCGAAGAGCTTCGTGATCTGGGGGCGGCTGACGTGATCAGCAAACCCTTCGATCCGATCTCGCTGGCGGATCAGGTCAAGGCGGCAATGCAGGCAGGCTAAGCCGACTTGCCTTTGGCCTGCCCTTGCGGGCGGGTTTTCGATAAATTGTCAGTAAGTTTGGTCCGGCTCAATACCGGTCGCCGCGCCCTTAGGCGTTGGCGTCGATTTCCTGACGGCAATGGGCGACGAACCCATCCAGTTCCGAGATGATCTCGATCGGGCAATCCGCGTGATTGGCGCGCGGCCCGGCCAGATGCTCGACAATCTGCGTTTCGCATTTGCGTGCCAGACGGCCCAACTCTTCGAAGCCGAGCGACCCGGCGCTGCCCGCGATCTGGTGCAGAATGGCCTGCGCGCTGGCAAGATTGCCTTTGATCTCGTCCACGGTGGTCCCGTCCCAGGCGGCCAGACCATGGGTTGCGATCAGCGTCTGACGCTCGTCCAGCATTTCGACAAAGCGCTGTCTGATGCGCTCTATGCCGGGAAGTTCCGCTAACATTTTAGTCATGCTTGTTGATCATTCTGCCAAAAATCATTGAGCGATCTCGTATGCGCCTCACTGGCGGCTTCTGCACTCGCATGGGCCTGCGCCAGCGCATCCATGACGGAATTGCCGCTCTTCCAGATCAGCCGCACGGCCTCTCCCGCGCTGACACGCGGGTGAACACGCTCGCCATTATTGTCGAACAATTCGGTTTGAGACAACTCAAAGTTAACCGCATCCATCAAACCGCCCATATTCGGGCGCCAGCCGCTCTCCGTAACGCATACGAAAGTGCCATTGCCCGCGTAGGACATCAGCACCTGATGATCGACGAGCGTATCGGACAGGATTTCGGCCACATCTGAGACAAGGCTATAGAACTCGAAAGAGGTCATCGTCGCGTGGAACGCATCGACCTCGCGGATGGTGAAGGCGAAGGCGGTGGAGCCGAAAAGCGCGCTGCGCGACAGTTGGGCGACGTAGTTCTCCATCGCGGTATAGTCGATCACATTGTCCACGTCATAGATCGGGACCGGCTCGAACAGCTCCATATGCGTCGCCTGATCGGCGATGGTCTTGGCGGCGAAAATCTTCTTGGTCCGCTGCTGACGCTCTTTCACCATGCCTTCGACCAGCCCGATGCGGGCTTTCAGTTCGGCAATCTCGAAAGGCTTGGTCACATAGTCGGTCGCCCCGGCGGCAAAGGCGGCGTCGATATAGCGTTTGTCGGACATCGCGGTGAGCATCAAGATCGGCGTATCGGCATGGCGCGCCGAATTGCGGATGTGCTGCGCCAGTTCGATCCCATCCATGCCCGGCATCTGAATATCAAGCATGAAGCAATCAATCGGCCCGAGATTGGGATCGCCCAACATATCAACCGCATGCAGAGCCGATGGGGCGGTCGTCAGGTCATGCGCGCCGATGATCTCTACAAATTGCCCAAGCAATTCGAGGATAATCGGATCGTCATCCACCGCCAGAATTCTCATTACATCTCTCCACAGATAAAAAACTTTGGGCCCCAAACTGGACGGACCGCTGCTTTCTCCTAATTTCTCTGGGAACTGTGGCCTAATTTTGGCGAATTCTTAGTAAATAGGCGACAAACCGGGGCACTGTTTCCATATCGGGGGAATTTGGCCCGATGAACGGCCCTGTTTACCGTTTTTTCATTTCTGATCGGTCTAGCTGCAGCACCTCTCGCGGAGTGTGATTCCCTCCAATGCAAACGGCCCGACGTTTCCGCCGGGCCGCTCAAGTGTCTCGCAGATTTGAGCCTTAGCCTAAGGTCGCCTTGATCGCGTCGGCGGTGACCCCCACGACCTTGTCCGCTTCTTCGCGGGTCAGGCAGAAGGGCGGCGCGAAACCGATGATGTCGCCTTGGGGCATGGCGCGGGCGATGACACCGGCCTTGACCATATCGCCGACGATGGTCGGCACCACTTTGCGCGCCGGATCAAAGGGCGTGCGGCCATCGCGGTCTTCGACCAGCTCCACGGCGCAGAGCATGCCTTCGCCCCGGATGTCGCCCACCTTGGGGTGATCGCCCAATGCCGCCTTCATCTGGGCATTCAGATAGCCGCCCACGTCCGAGGCATTCTCGATCAGCTTCAGATCGTCGATCAGCTTGAGGTTCGCGATCCCCGCAGCCGCGCCGATGGGATGGGCCGAATATGTCCAGCCGTGCCCGATGGGGCCGTTTTCATCGGTGCCCTGCTCCAGCACCTTCCACATCTTGTCGCCCACGATGGAGCCCGACAGCGGCGCATAGGCCGAGGTCAGCCCCTTGGCGATGGTGATCAGGTCAGGCTTCATCCCGTAGTGATCCGAGCCGAACATCGACCCCAGACGGCCAAAGCCGGTGACGACCTCATCCGCGACCAGCAGGATGTCATGCTTGTTCAGCACCTCTTGCACGGCGGCCCAATAGCCCTCGGGCGGGGGCACGATGCCCCCGGTACCCAGAACCGGCTCCCCGATGAAGGCGGCGATGGTGTCGGCCCCTTCGCGTTCGATCAGCGCTTCCAACTCGCCCACCAGATGGGCGGTGAACTCCGCTTCGCTCATATTGGCGTCAGGGCGGCGGTAGTAATAGGGCGCGTCGGTGTGGACCACCTGTGCCAGCGGCAGGTCGAATTTCTTGTGAAACAGCTCCAACCCGGTCAGCGAGCCGGTCACCAGACCCGAGCCGTGATAGCCACGCCAGCGCGAGATGATCTTTTTCTTCTCGGGGCGGCCAAGGATGTTGTTGTAGTACCAGATCAGCTTGACGTTGGTCTCATTCGCGTCCGAGCCACCAAGGCCGAAATAAACCTTGCTCATGCCTTCGGGCGCGCGGTCGAGAATCATCTTGGACAGGGTGATGCTCGCCTCAGTGCCATGGCCGACGTAGGAGTGATAATAGGCCAGTTCATGCGCCTGCTCGGCAATCGCCTCGGCAATCTCGGTGCGGCCATAGCCGACGTTCACGCAGTAGAGGCCCGCGAAAGCGTCGAGCAATTCGTTGCCGTCACGGTCGGTGATATGGCTGCCTTTGGCGGTCTTGATCACACGGGTCGGGCTTTCGCCGCGGGCGTGCTGCGCCAGATGGGTGGAGGGGTGAAAGAAATTCTCACGGTCCCATTGTTCGAGCATATCGTTCTTCAGCATTGGTCTTTCCTTTCTTCCGGCGCGGCTTTGCGCCGTATCTTTTAAATCTTAGGCCCAGTCACGGCAGACGTATTTGACTTCCGTAAAGGCTTCGAGCCCCAGCCGCGATCCCTCGCGCCCGATCCCCGATTGTTTCGTGCCGCCAAAGGGGATCGGCGCGCCGGTCACCTTGGTGCGGTTCACCGCCACCATGCCGAAACTGAGCGCCCGGCTGGCACGGTAGATGCGGCGCGGGTCTTGGCTGTGGACATAGGCCACCAAACCATACTCCGTGTCATTGGCCCGCTGGATCGCCTCATCCTCGCTGTCGAAGGCCGCGATGGCGGCCACAGGGCCAAAAGTCTCTTCGCGCATGATCAGTGCATCCGCAGGCACATCCGCCAGCACCGTTGGTTCAAAGAACAGCGGCCCCGCCGCATGACGTTTGCCACCACAAAGCAGCCGCGCCCCACGGTCAAGCGCATCTTTGACGTGTTCCTCTTGTTTGGCCACGGCCTTTTCGTTCATCAACGGGCCGATGTCGGGGTCATCCGCGCCGATGCCGACGGTGAGCGCTTCGGTCGCGGCGGTGAACCGCGCGCAGAAGGTGGCATAGCTGTCGCGGGCAATGAAGAAGCGGTTCGCGCCGAGGCAGTCCTGACCGGAGGTGGCGAACTTGGCCTTGATCGCCTCTTCGACGGCGCGGTCCATATCGGCATCATCGAACATGATGAAAGGTGCATGGCCGCCGAGCTCCAGCACCAGACGTTTCACGCTGTCCGATGCCTGACGGTACAGTAGCTTGCCAATCTCTGTGGACCCGGTGAAAGAGATGGCCCGCACGCGGGTGTCCTCCATCCACGGTTTCACGATCTCGGGCGCCTCGCCGGTGACGACGTTGAACACCCCTTTGGGCAGCCCTGCCTGTTCGCCCAATTCGGCCAGCGCCAGCGCTGAGAAGGGCGTTTCTGCCGAAGGATGCGCCACCACGGTGCAGCCCGCCGCCAGCGCCGCCCCCGCCTTGCGGGTCAGCATGGCAGAGGGGAAGTTCCACGGCGTGATCAGCGCGGCCACGCCCACCGGCTCGCGCCAGATTTCCACCTCGGCATCTGGCAGATGCGAGGTGACGCCTTCGATATTCGGGCGGCGGGCCTCTTCGGAATAGAACTCAAAGAAGGAGGCCGCATAGTCGATCTCGCCGCGCGATTCCGAGATGGGTTTGCCCTGTTCGGCGGTCATGATCCGCGCCAGATCCTCGCGGTTCTCCAGCATCAGGTCGCGCCAGCGCCGCAGGATCGCGCCGCGCTCTTGCGGCAGAAGGCCCGACCAATGGGGAAAGGCAGCATGGGCGGCATCCACCGCGCCGCGGCTGTCCTCGGCGCTAAGCTTGGCCACCGCGCCCAGCACTGCGCCGCTGGCCGGATCGGTCACGTTGAAATCATCGCTCTGCGCCCCCGCGACCCATGCGCCATCGACATAGGCAAAGTGGCGGGCCAGCGCGCCCCGCGTCAACGCGGGCAGACCATCGGCGGGGGTTGGGATCATCTTGGTCATTGGGCACCTCCTTGGGATGAATTGCCCCGAAGGTAAGGCAGGATGCGGCGCGGGTTTGTCCGAATATCAGCCGATCGGCAGGAGGTTTTGCGGCGCAGCCCCCGGCCCGCCGGAAAAACTACGGCGGCTCAGCTTTCGCCCTCGGGCAGCAGCAGCGACAGCGGCAACGGTGCCGATTTAACCGATTTGGTGACGACATAGGTAAAGTAGCGGCTCAGCCCGGCCTGCTGATCCAACAGCGCGTCCATCAGACGTTGATAGCTGTCGATATCGCGGGTGACGACCTGTAGCAGATAGTCAAAGCCGCCGCCCAAGGCCCAGCACTGCACGATCTCATCATGCTGCGCGATCACGGCCTCGAACCGCTGGAATGCCTCGGCCCGGTGATTGCCCAATTCGGCCTGCACAAAGACGGTGACATGCGGCGCGATGCGGCGCAGGGCGACATGGGCCTGATAGCCGGTGATGATGCCCGCAGACTCCAACCGCGCCAGCCGTTCGCCGCAGGCGGTGGGACTAAGATTAACCTTGTCGGCAAGCGCGGATTTAGCGATGCGCCCCTCGCGAGAGAGGATCGACAGCACCGCGATATCGCGCTTATCGAGTTTGACAAAGCTCATATCCGCTTCATGCGAGCGCATGCCGGACTTGTCAATTGTCATGATTGTGGTGATCATCCAGATCATGACAAAATGGCGCCCAGACCCCGGATCCCTGACCCGCCCTGCCTATCGTTCACTCGTTCAGGCGATTGAAACGGCAATACAGAACGGCGTGCTCAAACCCGGAGACCGCCTGCCGACGCAGCGCCAGATGGCCTTTGACCTGTCGCTGAGCGTGCAGACCGTCAGCCGCGCCTATGATAAGCTGGTCGAGGCGGGCAAGATCGTCGGTGAGGTCGGGCGCGGCACTTTCGTGCGCGCGGCGAGCGATGAGATCTCCATGCCCTTCGTCAGCCGCAAGGCCGCCGGGCGGCTGTTGGATATGTCGATCCTGAAACCTGTGCTGGATCACGCCCATGAAGAGGCGATGCAAAAGACGCTCCGCGCCATGGCCCGCTCCCTGCCCCGCGCGATGATGGGCGGGTTTCGCCAAGACCTCCGCGCCGGGGACAGTAGCAGCGCAGTGCGGCGCTGGCTCTCGCTCTGCGGGCTAGATCTGGAGGGGATGGCGGTGATCCCCACCAACGGCAGCACCAGCGCGATGACCGTGGCAATGATGACAGCGGCGCAACCGGGCGATCTGGTCGTCAGCGAAGACATCGGCCATCACACCCTGCGCCCCCTCGCCCGTTTTTTGGGCATCCGCCTGCAAGGGGTGACCGTCGACGCGGGCGGCATCTGCCCCGAAGCGCTGGAGCGGATCTGCGCGAAAGAGCCGGTGAAGGCCGTCTACCTGATCCCCAATGGCGCCAATCCGCTGGCCTTTACCATGACCGAAAGCCGCCGCGCCGCGGTGATCGAGGTGGCAAGACGCCATGACCTGCTGATCATCGAGAACCAATCATGGGGGCCGCTGCAAGACGCGCCGCCGCCGCCAATGGCCGCAATGGCCCCGGAACGGGTGCTCTATTTCACCAGCCTCACCAAATGCCTGCTGCCGGGGCTACGGGTCGGCTATCTTGTGGTGCCGGATCACCTCTGCGCCTCGGCGGCCAACCGGCATATGGTGACCAGTTGGATGGCCACCAATATGATGACCGAGATCGCCGGCCGCTGGATCGAAGAAGGCACTGCCGAAACCCTGCTCAACCGTCAGCAATTGGCCCTGCGCGACCGCGCCGATTTCGCCGCCAATGTGTTTCGCGGCCTCGACATGCGGACCAGTTCGAACGGGCTGCACCTCTGGCTGCCTTGTCATAATATTTACGAAGAGGCCGAACTGGTCAAATCCATCCGCGAAAGCGGGGTCGCCGTGGCCAATGGGGCCAGTTTCGCCATCGGCCCACCAGACCGCCACCCGGGGCTTCGCGTCTCGATCGGGGGGCAATCCTTTCCCGAATTCGCCCGGGGGATTCGCATGATCGATGCAAGATTACGCAACAGGGGTGGGGCGGAATGACTGTGAGAGCGTCTCAAATTGTCATGGATCAATATTCACATTGACATGATTGGGATCGGTTTAAATGATCTACCAGTCAGGACATTAGTTTCGCTGCGGCCTTTGTGCTGCGCGGGCAATAAATGAAAGGGAGACAGATGGCTAATTTCAAGACCGTTATCACCGGGGGTATCCTCGCAGCCGTGACAAGCGTCGCAGGCGCGGCCTCCGCCGACACGTGGCGCTATGCATTTGAAGAGGCACTGGACGAGGTGCAGGGCAAATACGCCCAGAAATTCAAGGAAGAGGTCGAAGCGAACTCCGACCACGAAGTGCAGCTTTTCCCCTATGGCACATTGGGTGAATCCGTTGACACGATGGAACAGGCGCAGGCCGGCATCCTTCAGTTCGTGGACCAATCCCCCGGCTTCACCGGCGCGCTGATCCCCGAGGCGCAGGTCTTCTTCGTGCCCTACCTGCTGCCGCAGGACGACGAGGAACTGTTCGAGTTCTTCCGCACCTCCAAGGCCATCAACGAAATGTTCCCCGAGCTTTATGCAGAGCAGGGTCTGGAACTGCTCAAGATGTTCCCCGAGGGTGACGTTTGCATGACCACGCAAGAGCCGGTCAAAACGCCCGAAGACCTTAACGAGGTCAAGTTCCGCGTCATGACCAACCCGCTCTTGGTCGAAAGCTACAAAGCCTTTGGTGCCACGCCGACACCGCTGCCATGGGGCGAAGTCTATGGCGCGATGCAGACCGGCATCATCCAAGGTCAGGAAAACCCCGGCTTCTATCTGGAATCCACCAAGATGTATGAGGTGACCGAGGTCATCACCTGCATCGGCCACAACAACTTCACCACCGCTGTGATGGCCAACAAGGATTTCTACGACGGCCTGTCCGACGCGGACAAAGAGGTGGTTCAGAACGCCTCTGACGCGGCATTCGATTATATCCTCGAATACCAGTCCGGCCTGCAGCAGAAATCGCTGGACAACATCGCCAAGGCGAAGCCCGACATGCAGATCAACATCCTGTCCGAAGAAGAGCGTCAGCCCTTCAAAGACAAGGCCGCATCGGTCGAAGAAGCCTTCATCGAAATGACAGGCGACAGCGGCAAGGAAATCCTTGAGCAATTCAAGGCAGACCTTGAAGCCGTCAAGTAAATACCTTTCTCACCCTCCGGCATCGCCGGGGGGTGACCTTATTTTGACGCGATCCATTTGAACCATCTACGGGATGACGCCGGTGACGGAAGACAACCACAGTTCGCAACTGCAATCTCAGACAGATACCACCGGCACCGATGACGCCCCCGTGGGCACCTATAAATCCACCCTCCCCGGCCCTCTGGGCACGATCGACAACGCGATCAGCTGGCTTGAGTCCGTGATGCTCGCCGCTGGGGTATTGCTGATGGCCGCGAATACAATCGCCAATGTGGTGGGCCGTTTCGTCTTTCAAAGCTCGATCTTCTTTTCCGAAGAGCTGAACAGCGTCCTGATCATTCTCATCACCTTTGCGGGCATCTCCTATGCCGCGCGGCATGGGCGGCATATCCGCATGTCGGCGATTTTCGACGCCCTGCCACCGCGCCCGCGCAAAGTGCTGATGATCTTCATCGCCTTCGTCACCGCCGTCTTCATGTTCGGCCTCGCCTGGTACGCCCTGCAATACATCATGACCCAAGCCGGGCGGGGCCGCCTGCTGCCCGCGCTGCAAGTGCCGGTCTGGTGGACGCTGGTCTGGGTGCCTTTCGGCTTTTTCATGACCGGGCTGCAATACCTGCTAACCGCGATCAAAAACATCATCGAACCAGATATTTACCTGTCGACCAGCGTTCTCGAAGGCTACGACGACAACGAGCGGGAGGTCTGAGCCATGGCCGTCACCATTTTCTCTGTCATGGTCGTTCTGCTGCTGCTCGGCTTTCCCATGATGATCCCCCTGATCGTGGGGGCTTTCGTCGGTTTCTATTCGCTCTTCGGCGGTTTCGGCCAGCTTGAGACGATGGTGCAGCAGATGATGGCGGGGGTCAGACCCGCCTCGCTGATCGCCGTGCCGATGTTCATCTTTGCCGCCGACATCATGACACGGGGCCAATCCGCCGGGCGGCTGATCGATATGGTGATGTCCTTCGTCGGCCATATGAAGGGCGGTCTTGCCGTCGCCACCGCTGCGGCCTGCACCATGTTCGGCGCGGTCTCGGGCTCCACACAGGCAACGGTCGTCGCCGTTGGCTCCCCGCTGCGGCCCCGGATGCTCAAGGCGGGCTACAAAGACAGTTTCGTGCTGGCGCTGATCGTGAACTCCTCCGACATCGCCTTCCTGATCCCGCCGTCCATCGGGATGATCATCTACGGCGTCGTCTCTAACACCTCGATTGCCGAGCTGTTCATCGCAGGCATCGGGCCGGGTCTGCTGATCCTCGCGCTCTTCTCGGTCTATTCCGTGATCTACGCCTACCGCCACAACGTCCCCACCGAAGAGAAAGCGACATGGGGCGAGCGTTTCCGCGCGGTGCGTCAAGCGCTCTGGCCCCTGGGCTTCCCGGCGATCATCATCGGCGGCATCTACGGCGGTGTCTTCTCCCCAACCGAAGCGGCAGCGGCCTGCGTGCTCTATGCCATTTTCCTTGAGATGATCGTCTTTCGGGAAATCGACTTTGCCGGCATCTATGAGACCGCGAAATCGACCGGGCTGATTACCGCTGTGGTCTTCATCCTCGTCGCCGCGGGTGCGGCATTCTCTTGGGTGATCTCCTTCGCGCAAATTCCGCAAGCGGTGCTGACCGGCATCGGGATCGACAGCATGGGGCCGATTGGCGTGCTCTTCGTGATCTCGGCGGCCTTCTTCATCGGCTGTATGTTCGTGGACCCCATCGTCGTGATCCTCGTCTTCGTGCCGATCTTCGCCCCGGTCGTGGACTCGGTCGGCCTCGACCCGGTGCTGGTCGGCACCGTCATCACGTTGCAAGTCGCCATCGGCTCGGCCACGCCGCCCTTCGGCTGTGACATTTTCACCGCCATCGCGGTCTTCAAACGGCCCTATATGGAGGTCATCCGCGGCACCCCGCCCTTCATCATCATGCTGCTGAGCGTCTCGGTTGCCCTGATCTTCTTCCCGCAGATCGCCCTGTTCCTGCGCGATCTGGCCTTTGCGAAATAAGAGGAGAGCGTCATGTTCACCCATATCCTCGCCCCCTATGACGGCTCGGTGAATGCCGACCGCGCACTAATGAAGGCGGCAGAGATGGCCAAGCTGACCGGGGCGAAAGTGACGCTTTTGACGATCTACCGGCATCATTCGATGCTTGAGGCGTCGCTGTCGATGGTGCGGGTGAACGATCCGGGCAATATCGACGACGCGATGCAGGCCCATGCGACAGAGATCATCACCCACGGCAAGCAATTAATGAAAGACGCGGGCGTCGAGAATGTCCGCGCCTTCGTCCGCTCTGGCCGCCCCGCGCGGGCGGTAACGGAATTTGCCAAGAAACATGAGGTTGACCTGATCGTCATTGGCTCGCGCGGCCTTGGGGCCACGGGCGACAGCTATCTCTTGGGCTCGGTTTCTCACAAGGTTACGGGGCTCGCGAAATGCCCCGTGCTTGTCGTCTAGGTCAAAGGAATATTCAGGTGACACCCCCTGTGCAAAGCGAGACGCTTGGTTGCCGTTTGCGTGAAGATGATCTCGTGCGGTTGGGGGCGATGCTGCTGTCGACCGACATGACCTTTGAACGCGACGCCGCGCGGCTGATCGACCCGGCGCAGGCGGCGCTGCATGTGGCGCGGATCGCCTTTGAGAACCCCACCACCCCCGAACGGCTGCGCGCCATGACCCCCGATATGGCGCGCACGGCGGCGCTTTTGGTGCCGGGCATCCAGCTGTCGGCCATCGCCTTTTGCTGCACCTCGGCCTCGGTCGCCATCGGCAACCCGGCAGTGCGCGAGGCGATTGGCGAGGGGCTGCCCGGCGTGCCCGTCATCACCCCCGCCTCTGCCGCCATCGCAGGCTTTGCCGCGCTTGGCGTGACGCGGGTGGCGATGCTGACCCCCTATCTGCCGGAAACCGCCGCGCCGCTGGCCACCTATTTCAACGATCAGGGGCTAGAGGTCATGCGCAACGGGGCCTTCGCATTGGAAGACGACCGCGACATGGCGCGGATCGACGACGAAAGCATCATAAACGGCGCCGCTGCGCTGGATGGCGCGGAAGTAGAGGCATTTTTCCTCTCCTGCACCTCCCTGCGCGGCGTCGACGTGATCGACCGGATCGAAGCACGGCTGGGCAAGCCCGTCGTGACCTCTAACCAAGCGCTGTGCTGGGCGTTGCAACGGATGGGCGGGCTTTCGGGCCGCCCCGATGGCTATGGCCGTCTGTTCGACTGCGACATGCCAAGCGCCCATGCACAAGGCATCATTCCGTGATCCCGGCCCCTCTGGCCGGATCGCATTATTCGGGTAACCAGACATGAAAGGGGCTGGCCTATGACCACTTATGAGGCGAATTTTACAAACAGCGAGTACCAGCGCCGGGTCGACCGAACGCGCAAGACCATGGCCGCGCGCAATCTCGATGCCATCGTGGTCAGCGATCCGTCGAACATGTCTTGGCTCTCGGGCTATGACGGGTGGTCCTTCTATGTTTACCAAGCAGTGATCCTGACCCATGAGGGGGAGCCAGTCTGGTGGGGCCGCGGCATGGATGCGCTTGGCGCGCGACGAACGGTCTTCATGGAGGACGACTGCATTCGCGGCTATGACGATACCTACGTCCAGAACCCCGAAAAACACCCGATGGAAGACCTCTCAGCCCTCTTGAGCGAGATGGGGTTGGAGCAGGCGCGCATCGGCGTCGAGATGGATAACTACTATTACTCCGCCCGCGCACATGACACGCTCAAGACCAAACTGCCCAAGGCGACCTTCATGGATGCCACGGCGTTGGTGAACTGGGAACGCGCGGTGAAATCCGAGCGCGAGATCGAATATATGGAACGCGCTGCGCGGATCGTCGAGGAAATGCACGTTCGCATCCTCGAAGTCGCCGTGCCCGGCATGCGCAAGAACGATCTGGTGGCCGAGATCTATGCCACCGGCATTCGCGGCGCGCAGGGGTTCTGGGGCGATTACCCGGCCATCGTGCCAATGGCCCCCTCGGGCATGGACGCCACTGCCCCGCATCTGACATGGGACGACCGGCCCATGCAGCCCAATGAGGCGACCTTCTTTGAGATCGCTGGCGCGCATCGGCGCTACCAATGCCCCCAGTCGCGCACGCTGTTCTTTGGCGATGTGCCGCAGAAATACCGCGACGCAGAAAGCGCCGTGCTGGATGCGATTGACGCAGGTCTCGAACAGGCCAAGCCCGGCAACCGGGCCGAGGATATCGCCAATGCCTTCAACGCCACGCTGAACAAGGCAGGATTCGAGAAGGACAGCCGCTGCGGCTATGCCATCGGCATCAGCTACCCGCCCGACTGGGGGGAGCGCACCATCTCTTTCCGCCGTGGCGACAAGACGATCCTAGAGCCCGGCATGACCTTCCATTTCATGCCCGCGCTTTGGCTCGACGACGGCGGGCTTGAAATCACCGAGCCGATCCGCATCACCGAGACCGGCCATGAATGTTTCTGCACCACACCGCGAAAGTTGTTTGTTTCCGCATGACCAGCAATCCCATCACCCCGACCATCCCACTTGACCCACCCGGCGCGCATCACGGTTTCCTGCGCCTGCCCTACAGCCGCGACGACAGCGCTTGGGGGTCCGTGATGATCCCCATCACCGTCATCAATGGCGGCGACGGCCCCACGGCGCTGCTCACCGGCGGCAACCACGGCGATGAATACGAAGGCCCGATTGCCTTGCAGGAACTGGCCGCCACACTGGACCCGGCGCAGGTCACCGGTCGCGTCATCATCCTGCCGATGATGAACCAACCCGCCTTCGCCGCAGGCCGCCGCTGCTCGCCCATCGACGGCGGCAATATGAACCGCAGCTTTCCGGGCAGCCCGGGCGGCACGGTGACCCAGAAGATCGCGCATTACATCGCCACCGAACTGGTGCCGCTGGCCGATATCGTGCTTGATTACCACTCTGGCGGGCGCACGCTGGATTTCCTGCCCTTCGCCGCCGCCCATATCCTGCCCGACAAGCGGCAGGAAGCCGCTTGCATGGCCGCGATGGAGGCGTTCAACGCGCCCTACTCCATGAAAATGCTAGAGATCGACAACCGCGGCATGTTCGACACCGAGGTCGAGGAGCAGGGCAAGGTTTTTGTCACCACCGAATTGGGGGGCGCGGGCACATCGACGGCCAAGAGCATCGCCGTCGCCCGCAAGGGTGCGCGCAACCTGCTGATCCATGCGGGCATTCTGAAAGGGGAGCCGGAGGTGGCCGAAAGCGTGATGCTCGACATGCCTGATGGGCGCTGCTTCACCTTTAGTGAGACCATGGCCCTGTTGGAGCCGCTGGTCGATCTGGGCGATGCGGTGACCGAGGGCCAGCCCATCGCCCGGCTCTGGCCCAGTGACCGAAGCGGTCAGCCAGCGATCCTCGCCCACGCGCAGCTTAGCGGCATCCTGACCGCCCGGCATGTGCCGGGGCTGGTCAAGATGGGCGATTGCATCGGGGTGGTGGCGCAGGTGGTCTGAGCCACCCGCGCCCGCCTCATTCGTCGACGGGGAAGTAGCAAGCCGCCGGATGCGGTGCGCCCTCCAACGGGGGGCGCTCTTTCCGGCAGACGTCCTGCACCTTCCAGCAGCGCGGCGCAAAGGGGCAGCCCTCGGGGATCGCCAGTGGGGAGGGCAGCTCGCCCTGCAACTTGATCCGCTCCTTACCGCCCTCGGGGTCGGCCCGCGGCGTGGCCGACAGAAGGGCCGCCGTATAGGGATGGCGCGGATTGTCGAAAACCTCGTCCTTCGGCCCCTTTTCCACCGCGCGGCCGAGATACATGACGATCACGTCATCGGCCACGTGGCGCACGACCGACAGGTCGTGGCTGATGAAGAGATAGGCCAGATCCATCTTCTCCTGCAGGTCCACCAGCAGGTTCAGGATCGCCGATTGGATCGACAGGTCGAGCGCGGAGACAGGCTCGTCCAGCACCAGCACCTTGGGGTCGAGCATCAGCGCCCGGGCCACCGCGATGCGCTGGCGTTGCCCGCCCGAGAACATATGCGGGTAGCGGTCGTAATGCTCGGGTCGCAGGCCCACGAGGCGCAGCATCTCGCGCGCCTTCTCTTCGCGCTCCTTCTTGGACATGTCCTTGCGGTTGATGACCAGCGGCTCCTGCAGGATCGTGCCGATCTGCTGGCGCGGGTTGAGCGAGCCATAGGGGTCTTGGAACACGATCTGCACATGCTGGCGCAGGTCCGCCCAATCCTCGGGGCGCACCGGCTTGCCGTCGAGCGTCAGCGACCCGGCGGTCGGCTCTTCGATCATCGTGACCATGCGCGCCAGCGTGGATTTGCCACAGCCGCTTTCACCCACCACCGCCAGCGTCTTGCCGGGATGCAGTTGGAAATCAAGACCGGCGACGGCCTTGAGCGTCTGGGTCTTGCGCAGGAAGCCGCCACCAACCTGATAGTGACGCTGCAGCGCGTCGGCGGTCATTACGGGGGAAGTCATGACGCGACCCTTTCATCGGTGTTGAGAGGATAGAAACAGCGCGCCTTGCCGAGGTCTTCGCCCAGGGGCGGCGGGTTCTCGGCGCGGCATTTGTCGTTGGCGAACTTGCAGCGCGGCGAGAAGAGGCACCCCGCGGGCCGGTCGAACTGGCCGGGCACCACGCCGGGGATCGTCGGCAGGCGCTTTTCGGTCGCGCGCTCGGGCAGCGCGTCTAGCAGCGCCGCCGTATAGGGATGGTGCGGTTCGCGGAAGAGCGGCAGCACCTGCTGCTCCTCGATCTTTTGACCGGCATATTGCACGCTGACGCGCTCGGCGGTTTCGGCCACCACACCCATGTCATGGGTGATCAGCACCAGCCCCATGCCCGTCTCGTCGCGCAGCGAGGTCAGCAGGTCGAGGATCTGCGCCTGAATGGTCACGTCGAGCGCGGTGGTCGGCTCATCCGCGATCAAGAGCTTCGGCTTGCACGCGATTGCCATGGCGATCATCACGCGCTGGTTCATCCCGCCCGACATCTGGTGCGGGAAGACCGACAGGCGCTTTTCCGGGTCCGGAATGCCGACCTGCTCGAAGAGTTCAATCGCTCGCTTGTGCCGCTCGGCCCGGTTCAGGCCCAGATGCACGCGCAGGGATTCCTTGATCTGCCAGCCTACCGGGAAACAGGGATTGAGCGAGGACATCGGCTCTTGAAAGATCATCGCCAGATCATTGCCGACGATCTTGCGCCGGGCGCGTTTGTCCATGGTCAGCAGGTCGTGGCCGTCGAAGGTCAGCTCATCGGCGGTCACCGTGGCGGTCCAGGGCAGAAGCCCCATCAGCGCCAGCATCGAGACCGACTTGCCCGAGCCGCTTTCACCGACGATGGCGAGGATCTCACCGGTGTCGACATCCTGGTCGACGCTGTCCACGGCGCGGAACTTGCCCGAGGCGGTGGCGAAATCGACCGAGAGGTTGCGGATACGCAATAGAGACATCAATCAGCTCCGCTTCAGTTTCGGATCGAGGGCGTCGCGCAGACCGTCGCCCATGAGGTTGATCGCCAGCACGGTGACGAGGATCGCAAGGCCCGGGAAAGTCACGACCCACCATGCGCGCAGGATGAACTCGCGCGCTTCGGCCAGCATGGTGCCCCATTCGGGGGTGGGCGGCTGTGCGCCCATGCCGAGGAAACCCAAGGCGGCGGCGTCGAGGATCGCGGTCGAGAAGGACAGCGCGGCCTGCACGATGATCGGCGCGAGGCAGTTGGGCAGCACGGTCACGACCATCAGCCGCAGCGTGCTAGCGCCGACGACGCGGGCCGAGGTGACATAGTCCTTCTGCCGCTCGGAGATCACGCTGGCGCGGGTCAGGCGCACGTAATGCGGCTGTAGCACGATGGCGATGGCGATCATCGCATTGGTGAGGGACGGTCCGAGGATCGCCACCAGCACCAGCGCCAGCAAAAGCGACGGGAAGGCGAGGATGATGTCCATGATCCGCATGATGATCGTATCGACCCACTTGGGCGCGAAGCCCGAGATGAGGCCGATGATGATCCCACCCGAGGCGGCGATGGTCACCACCACGATGCCCACGAAGAAGGAATAGCGCGCGCCGACGATCAGCCGCGAGAGCATGTCCCGGCCCAGAGGATCGGTCCCGAGGATGTGGTTCCACGTCCCCCCCTCTTGCCACGCGGGCGGTTGCAGGGTGGCCGAGCGGAACTGCTCGGTCGCGTCATGCGGGGCGATCCATGGGCCGAACAGCGCCAGCACGGCGAAGATGGCAAAAATCCACAGGCCGATCACGGCCCCGCGGTTCTCACGGAAATAGAACCAGAATTCGCGCAAGCGGCCGGGGCGGTCGTGCACCATTTCGGCTTCGGCAGAGAGTGCGTCGTCCATTAGCGTTTCCTGATTTTCGGGTTGATGATGCCGTAGAGCATGTCGACGGTGAGGTTCACGACCATGACCATGACGGCGATGAGCAGAAGGCCACCCTGAACCACCGGGTAGTCACGGCGGAAGATGCTGTCGACCATCCACTTGCCGATGCCCGGCCAGCTAAAGATGGTCTCGGTCAGGATAGCGCCCGCCAGCAGCGTGCCGACCGACAGGCCGATCACGGTGATGACGGGGATCAGCGCGTTGCGCAGGGCGTGGATGCCGTTGATCCGGCCCGTCGACATGCCCTTGGCGCGGGCGGTGCGGATGTAATCCTCGCCCAAAACCTCAAGCATCGCCGAACGGGTCTGCCGCGCGATCACCGCCAGCGGGATCGTCCCCAGCACGATGGTCGGCAGCAGAAGGTGCCGCAGCGCCGAGAGGAACGCCCCGTCCTGCCCCGAGACGATGCTGTCGATCAACATGAAGCCGGTGGCATTGGGGAAATAGTAAAGAAGGTCGATCCGGCCCGAGACCGGGGTCCAGCCCAAGTTGCCGGAAAAGACGATGATCAGCAGCAAGGCCCACCAGAAGATCGGCATCGAATAACCCACGAGCGCGGTGGACATCAGCGCCCGGTCAAAGAACTTGCCCCGGTTCACCGCCGCGATCACGCCTGCGGGCAGTCCCAAGGCCACCGCAAAGATCATCGCGCAGAGCGACAGCTCCAGCGTGGCGGGGAAGAGCGAGAAGAACTCATCCCAGACCGGGCGTTTGGTCACGAAGGACGTGCCCAAATCCCCCTGTATCACGCCGGTGAAGTAATCCCAGAACTGCACATAGATCGGCCGGTCAAAGCCAAACTGCTGTTGCAGTTCGAGATAGCGTTCTTCGGAAATGCCGCGCTCACCGGCCATGACGACGATCGGGTCGCCGGGCAGCAAGCGGATGAAGGCGAATGATATCAGCGTGACGCCGATAAAGGTGGGGATGAAGGTCGCAAGGCGCGACAAGACATATTTCAGCACGGGAGCACCATCAGTTCCTTCGGAAAGTTGGTCAGGGATTTGTAGCCATCTTCGGTAATCAGCACGTCATCTTCGATGCGCACCCCAAAGTTGCCGATCTCATAGAGACCGGGTTCGTTGGTGTACACCGTTCCGGCGGGTAAAGTCATGTGGTTGCCGCGCATGATATAGGGCGCTTCATGCACATCGCGGCCCAGACCGTGGCCGGTCTTGGTGCGGATGCGGTCGGCAAAAGGAGAGGCTTCGAGCACGCCGGTCACCACATCGTCGATCTCATGCGCGGTGACGCCTGCGCGGGTGGCCTCCAACCCGGCAAGGTTGGCGCGCAGCACGGTGTCGTACACGGCGCGCCCCTCGTCGCTGACATGGGTAAGGAAAACGGTGCGGGTGATGTCGGCGGCAAAGCCGTCCTTCCGCGCGCCGAAGTCGATCAGCAGCGCATCGCCTGCTTTGACGCGGTAATCCTCACGCGCCTTGGCATGCGGGCGGGCCGAGCCGTCACCGGCGGCGACGATGGGGGCGAAGGACAGATCGTCGGCCCCTTCGGCAAAGACCATCTGCACCAGCTTCTGCTCGATCTCTTTCTCGGTCTGGCCGAGCTTCACGCTATTCAGCGTGGCGCGCAGGGCGCGTTCGGAAATGTCGATGGCTTTTTGCAGGGCTGCGACCTCGGCCTCGGTCTTGATCATGCGGGGGGCGGAGATCTCGCGCTCGGCGTCGATGATCCGCAGATCGGGCTGCGCTTTCTTCAGCGCGTGATGCACGAAGACGCGCATCACTTGGCCTTCAACGGCAAGCGAGGTGATGTTCAAATGTTGCATCAGCGCGGCGAAGGCATCGTCATAGCCCGTCTGGTCGCGCCAATCGAAAACGGCCCCGTCGAAACCGACCAACTCCCAACTGCCCAGTTCAAGGTTCGGCACCAAGGCGGCGGCGGGGCCGCGGGCGGGGATCACCAGAACGAAGGGGCGTTCGTGGCTCATGAAGGCATGGTCGACGGCGCGGGTGAAATTCGGGCCGGGCACCAGCGCCACGGCATCTACCGATAGGTCGGCGGCGATATCGGCATAGGCCGACAGGCGATCATTCAGCGAAGGGGACATGGGCTGGCTTTCGGGCTGGCGAGGTTAATAAAATGGGGACGGCACAGGATGCCGCCCCCTTTGGTCAAAGCGGCAGTGTTACTGCTTCAGGCCAACTTGGTTGAAGATGTGACCACCCAGTGGGTGCACAACATAGTTTTCAACTTCGGGGCGCATGGTCATGTAGACGACCGAATGCGCGATGGTGGCCCAAGGCGCTTGGTCCTTGAAGATTTCCTGCGCTTCTTCGTAAAGCGGCGCACGCTCTTCTTGGGTCGGCAGAACCTTGGCTTTCTGGATCAGCGCGTCGAATTCCTCGTTGCACCACTGGGCGCGGTTGGATTTCTCGACACCGTCACAGCCCAGCAGAACCGCGAGGAAGTTGTCTGGGTCGCCGTTGTCGCCGGTCCAACCCAGCAGCACGGCACCGTCACGGTCCTTGGACTTGGAGCGCTCAAGATACTCACCCCATTCGTAGGAGACGATTTCGACATCGACGCCAACCTTGGAGAAGTCTTCCTGCATCAACTCGGCCATACGGCGGGCATTGGGGTTGTAGGGACGCTGAACCGGCATCGCCCAGATCTTCATTGACAGATCGCTGACGCCCTCTTCCTCGAGCATCGCCTTGGCGGCCTCGGGGTCATAGTTGTCGTCTTCGATGGCGTCGTTGTAGGACCACATGGTCGGCGGCAGCGGGTTCTTGGCGATTTCGCCGGAGCCTTGGAACACCACGTCGATGATCGCCTGCTTGTCGATCGCCATGTTCAGGGCCTTGCGGACCTTGGCGTTGTCGAAGGGCGCGACCTGCGTGTTATAGGCCAGATAGCCCACGTTCAGACCTTCTTGCTCCATCACGACGATGTCTTCGGCGTCTTTCATCGCCTGAACATCAGCCGGGTTCGGATATGCCATCACGTGGCACTCACCCGCCTGCACCTTCTGGTAGCGCACGGAGGCGTCAGGCGTGATCGCGAAGATCAGGCTTTCAACCTTGGCCGCATCGCCCCAGTAGTCGTCGTTACGCAGGTAACGGATGACCGCGTCTTTCTGATAAGCTTGGAATTTGAACGGGCCAGTGCCGATGGGCGCTTGGTTCACCATTTCAGGTGTGCCCGCTTCCATCATCGCGTCAGCATATTCCTTGGACACGATCGAAGCGAAGTCCATCGCCATATTCGCGATGAAGGGCGCTTCGGGACGGGTCAGGTTGAAGGCCACGGTGTAGTCGTCGACCTTCTCGATGCTTTCGATCAGATCGGGCATGGACATGCCGCCGTAGTATTCCCATGTGCCGCCCGAGACGGTGTGATAGGGGTTTTCTTCGTTGCCCTGACGGTCAAAGCTGAAGATCACGTCGTCGGCGTTGAAATCGCGTGTCGGCGTGAACTGGTCGTTGGAGTGGAATTTCACACCTTTGCGCAGCTTGAAGGTCACGGTCATGCCGTCTTCGCTAACTTCCCAGCTTTCGGCCAGCGCGGGCACGACTTCGGTCGTGCCGACTTTGAACTCAGCCAGACGGTTGTAGATCGGGTGGCTGGAGGCGTCGAATGTGGTGCCGGCTGTGTACAGCGCGGGGTCAAAACCCTCGGGCGAGCCTTCGGAGCAATAGACCAGCGATTGGGCCGATACCGCCGAGGCTCCAAGGGCCGCCAGCATGGCACCGGTGGCCAATTTCGTTGTAAAAGACATAATATTCTCTCTCCTGGTTGGTTTGTTTCTTGGCAACGGGGTATCCGCCGCAGGTGATACGCCCTTACGGGCGAGACGACGCGAATGCGGTGGCGACTGCCCCTTCATTCGGACGTATTCTATTGGCGCCAGCAGCCTGTTCATATTGCATCCGCCCGACCCAAAGCACGCGGGCGGGCTTGTCGGTCTTGTTGGACCACGAATGCGGGCTGCTGCCGAGGTAATGCAGGCTGTCGCCGGGCCGCATAATATGCTCCCCCCCATCGACGACCTGCGCGATCTCTCCCTCAAGGATATAGATCACCTCTTCGCCCTCATGTACGACCTCTTCCGAGGCATAGCCCGGCGGCACGTTCATGATGTAGGAGGACAGCTCATGGCCCGGGAAATCCGCACCGATCTTTTCATATTCGATGGATGAGCCCGAAACGGCAAAGCGCGGACGCTCAGCCGCGCGGGTCAGGCTGTCTTGGGTCTTGGGCGTATGGATGAAAAAACTGACATCGACCTGAAGCGCCACCGCGATCTGCGACAGGGTGCCCAGCGAAGGCGTGGCCCGGCCCCGCTCCACCTGGCTCAGATACCCGACCGACACGCCAGAGGCTTCGCCCAACTGCTGTAAAGTCAGGGACAAACGATGACGTTGCTTGCGCATACGCGCGCCAAGCGTCGATACACTGTCGCCATTGGCAGTCAGCAAATTCACCCTCCCCGTGAACAGCGGCCCGATCTCATGCCGGGTATAGCCTTTTCATGTCTCGCTGTGTGAAATTAAAAAGGTTGAGGGTCAACAATAATTTTTTTACTGCACCGCGGCGCAGGGCGCGAGGCTGCGGCCAGCGGGGGTGGATGTCATTCTACTCAAAGGATTTTAGCTGCGCGCGGTCGATCCGCGCCAGTTCAGACGCCGTCGGGTCAAGCGGGGCAAAGGAAACACTCAGCCCGCTGGGATGCCATTCGCAAATGCCGAATCCGGTTCCCTCCATGATACGCAGATCGCGGGTTTCGGTCAGATCGACAGTGGAGTGCAGCCCGTTGGAAATCACCACCGGAATGCCGTGCCAATGGCTCACCCGGTTCACATGCACATGGCCCGAGAGGATGCCCGCCACGCGCTGCCCCTTCAACACCTCGGCCAAACGCGCACTGCTCGCTGCGTCCAGACTGCCCCATGCGAGGGCCGCGGGATCAATGCGCGGCGGGTGGTGGATCACCAAGAGTTTCGCCAGATCGCCATGACGCTCAAGCGCGGCTTCCAGAAACTCGAACTGCGCGTCGTCCAGCGCCCCGGCCACCTTGCCCGGCACGCTGCTGTCCAACGTGATGACATGCAGATCGCCCTGCGGCGCGTCGTGGAAATAGGGCGCATCGGCCAGCCCCGGCGCAAAGACCGCGTTGAACCCATCGCGTTTGTCATGGTTGCCGAGGGCCATGACCAGCGGCGCTTTCAGCGGTTCCATGATCTCGCGCACAAGCTCATAGCTTTGCTGGTCGCCATGGTTGGTCAGATCGCCACTGGCCACCACGAAATCGGGCTGAGGTTCCATCGCGTTGATCACATCCACCGCGCGGCGCAGGGTGGCGGGCGTGTCGCTGTGCAGATGCGGGTCGTTCAGATCGGGATGCGAGATATGCAGGTCGGTCAGGTGGACGAAACGGGTCATGGGCGTACTCCTGCGGCTGTCAGCAGGGTTTTCGTATAAGGGTGCTCTGGGCTGCGCAACACATCTGCCGCCGCACCGCTTTCCAAGGTCTTGCCATGCTGCAGCACCAGCACCCGGTCGCAGATCGATCCGACCACCGCAAGGTCGTGGCTGATAAAGACCATGCCGAGGCCCAGATCATCCTGCAGGTCCATCAGAAGGTTGAGAATTTGCGCCTGAACCGAGACATCAAGGGCCGAGACCGCCTCATCCGCGACCAGAAGCGCGGGGCGGGTGACGATGGCCCGCGCGATGGCGATGCGCTGGCGCTGCCCGCCCGAGAACTCATGCGGATATTTGCCCGCATCGGCGGCATGCAGCCCGACCTGCTCCAAGGCTTCGGCGATGCGGCGAGGGATATCCTCGGTCTCACCATTGGCGCGCAGCGGCTCGGCGATGGACCAGCCGACACGGCGGCGCGGGTTGAGCGAGCCGAAAGGGTCTTGGAACACCATCTGAAAATCGCGCCGCAGGCTGCGTAGTTCTTGCCCCCCGAGCCCATGCAGATCGCGCCCCCTAAACAGCACCGCGCCCGCGTCCGGACGCTCAAACGCCATGATCAGCCGCGCCAGAGTGGATTTGCCCGAGCCACTTTCCCCGACCACGCCCAAGGTCTTGCCTGCGTGCAGCGAAAAGGAGGCGTTTTCCAAAGCCGTCAGCACTGGCGGGGCACGCAGCAGACTTTGGCGCGGCAGTTTGTAGCGGCGGGTCAGGTTGCGGACCTCTAAAAGCGGCGCGTCAGTCATAGCGCCCCTCCGTCAGCAAGTGACAGGCGGCAGCGCGCCCCGCGTCGGTCTGCACGAAGGCCAGGCGCTGCGCGGCGCAATGAGGCAGCTCCACCGGGCAGCGCCCCGCAAAGCGGCAGCCCTGCGGCAGCCCCTGCAGCGGCGGGACCGCGCCCGGAATGGTCGGCAACCTGCGCCGTTTTCCTTGGGCATCCCGCCCCGCCACGCCTAGATCGGGCCGCGCGCCCAAGAGCCCTTTGGTATAGGGATGCGCAGGCCTGCCCAGCACCTCTGCCGTGCGGCCCCGCTCGACCATATCGCCCGCATACATCACCACGATGTCTTCGGTCGCCCGCGCCACAGCGGCGAGGTCATGGCTGATGAAAACCAGCGCCATCTGCCGCTCCCGCGCGAGCCGTTGCAGCAGGTCGGTGATCCGCAGCGCCACATTGGCGTCGAGCGCGGTTGTCGGCTCATCGGCGATCAGCAGCATCGGGTTGCAGGCCAGCGCCAGCGCAATCAACACCCGCTGGCGCTGGCCGCCCGACATCTCATGCGGGAACTGGCGCAGGCGACGGTCGGGATCGGGAATGCCAACCTCTTCGAACAGGCTCAGGGCGCGGGCACGGGCGGCACTGCGTGTCAGCCCGTCATGCAGCACCATCGGCTCCATCACTGTGTCGCCCACCCGACGCAACGGGTTGAGCGCCGCCATCGGTTCCTGAAACACCATCGCCACGCGGCGGCTGCGCAGCCTCTGCCAATCACGCTCAGATGCGTCGGCCATGTCCTGCCCGTCAATCCGCAGCTGCCCGGTCAACCGCGCGCTTTCGGGGGCCATGCCCATCAGACAAAGCGCCAGCAGCGTCTTGCCCGAACCGCTTTCGCCGACGACCCCCAAACGGTCGCCGCGCTCGATCACCAGATTGGCGTCGCGCAGGGCGACGGCAGTGCCGAAATGGATCGAAAGATTGCTAAGCTCAATCATCGCGCGCGCACCAGTCGGGGATCGGTGATGTCGCGCAGCCCGTCGCCCAGCAGGCCAAAGCCCAGCACGGCCACGACGATGCACAGCCCCGGATAGATCGCCAGTTGCGGGGCGAGATACATCAGCGTCTGCGCCTCCGACAGCATCCGCCCCCAGCTCGAGGCGGGCGGCTGCGCGCCGAGGCCGAGATAGCTCAGCGCCGCTTCGGCGAGGATCGCCACCGCGAACTCGATGGTCGCCTGCACGATCACCGCCGCGGCGATGTTGGGCAGGATGTGATCGCGGCTGATCGCGAAGCGCCCGCGCCCGGCGGCCCGCGCGGCGGCGACGTAGTCGCGCGTCCATATCTGGTTGGCAGAGGCGCGGGTGACGCGGGCGAAGATGGGTATGTTGATGAAGGAGATCGCCAGCACCGCGTTGGTCAGCGACGGCCCGAAGACCGCCGCCAGCATGATCGCGAACAACAGCGCTGGAAAGGCAAAGCCCAAGTCGGCGAGCCGCATCACCGCATCCTCGACCCAGCCGCCAAGCGCCGAGGCCAGAAGCCCCAGCCCCACGCCGATGCTGCCGCCCAAGAGCACCGCCACCAGCGCCACGGTCATCGAGTTGCGCGCCGCCGCCATCAATTGCGCCACCACGTCGCGGCCCAATTGATCGGTGCCCAGCCAATGCTCCGTAGAGGGAGTCGCGAACTTGGTGGAGATCGACATCGCCTGCGGGTCATGCGGGGTCCAGACGAGCGACAGCGCCGCCACCCCGACCACGAGGCTGACCAGCACCGCCCCCAGCAGAAAATTCGCCGGAAGCCGCTTCATGCCCGCGCCTTCAGCCGGGGGTCGATCACGACGTAGAGCAGATCGACCACGAAATTCGCCGTCACCACGATGGCGGCGAACAGCATCACCAGCGCCTGCACCGTGGGCAGGTCACGGTTGGCGATGGACTGGAAGATCAGACGTCCCAGACCGGGCAGGTAGAAGACATTCTCGATCACGATGGTCCCGGTCACGAGCGCGGCGAACTGCATGCCGACGATGGTCACGATCGGCACCAGCGCATTGGGCAGCACATGCCGCCAGAGCACCCGCCGCCGCGAGAGGCCGCTGGCGCGGGCGGTGCGCACGAAATCCTGCCGCATGACCTCCAGCGCCGAGGACCGCGTGACCCGCGCCAGTACCGCCGATTGCACCAGCGCCAGCGCCACCGTGGGCAGGATAAGCGACCGCAGCGCCGCCCCCGGATCGTCCCAGCCCGCAAAGCCCCCCGGCGGCAACCAGCGCAGCTTCACGGCAAAAAGCATCACGAGCAGGATCGACAGCCAGAAGGCGGGCACCGCGATGCCGAGTTGGCTCAGAAACATCACCCCCCAATCCCCCGCACGCCCATGCTGCGCCGCCGCCGTGATGCCAAGGCCCAGCGCCAGCACCAGCGTCACCAGCATCCCCGCCACGGCGAGCGATATCGTCATCGGCAGGCGTTCGGCGATGAGTTCCGAAACAGGCACGCGAAACGAATGGCTGAGGCCGAAGTCCCCCTGCACCGCGTTCCAGACCCACGAAACATAGCGGGTCACCAGCGGCTCGTTCAGCCCCAGCTGTTCGCGCAGCGCCGCGATGGCATCCTCGCTGGCGTCCATGCCAAGGATGGTCAGCGCCGGATCGCCCGGCAGCACGTTCATCACGGCAAAGACGACGAGCGAGACGGCGAGCAGGGTCAGCACGAAACCGAGCGTGCGGCGGAAGAGGAAATAGGCCACGAAGTCAGGTCCAAAAGCCGCGCCACCGGGGGCGCCGCGGCCGTTTCAGGTCAGTCGGCGATGCGCACGTTCTTCAGCGGCATGTAGAGCACGGGCGAGGAGGACCAGTAGCCTTCGACCTCCTGGCGGAAGACGCCCAAGAGAGGCAGCTGGAACAGGAAGCCATGCACCGACTGGTAGGACAGCATCTGCTGGCCCTGCTTGAGCAGTTCATTGCGCGCCTCGGCGTCGACCTCAGTTTGGATCTTCTCCCAAAGCGCGGTCATCTCGGCATTGTCGTAGCCGTAGAAATAATCCGGGCCGCGGGCGAAATTGCCCATGTCGTTGGGGCTGGTGTGGGCGATGATGGTCATGTCGTAGTTCTTCTTCTTGTAGACCTCATCGATCCAGAAGCCCCATTCGACATTCTCGACCTTGGCGTCGATCCCGGCCTCCGACAGCTGGTTCTGGATGATCTCGGCCGAGCGTGTGGCGTAAGGGAACGGCGGCACGCGCAGGGTCATGGTGGCCCCCGCAAGCCCCGCCGCCTCGAACATTTCTTCGGCCTTGGCGCTGTCATGCGGATAGGCGTCCGTCAGGTCGACATAGGCGGTGCCATGCGGCGGGTAGAAGCTGCCGATCGGCACGGCTTGGCCGTACATGGCGCCCTCGATGATCTCGTCCCGGTCGATGGCGGTGGCCACGGCGCGGCGCACCTCCACATTGTCGAAAGGCGGCTTGGCGTTGTTCATGGCAAGGATCACCTCGCCCTCAGTCGAGCCGACGTTGACGCGGAAGCGCGGGTCGGCCTCGAACTGCGGCAGCAGTTCCGGCGCGGGGAAGCCGGGGAAAGCGTCGAGCTCTTCGGCCATCATCGCCGCGGTTGCGGCGGCCGGGTCGGAGATGAAGCGGAACACCACCTTGTCGAGCGCCACCTCGGCCGCATCGCGGTGATCGGGGTTCTTGACCAGCGTCAGCCGGTCGCCGCGAGTCCAACTGTCGAACTTGAAGGGGCCGGAGCCCACCGGATTGGCGTTGTTGGTCTCCACGCTCTCGGCGGCCACGATGGCGCTGTCGCCCTGCCCCATGTTGAACAGGAAGAAGGCATCCTTGTTCGTGAGCGTGATCTCGACCGTTTGGGGATCCACGGCCTTGACGCTTTCGATCGGCTCGAAAATGTCCTTCGACGGGTTCACGCTGTCTTCACCCATGGCGCGGTCGAAGGAATAGACGACATCGTCGGCGTCGAGCGTGCTGCCGTCGTGGAAGGTCACGCCTTCGGCCAGTGTGAAGGTATAGGTCAGCCCGTCTTCCGACACCTCCCAAGACGTCGCGAGATTGGGTTGCACTTCCCCGTTCTCGGCCACAATGGTCAGCGATTCGAAGACGTTCTGCGTCATCATGCTGTCGATGGAGGCGGTGGCATCCGCCGTGGGATCGAGCGACGTGGGCTCCTGCTGCATGCCGATGACAAGCTCGGCCGCGGCGGAAGCCGAGGCCATCAGGCCAAAGGCCAGCGTCAGCGCGGGAAGGGTTCTGAAAGGGGTCAGTTCGGACATGGGGCAGCACTCCTGTGGGTCGGGGCGCGTTCGGCATCACCGCATGCGCCCTTTGTGACAGACTGCGCCGGGCGGGGGCGTTCGGTCAACGGCTTTGCCGCGCCGGGCGAAAATTTCATGCAATTGCAACAATATGGCGGATTTATCCGATTGCCCGCAGGGGCAGAGGCGGACCGCGCTTCGGCCCTTTTGCCCCGCCGCAGGCGGTGCTAGCCTCTGCGCAGAGAGGGCAGAGTATGAACAATTTAACAACAGGTTTCGATTGCATCGTGATCGGTGCGGGCATTGCGGGCGCTTCTGTCGCTGCTGAACTGTCCAGCGACCGTCGGGTGCTGCTGCTGGAGCGCGAAAGCCAGCCGGGCTATCACACCACGGGCCGCTCTGCCGCGCTGTTTACGGTGACCTATGGGCCTGAAGTGATCCGCGCCCTCTCCCGCGCTTCTGCCGCCTTCTTTCACGACCCTGTCAGCCCGCATCTGGATCACCCGCTGCTGGAACCCCGCGGGGCGGTCTTCGTCGCGCGGCAGGACCAGCAAGCATCGCTCGCCCGCACGGCTGAGGAGTTGGGGCCCCATGTCACCCCGCTGAGCGGGACCGAGGTCGAGACGCGCGTGCCGCTGCTGCGCAAAGGCTATGCCAGCGGCGGGCTGCAGGACACTTCGGCGGCGGATATCGACGTGAACGGGCTGCATCAACATTACCTCAAGACCTACCGCGCGGCGGGCGGCGTTTTGCAAACCAAGGCCGAGGTGCAGGCGCTTCGCAAAGAGGGTGACTGGCAGGTCGACACGAACCAAGGCACCTTCCACGCGCCGGTGATCGTCAATGCCGCAGGGGCTTGGGCGGATGAGATCGCCACGCTGGCCGGGTTGAAACCTGCGGGCCTCACCCCAAAACGCCGCACGGCGCTGACGGTGGCCCCGCCCGAGGGCATGGTGCCAGACCGTTGGCCGATGGTGGTGGATATCGACGAGCAGTTCTACCTCAAGGCCGATGCGGGCAAGCTGCTGATTTCGCCCGCCGATGCCACGCCCTCGCCCCCCTGCGACGCGCAGCCCGAGGAACTGGATATCGCGATCTGCATCGACCGGATCGAAACTGCTTTCGACCTTGAACGTCCGCGCATCGAAAGCCGCTGGGCCGGGCTGCGCAGCTTCCTGCCCGACGGCAATCCGGTGGCGGGGTTTGATCCCGAAGGAGAGGGTTTCTTTTGGCTCGCCGGTCAAGGTGGCTATGGCATCCAGACCGCCCCGGCGCTGGCGCGGGCCGCGGCGGCAATGGTGCGAGGCGCGGAAATCCCCGGCGACATCACCGCCGAGGGTGTTACTGAAGAAGCGCTTTCGCGGGACCGTGCGGGGCTGGTTTAACCGCTCAGACCCGCGTCCGCTTCGATCTGTTTGCGCGACTTGCGCGCGCGCTCGGTCGCTGACTTAAGCTGACCGCAGGCGGCCATGATGTCTTCGCCCCGCGGGGTGCGGATCGGTGAGGCATAGCCGGCCTGATAGATGATGTTGGCGAAAGCCCGGATGCGGTTATTCGACGACCGCTCATAGGGCGAGCCGGGCCATTCGTTGAAGGGAATGAGGTTGATCTTGGCCGGAATGCCCTCGATCAGCTTGACCAGACGATGCGCGTCTTCGTCGCTGTCGTTCACGTCCTTCAGCATCACGTACTCAAAAGTGATCCGTTCGGAATTGCTGACCTTGGGATAGGCTTTGAGCGCCTCCAGTAGCGCCTCAATGTTCCAACGCTTGTTGATCGGCACCAGCTTGTTGCGCACCTCGTCGGTGGTGGCGTGGAAGGACACGGCCAACTGGCAGCCGATCTCAGCGGCGGTGCGGTGAATCTCGGGGACGACGCCGGAAGTCGACAGCGTGATGCGGCGGCGCGACAGCTGGATGCCTTCGGGGTCCATCGCGATCTTCATCGCGTCGCGCACGTTCTCGAAATTATACAGCGGCTCACCCATGCCCATAAGCACAATATTGCTCAAAAGCCGGGTTTCATCCTTCGGCGCACCGATTTCAGGCCATTCACCCAGATCGTCACGCGCCACCATGACCTGACCGATGATCTCGCCTGCCGTGAGGTTGCGGACCAGCTTCTGCGTGCCGGTATGGCAGAAAGAACAGGTCAGCGTGCAGCCCACTTGGCTAGAGACACAAAGCGTGCCGCGCCCCTCTTCGGGGATATAAACCACCTCGACCTCATGACCGCCCGCGATCCGCACGAGGTATTTGCGGGTGCCATCCTCGCTGACCGCACGGGTCACCACCTCGGGCACTTCGATCACGAATTTCTCAGCCAATTGAGCGCGGTAGCCCTTGGCGAGGTTGGTCATCGCGTCGAAATCCCGCACGCCCCACTGGTAGATCCACTGCCAAATCTGCCCCACACGCATCTTCGCTTGTTTCTCGGGCGTGCCATGGGCGATCAGCGCGTCGCGCATGGCGTCGCGGGTCAAGCCGACAAGGTTGATCGGCCCGTCGGGCAGCTTACGGGGAAGGGTCATCACGTCTTGGGTGATGGGCGCGGAAGCGGACATTTCAAAGACTCACTGGCTAGGGATGGGTCTCTATATAAGAAAAGGCGCGATTTGCAAAAGGGTTTGGCCGCCGAGGCCCTGAACCCGCGCTCAATAGGTCTTCTTGCTTGTCCGCAATTCCCCGGTCGCCAGAACCGGCGCGGCATCCAGACTGTCCACGTTCAACATCGCCGCCACACGCTCCAACGACGACACTAGCTGCGCCTGCTCCCAATCGGCGAGGTCTGCAAAGGCGCGAACGTAGCGCTGTTGCAGCGCATCGGGGGCTTCCTCCAACACATCCTCGCCCTGTGTGGTCAGCGTGATGTTGGTCTGCCGACGGTCCTGCGCCGAGGGCTGGCGCGAGACCAAGCTGCGCGCCACCAGCTTGTCGACCAAGGCGGTCACGGTGGCTTGGCTCACCCCCATCTGATTGGCGAGGGTCTTGGCCGTCGGGTCTTTCTTCTCTCCCACGATCTGCAAAACGCGCAGCTGCGCAGGGGTCACCCCCGCGGCCTGCGCCAGATCGCGCGCATAGAGTTCGGTGGCCCGCAAAATGCGGCGCAAAGCGATCAGACTTTCGTCGACCCGGTCGGGATGTTTCTGCGTCATGGTGCATCATTGCACATTGGCGGCATTCTCAGCAATCGCTCAAAACCTACCCGATCGCTTAGTATAGCTAAGCGAAGCTGCCTAATTTCGTTCGGAAAACGAAACAAATATGCACAGTTCTATGGCGCTGAAACAACGCTATGAGCGTATATTGAGGTAATTTACTTTGATTGTTGAAGTATCATCGCGCATGGCTTACTTAGCCTATCGAAACAATCAGGGAGCCCCGAACGGATGCAGAATGAACTCGACATGAAAAAAGCCCGCACACCCAAGCTGCGCAAGCCCAATGCCGAGGACGGAGCCGCCATCTGGCGGTTGATTCGCGACTGTAAGCCGCTCGACGAGAACTCGCTTTATGCGAACCTGATCCAAGCCGACCACTTCCGCGACACCTGCGTGGTGGCCGAGTTGGACGGGGATATCGTGGGCTGGATCTCCGGCCATATGATCCCTGCCCAAGATGCTTTCTTTGTCTGGCAGGTCGCCGTCAGCCCCAAAGCCCGTGGCCTTGGTCTGGGCAAGACCATGCTGATGGAACTGGTGAACCGGGATGAAACCGAGGATGCCAAGACCCTCAAAACCACGATCACCCGCGACAACGACGCCTCTTGGGGGCTGTTCCGCAGCTTTGCGAACCACATCGGCGGCGATCTTTCCGATGCGCCCCACTTTACCAAAGACGCCCATTTCGAGGGCGCGCATGACACCGAACATATGGTGACGATCACGCTGCCCGAGGCCGCCGCGCTGAAACGCGCCGCGTAAACCGCAGCTGACAATTCACACGACAGACTCTCTAGAAGAGAAAGGAATTCCTATGCCTAAAGACATGGCACAGAACACAACGATCTTTACCCGCCGCGAGAGCGAAGCGCGCTCCTATTGCCGCGGCATGAACGCTGTTTTCACCCGCGCCAGCGGGTCCGAGATGTTCGACGCGGACGGGAATCGCTACATCGACTTCCTCGCCGGTTGCTCCTCGCTGAACTACGGCCACAACGACCCTGACATGAAGGCCGCGCTGGTGGAGCACATCACCAATGATGGCATCGCCCATGGTCTCGACTTCCACAGCGACACCAAAGCGGCATTCCTGAACGCCTATGAGGAGAAAATCCTCAAGCCGCGCGGCATGGACTATAAGGTCATGATGACCGGCCCGACCGGCACCAACGCCGTCGAAGCCGCGATCAAGCTGGCGCGCAAGGTGACGGGCCGCACGAACGTGATCTCTTTCACCAACGGTTTCCACGGCATGACCATGGGCGCGCTTGCTCTCACTGGCAACAAAGGCAAACGCGGCGGCGCGGGCGGCGGCTCGCTGGCCGATGTCACCCACATGCCCTTCGAAGGCGCATTGGGCGAGAACGTGGACACGCTTGAGATGATCGACGCGATGCTGTCGAACCCGTCGTCGGGCATCGACGCGCCCGCGGCCTTTATCTTTGAGCCGATCCAAGGCGAAGGCGGGTTGAACGCGGCCTCCGACGCATGGATGCGGGGCATTGAAAAGATCGCCCGCAAGCATGGCGCGCTGCTGATCGTTGACGACATTCAGGCGGGCTGTGGCCGTTCGGGGAGCTTCTTCTCCTTTGAGGCTTCCGGCATCAAGCCTGACATGATCACCCAAGCGAAATCGCTTTCCGGCTTTGGCCTGCCCTTCGCGGCCCTGCTGATCGCGCCGGAGCATGACATCTGGAAGCCCGCCGAGCACAACGGCACCTTCCGCGGCAACACCCATGCCTTCGTCACCGCCCGCGTTGCGATCGAGAAATTCTGGTCCGACGACACGTTCGAAAAGTCGCTGGCCGAGAAAGCCGTGGTGCTAACCACCGCGCTCAAGGATGTGGCCGATCTGGTCGACGGTGCCACGCTGAAAGGCCGCGGCTTGATGCAGGGTGTCGACGTAGGCTCGGGCGAGTTGGCCGGTGCGATCTGCGCGCGTGCCTATGAATTGGGCCTCGTGATCGAAACATCGGGCGCACATGATGAAATTGTTAAATATCTTGCCCCGCTCACCACGCCGGAGAAGGTTATGCGCGAAGGGTTTGATATCCTCCTTCAAGCGACCCGCGATGTGACGGGCAATATGAAACTGGCAGCGGAGTAATACCGATGATTGTACGCGATTTTAACAAACTTCAGGTCACAGACCGTCACGTTGGCGATGCGCAATGGACCTCGACACGCTTGCTTCTGGCCGACGACGGGATGGGTTTTTCCTTCCACATCACCGTTCTTGAGGCCGGGTCTGAACACACGTTCCACTACAAGCACCACTTCGAGAGCGTCTATTGCATGAAGGGCAAGGGGTCGATCACCGATCTCGCCACCGGGGAGACGCATGAGATCACCCCCGGCGTAATGTACGCCCTGAACCTGAACGACAAACACACCCTGCGCGCAGAGGAAGAGCTTCACATGGCGTGCTGCTTTAACCCGCCGGTCACCGGCAAGGAAGTGCACCGCGAAGATGGTTCCTATGCGCCTGCCGAGGAGGTCGCTTAAGTTTTATGACTCAACCGTCCCACACTGTCGAAAAAATCGGCGGGACGTCCATGTCCCGCGTGAACCAACTCAAAGATACGCTCTTTGTCGGTGACCGTAAGGGCGCAGACATCTATGGGCGCGTCTTCGTGGTCTCCGCCTTTGGCGGGATCACGAACCTGTTGCTGGAGCATAAGAAATCCGGCGAGCCGGGCGTTTACGCCCATTTGGCCAATGCCAGCAACGATCACGGCTGGCACGAGGCGCTGACCCGCGTCTCGGCCGAGATGCAGCGCGTGCACCGCGAGGTGCTGGAGCATCCCGGTGACATCGAACAGGCCGACGCCTTTGTGTCCGAGCGCACCCATGGTGCCCGCAACTGCCTGATCGACCTGCAACGCCTTTGCGCCTATGGCCACTTCCGCCTGTCGGAGCATATGCTGCAAATACGCGAGCTACTGTCCGGTCTGGGCGAGGCGCATTCCGCATTCGTCACCACAATCCTGCTGCAACGCGCTGGCGTGAACGCCCGTTTCGTCGACCTCTCGGGGTGGCGTGACGAGGGCAACGTGACCCTCGACGAGCGCATCGCGCAGGCGATGGAGGGCATCGACCCTCATACGGAAATGCCCATCGTGACAGGCTATGCGCAATGCGCCGAGGGCCTGATGCGCGAGTTCGACCGCGGCTATTCCGAGGTGACCTTCTCCAAGCTCGCCGCCCTCACCGGCGCGCGGGAGGCGATCATTCACAAGGAATTTCACCTGTCGTCCTGCGACCCGAAACTGGTGGGCGAACATGCCGTCAAAAAGATCGGCCGCACCAACTACGACGTGGCGGACCAGCTGTCGAACATGGGGATGGAGGCGATCCACCCCAAGGCGGCCAAGACCCTGCGCCAAGCCGACGTGCCGCTGCGCGTGACCAACGCCTTCGAGCCCGAAGACCCCGGCACGCTGATCGACGACCGTCAGGCCGAAGCGCCCGCGGTGGAGATCGTGACCGGTCTGGATATCGTCACGCTGGAGCTGTTCGAGCAGGATATGGTCGGCGTAAAGGGCTATGACACCGCGATCCTCGATGTGCTGACGCGGCACAACGTGCGGATCGTTTCGAAGGTGTCGAACGCCAATACGATCACGCATTATCTGGACGCTTCGCTGAAAACGATGCGCCGGGTGGAAAAGGATCTGGCCGAGATTTACCCCACCGCCGAGATCACCACCCGCACGCTGTCCATGGCCTCGGTCATCGGGCGCGATCTGAATGGCTTGTCGGTGTTGCAACGGGGCCTCGTGGCCATCGCAGAGGCTGGCGAGACAGCCATCGGCGCGAGCCAAGGGCCGCGCAACGTGGATGTGCAGTTCATCGTCGAGCGGGAGAGCCTGCAACCGGTGATCAAGGCGCTGCATGGTGCGTTTATCGAGGAAGAAGTGGCGGCGCCGTTGTCGCGCGCGGCCTGACATCGGAATATACGACGTATTCTTAGCCGCGGCTCCCGAAAGGAAGCCGCGGCTTTTTCGTGCGAGGGCCATCGCCTGCCCGCGTGTCGGCGAACCGACATATCTTTGATACCGCTTTATGCCTCAACCATGATGTGAGCCCGCGAAGTCACGCACAGCCTCACCAAATCGCCTACCCGGTCGCACCGAAGGTGCGCCCAGCATGGTCTGGCACGCCTCTGGCGTGACGGGCGGGCAGGCGATGGCCCGGCGCCTACGGCTTGTCTCGGGCCCGGGTGGCACGTTCGCCCCAAACAAAAACGGCCCCGCAATCGCGAGGCCGTCCCAAACTCTCAAATCTCAGAGGCTCACCCCCCGCAGCGCTTCTCCGCATCTTCAACCGCAGCGGTGAAGCCCAGAAGCGAGAAGGTGTCCTTGGTCTGCGTCCCGCGCGAAGACTTGCCGACCAGCGTGGCATCCGCACCGCGTTTCATCGCGGCGATGATCTTGGCGTCATCCGCCGTTGTCGCGGGCCATGCCCATTCGCCTTCGGTGAACAGCTCATAGGTATTGCCCGAAATGCTCATCGTCACAGTCGAGCCCGAGGCGAAAGGATAGCCGCCGGTGAAAGCAACCTGACCCTTGGCCTCTGCCGAAGGACGATAGAATACCATCAGCAATGTCTGGCCCCGGTTCACCGCCACCACACGCCCATCGCGTGTGTTCACGACTTCCTTGGGCGTCGAGACGCCCCAGCATTCCGTCGGGTTATCTTCTACAAAGACGCTCCAGTCGGTCTTGGCCGCCACCCGGTTGGTGCTCTGCTCCTGCGCCACTGCGCCGCTCGCCACAAGGGCGAGCGCCCCAAGTGCAAGACCACATGTCTTCATCATTCCCATCTGTCCAGCCTCCAGCCGTCCTTGACCTCAACACGTCCACAGACCCCAACCGGGCAACCTCGGGCGGGTTGCTCTCTTGCGGGTGTCTGTTATCTGTTCGACACCAACCACAATAACGGCAAACGCGCGACCGACGAAACCCTGATTGGCAGGTTTTCGCCCAGAAACAGGATGAACCTCATGACCAAAGCAGCCCCCTTTGCGGAAATCTGGCGCGGACCCTTTCTGGAAAGCGTGCATTCCGGTCACGCCGTGATCTGCGACGCCAGCGGCCAGATCGTCGAGGCTTGGGGCGACCCGGAAAAGGTCATTCTGCCGCGCTCGTCTTCCAAGATGATCCAAGCGCTGCCGCTGATCAATTCCGGCGCGGCGGACAAGGCGGGGCTAAGCACCGAGCAACTGGCGCTGGCCTGCGCCTCGCACCAAGGGGCCGCCATCCACACCGACCGGGTGGGCGTCTGGCTCGAAACGCTGGGTCTGGACGACGACGCCTTTCGCTGCGGCCCGCAGGAGCCCGCCGACCGCGACGCGATGGAGGGGCTGATCCGCGCCCATGAGAAACCCTGCCAGATCCACAACAACTGCTCGGGCAAACACGCAGGCTTCCTGACGCTGAACCAACATCTGGGCGGCGGCGCAGATTACGAAAAGCCAGAGCACGCGGTGCAAAAAGCCTGCCTTGAGGCTTTCGAGACGGTCACGCAAGAAACCTCCCCCGGCTATGGGATCGACGGCTGCTCGGCCCCGAACTACGCTTGCACCCTGCATGGCATGGCCCGCGCCATGGCCCATTTCGCCGCCGCCCCCGAAGGCTCTGCCGAGGCGCGCCTGCACGAAGCTATGCGCCTGCACCCCGAACTTGTCGCGGGCGAAGGTCGCGCCTGCACGGAACTGATGCGGGCGATGGACGGCAAGGTCGCCTTGAAGACCGGGGCCGAAGGTTTCTTCATCGCCATCTGGCCCGAGCGCAAACTGGGCATCGCACTGAAAGCCGCCTGCGGCACCACCCGCGCCGCCGAATGTGCGATCACCGCGTTGATGGTCAAACTGGGGGCGCTGGACGCCAACCACCCCGCCGCGCTCAAGCGGATGAACGCGCCGATCAAGAACTGGCGCGGGCTTGAAACCGGGATGCTGAAACCAGCGGCGGGGCTGCTTTAAGCCACTCGCGCTGCCGCTTGGATGAAACGAAGCGGCAGTCCCACGCGGGCAGGCTCAGCCCGCAAATTCGCTACGCGCATAGCCCTGCACGAACAGCAGCGCGGTCAGATCGCCAAAGTTGATGCGGATGTCACATTCCGCCGCGACAGAAGGCTTTGCATGTAGCGCCACGCCCATGCCCGCGCGCCCCAACATCCCCAGATCATTGGCCCCATCACCCACGGCGATGACCTGATCCTCGGTGATGCCCAGCTTTGCCGTGATCTCTTCCAGCGCGGTGACCTTGGCCTCACGCCCGAGGATCGGCAGCCCCACATCTCCCGTCAGCGCGGCCTGTTCAACCAGCAGCGTATTGGCGCGATTCTCATCAAAGCCCAACATCTCGGCCACTTTGGCTGTGAAGGCGGTGAACCCGCCCGAGACCAGAGCGGCATAGCCGCCGTTGGCCTTCATTGTGCCCACCAGCGCCCCGCCGCCGGGCATCAGGGTGATCCGCTCGGCCAAGACCTTGTCGATCACGCTGGCTTCCAGACCTTTTAGCAGGCCGACCCGTTCGCGCAGGGCGCCGTCGAAATCCAATTCGCCATTCATCGCCCGCGCCGTGATCTCTTTCACGCGCTCCCCGACGCCTGCTTCATCGGCCAATTCGTCGATACATTCTTGCTGGATCATCGTGCTGTCCATATCGGCCAGCAGCATCTTCTTGCGGCGGCCCTCTGTCGGCACGATCACCAGATCGACCCCCATGGACTGGCAGCTTTCCCAGACATCCCAACGGTTTTCCGGCATCTGGGTCAACGAAAACTCCGCCGCCTCATCCGGGGCCAGCCAAAGCGCGTCACCCCCGCCCCAAGCGTTGCGCAGGCTTTCCACCAGCGCGGGGTCGAGGCTGGGGTTGGTGGGGGAGGTCAACAAGATTGCCGTGAACATAAGTTTCCGATCCGCATCATTCGCGCCGCGCAAAGCGACATGACCGGCGTCCTAGCGTCATTTTGCGACTTGCGCCAGCCCGGCCTCCCCGCGTATCCCGGCAAGTGGGACACCCTTCCCCAACGAAGGGCGAATATCTGAGAGGGTAGCATCAATGGCTATGAACCAACCGGCACCGCGCCCGGAAGCGAAACCTGTTGCCGTACCGGCAAACCCGCGTTTCTCCTCCGGCCCCTGCGCCAAAATCCCCACATTCGATCTGACCAAGCTTGGCGATGCTCCGCTGGGCCGCAGCCACCGTGCCGCGCCCGGCAAGGCCAAGCTTGCTGAGGCGATCGAAACCACCCGCGAAGTGCTCGGCGTGCCCGCCGACTACCGCATCGGCATCGTGCCCGCCTCCGACACCGGCGCTTTCGAGATGGCAATGTGGTCGCTTCTGGGCGAACGGCCCGTTGAGATGGTCGCATGGGAAAGCTTCGGCGCAGGCTGGGTCACCGATGTGGTGAAACAGTTGAAGATCGAAGCGCAGGTCCACACCGCTGAGTATGGCGAGATCGTCGACATGGCCGCGCTGAATTATGACAACGACGTCTGCTTTACCTGGAACGGCACGACCTCTGGCGTGCGCGTACCCACGGGCGACGTGATCCCGGCGGACCGCGCGGGGCTCACGCTCTGCGACGCGACCTCCGCCGCCTTCGCGCAGGACCTGCCGTGGGACAAGCTCGATGTGACGACCTTCTCTTGGCAGAAAGTGCTGGGCGGCGAAGCGGCGCATGGCATGCTGATCCTCAGCCCGCGTGCTGTCGAGCGGCTGGAAAGCTACACCCCCGCATGGCCGCTGCCCAAGATCTTCCGCCTGACCAAGGGCGGCAAATTGAACGAGGGCATTTTCCGCGGCGAGACGATCAACACGCCGTCGATGCTCTGCGTCGAGGATTACCTGCTGGCGCTGGACTGGGCCAAATCCGTGGGCGGCCTGAAAGGCCTAATCGCGCGTGCAGACGCAAACACAAAGGCCGTGGCCGATTTCGTCGAGGCGCATGACTGGATCGACTTCCTCGCCACCGATCCCGCGACACGCTCCAACACATCGGTCTGCCTGAAGTTCACCGATGACCGCATCGCGGACGGCGCCGCCTTTGCCAAGGCCGTGGCCAAGCGGCTGGCGGATGAGGGCGCAGCGCTCGACATCGGCGCCTACCGCGATGCCCCTCCGGGCCTGCGCATCTGGTGCGGTGGCACGGTCGAGGCGGCGGACATCGAAGCGATGTTGCCTTGGCTCGCATGGGCTTTTGAAGCCGAAATCAACGCGTGACGCGATTGTGCGCGAGGATCGCGCACCCTACTCCCCCCTCTCGTCGGCTGCGCGTCTCTGCGCACCGCTGACCCCGTTTATGAAGGACCAGACAAATGGCCCCCAAAGTACTCATTTCCGACAAACTCTCCGAAGCTGCCGTTCAGATCTTCCGCGACCGCGGCATCGACGTGGATTTTCAGCCCGATCTGGGCAAGGACAAAGACAAACTGGCCGAGATCATCGGCAACTATGACGGCCTCGCCATCCGCTCGGCCACCAAGGTGACGGAAAAGATCCTCGCCAACGCGCCGAACCTTAAGGTGATCGGCCGCGCGGGCATCGGCACCGACAACATCGACAAGGAAGCCGCCTCGAAACAGGGTGTGATCGTGATGAACACGCCCTTCGGTAACATGATCACCACCGCCGAACATGCCATCGCGATGATGTTCGCCGTGGCGCGGCAGATCCCCGAGGCGAGCGCCTCCACCCATGCGGGCAAGTGGGAAAAGTCCAAGTTCATGGGCGTCGAGCTGACCGGCAAGACCCTTGGCGTGATCGGCGCGGGCAACATCGGCGGCATCGTCTGCGACCGCGCGCGCGGGCTGAAGATGAAGGTCGTGGCCTATGACCCCTTCTTGGGCGAGGAGAAGGCCGAGAAGATGGGCGTCGAGAAGGTCGAGTTGGACGAGCTGCTCTCCCGCGCTGACTTCATCACGCTGCACGTGCCCTTCACCGAGCAGACCGCCAATATCCTCAGCCGCGAGAACCTTGAAAAAACCAAGCCCGGCGTGCGCATCATCAACTGCGCCCGCGGCGGTCTGGTGGACGAGGAAGCGCTGGCCGACCTGCTGAAGTCGGGCCATGTGGCGGGCGCGGGCTTCGATGTCTTCGCCGAGGAACCGGCCAAGGAAAACCCGCTCTTCAATCTGCCCAACGTGGTCTGTACCCCGCACCTCGGCGCCGCGACCACCGAAGCACAGGAGAACGTGGCCCTGCAAGTGGCCGAGCAGATGTCCGACTACCTGCTGACCGGCGCCGTGACCAACGCGCTCAACATGCCCTCGGTCACCGCCGAAGAAGCCAAGGTCATGGGCCCATGGGTCAAGCTCGCCGGCCACCTCGGGGCCTTCATCGGCCAGATGACGGACGAGCCAATCAAGGCGATCAACATCCTCTACGACGGCTCGGTCGCCAAGATGAACCTCAAGGCACTGAACTGCGGCGTCGTGGCGGGCATCATGAAGCGCGCCAACCCGGACGTGAACATGGTCTCCGCCCCCGTGGTCGCGCGTGAGAAAGGCATCCAGATCAGCACCACCAACCAGGACAAGTCCGGCGTTTTCGACGGCTATGTCAAGGTGACCGTGGTGACCGAGAAGCGCGAGCGCTCCATCGCGGGCACCGTCTTCTCGGACGGCAAGCCGCGCTTCATCCAGATCAAGGGCATCACCATCGACGCCGAGATCGGGGAGCACATGCTCTACACCACCAACGAAGACGTGCCGGGCATCATCGGCACATTGGGCCAGACCATGGGCGAGAACGGCGTGAACATCGCCAACTTTACTCTTGGCCGCCACACCGCCAAGGGCGAGGCGATTGCCCTGCTCTATGTCGACGATCAGGTGCCCGAGACGGTGATCGGCAAGCTGCGCGACACCGGCATGTTCCGGCAAATCAAGCCGCTGCAATTCGACGTGGCCTAAGGCCAGCACGACCTGCACAATCTGGAAGCGCCCCCTCGCGGGGCGCTTTTTCTTTTGGGGGCATTGTCGGGCCTAAGCCTTCCCTTCCCCGCCGCTTTGCGGCATCACGAGGGGGTGCAGAAGGACAGGAACGATCATGCCCAGCCCCATCTATGCCATCGGAGACATCCACGGTTACGCCGCCGAGCTTGAGCGCGTTTTGACCCTGATCGAAGAAGACGGCGGGCCGGAGGCCCAGATTGTCTTTCTGGGCGATTACACCGACCGCGGCCCCGACAGTAAAGCGGTGATCGAGCGGCTGGCCCAAGGCAAGGCCGAGGGCCGCAACTGGACCTTCCTAATGGGCAATCACGACCGCATGTTCAGCTGGTTCATGGAGGATTTCCCCCGCCACGATCCGCTGCTGCTGGTTGAGCTTAACTGGCTGAACCCGCGTTTGGGCGGCGACACGACACTGGGGTCCTACGGCGTATCGGTCAGCGGGCGCGACCGGATGTCAGAGGTGCATGAGAAAGCCCGCGCAGCGGTGCCGCAGAGCCATGTGGATTTCCTCAAGACCCTCGCCCTATCACATCAAACGCCCGACCTGTTCTTTGCCCATGCGGGCATCCGCCCCGAGGTGCCGCTGGACGATCAGCGCGAGAATGATCTGTTGTGGATCCGCAAGGAGTTTCACCAATACACCGCGCCCCATCCCAAGCTGATCGTCCACGGCCACACGCCGGTCGACAGCGCCATGCACTATGGCAACCGGGTGAACCTCGACACCGGGGCGGGCTATGGCAAACCGCTCTGCGCGGCGGTGTTCGAAGGGGAGGACGTTTGCGTCCTCACGCAACAGGGGCGCAATCGCCTGCGCCCCTGAGCGGTTCAGGTCCAGTCCAGCACCACCTTGCCCGACCGCCCCGATTTCATCGCAGCGAACCCCTGCTCGAAGTCATCCACCCCGAAGCGGTGGGTGATGATGGCGGAGACATCCAGCCCGTTCTCCAACATGGCGATCATCTTGTACCAGGTCTCGAAAATCTCGCGGCCATAGACGCCCTTGATGGTGATCGCCTTGAAGACGATGCGGCTCCAATCCACCGGCGACTTGCCCGGCGGGATGCCCAGCATGGCGATGCGCCCGCCCATGGTCATGGCCTCGACCATCTGATCCAGCGCCTGCTGGTTGCCCGACATCTCGAGCCCGACGTCAAAACCCTGCTTCATCTTCAGCCGCGGGATCACATCGGCCAAGTCCTCCTTGGCCACGTTCACCGGCACCACGTCGGCGACCTTTTCCGCCAGCGCCAGACGGTCGGGGTTCACATCCGTGATCACCACATGCCGCGCGCCGACGTGCCGCGCCACCGCGGCGGCCATGATGCCGATCGGCCCCGCGCCGGTGATCAGCACGTCCTCGCCCACCAGATCAAAGCTCAGCGCCGTGTGCACCGCATTGCCCAGAGGATCGAGGATCGCGCCGATGTCGTCGGAAATCTCGTCCGGCAGCGGCACCACGTTGAAGGCGGGCAGCTTGAGGTATTGCGCAAAGGCCCCCTGCTCGTTCACCCCAATGCCCCGCGTCGCGGGATCGAGGTGGAACTTGCCCGCCCGGCTCTGCCGCGACTGCTTGCCGATCAGATGCCCCTCGCCCGAGCAGCGCTGGCCGATCTCCAGCCCCTCGACATTGCGGCCAAGCTCGACGATCTCCCCCGCGAACTCATGGCCGGTGATCAGCCCCACCGGCACCGTCCCGGCGGCCCAGTCGTCCCAGTTCCAGATATGGATGTCGGTGCCGCAGATGCCGGTCTTGTTGATCTTGATCAGCACGTCCTCGGGGCCGATCTCGGGCACCGGCGCATGGGTCATCCACAGCCCCTCGCGGGGGTGCAGCTTGGCCAGCGCTTTCATTTCGTTGGTCGCCATCAGATCACCCCGCAGGCCTTGCCGGCCGTCTCGAAGGCTTTCAGCGCGCGGTCCAATTGGTCGCGGGTCAGCGCCGCGTTCATCTGGGTGCGGATGCGCGCCTGACCGCGCGGCACCACCGGGAAGAAGAAGCCCGAGACATAGACGCCTTCCTCGAAAAGCTTCGCCGCCATGTCCTGCGCCAGTTGCGCCTCGCCCAGCATGACCGGCACGATCGGATGTTCGCCGGGCAGCAGGTCGAAACCCAGTTTCTCCAGCCCCGCGCGCCAGTATTCGGTGTTCTCGAAAAGACGCGCGCGCAGATCGTCGCCCTCTTCCACCAATTCCAGCGCGCGGATACCGGCGCGCACGATCGACGAGGGCAGCGAGTTCGAGAACAGATAGGGCCGCGCGCGCTGGCGCAGCAGGTCGATCACCGGCTGCGGCCCGGCGATATAGCCGCCGATGGCGCCGCCGAGCGCCTTGCCCAGCGTGCCGGTCACGATGTCCACCTTGACCCCGTGATGCGCCGGGGTGCCCGCGCCCTTTGGCCCCATGAAGCCGGTGGAATGGCAATCGTCGACCATCACCAGCGCCTCGTATTTTTCGGCCAGCGCGGTGATCTCGGGCAGTTTTGCCAGATAGCCGTCCATCGAGAAGACCCCGTCGGTGGCGATCATGATGAAGCGCGCACCGTCCTCGCGGGCCTGTTTCAGCTTGGCCTCGAGATCTTCCATGTCGCTGTTGGCGTAGCGGTAGCGCTTGGCCTTGCACAGACGGATGCCGTCGATGATCGAGGCATGGTTCAGCGCGTCCGAAATGACCGCATCCTCCGGCTCCAGCAGCGGCTCGAACAGCCCCCCGTTAGCATCGAAACAGGCGGCGAAGAGGATCGAATCGTCGTGACCGAGGAAATTGGCCAGCTTCTGCTCCAACTCGCGGTGGATGTCCTGTGTGCCGCAGATGAAGCGGACGGAGGCCATGCCGAAGCCCTTCTCGTCCATCGCTTCCTTGGCCGCTGCGATCAGCTCGGGGTGATCAGCGAGGCCAAGGTAGTTGTTGGCGCAAAGGTTGATGACTTCGCGGTCGCCCACCGCGATCTCGCCGCCCTGCGGGGTAGTGATGAGCCGCTCGCTCTTCATCATGCCCTCGGCGTCGATCTCGGACAGGGTGTCGGTGACATGGGACAGAAATGCTTGGGTCATGAGGCTCTCCTTTTCAGGAGACTTCTACCATAGCGGAGGCGATTCCGAAATAGAGGATTTCCGGAATGGCGGATTTTTTCCGGTATCGCGGAAACTAGGCGTCTTGAACCACCAGAAAGGCGCGGACCGGCCCCTCTGTCGCGCGGATCGCATGGGGCACGTCGGCGGCATAGCGCGCGGTGTCGCCGGCCTGCAGCCGCTCGGTCCCGGTGCCGCTGGTGACCTCCACCGCGCCCTCGAAGACAGTGAGATGCTCGCGCGCGCCGCGGGTGTGGGGCGCACTGTCGAGCACGCCGCCCTCGGCGATGAGCAGCTCGTAGACTTCGTGATGCCCGGCTTCCTCAGGCGGGGACAGGATGCGAATGCGGCAACCGTCGCCCAGATTGCTGATCGTCGGCACGGCGGCACTGCGCAGCACCTCGATCTGCGGCTCGCCGGGGGCGGCGTCGAGAAGACCGGCAAAATCCACCTGAAGCGCGCGGGTGAGATTCCACAGCGTCGCGATGGTGGGGCTCGATTCGCCGCGCTCGATCTGGCTGACCATGGAGCGCGACACGCCTGAGAGCTTCGCCACGGCGTCGAGCGATAACCCCTGCCCCTGCCGCGCCTCTTTCAGGCGGGCGGGCAGCTGTGTCAGGATCTTGTCGGTGTTGTCCGTCATGGCGGATATGTCGCGCGGCGCCCCGCCCCTGTCAAGCTGTCGCATGACGGGACGTTTCTCCTGACTTTGCCGCGCCCGCCCCCCATAGTGCCGCCAACGATTAGAGGAGAGTTTCATGTCAGACGATATCGTCATCCTGAGCGGCGCACGCACCGCCATCGGCACCTTCGGCGGCAGTCTTGCTGCCACCCCGCCCACCAAACTCGGCAGCACCGTCGCGGCGGCAGCAATGGAGCGCGCGGGCGTTAGCCCCGAACAGATCGGCCACGTCGTCTTTGGCAACGTCATCAACACCGAGCCGCGCGACATGTACCTCAGCCGCGTCGCCGCGCGCGACGCGGGCGTGCCCGACGAGGTGCCAGCGATGAACGTGAACCGGCTCTGCGGCTCAGGCGTTCAGGCACTGGTCTCGGCCACCCAGAGCCTGATGCTGGGCGATGCGGACTTCGCCCTCGCGGGTGGCGCAGAGAGCATGTCGCGCGCGCCCTATGTGCTGCCCGACGCCCGCTGGGGCCAGAAGATGGGCGATGCACGCAGCCTCGACATGCTGCTGGGCACGCTGAACTGCCCCTTCGGCACCGGGCATATGGGCGTGACGGCAGAGAACGTGGCGGATGAACACACGATCACCCGCGAAGAGATGGACGCTTTCGCCCTGCAAAGCCAAGAACGCGCGGCGGCGGCCATCGCGGCAGGGCATTTCAAGGATCAGATCGTGCCGGTCGAGGTGAAGGTGAAGCGCGACATGGTGCCCTTCGACACCGACGAACACCCCAAGGCGACCACGGCAGAGGCGTTGGCTGGCCTGCGCCCCGTGTTTCAGAAAGACGGCCGCGTCACGGCGGGCAACGCCAGCGGCATCAACGACGGCGCGGCGGCGCTGGTGCTGGCCCGCGCGGAGGCCGCGAAATCCGCAGGGCTGACGCCCCGCGCCCGCATCCTCGGCTACGCTCATGCCGGCGTGCGCCCCGAGGTCATGGGCATCGGCCCGGTCCCTGCCGTGCGCCGCCTGCTGGAACGCACCGGGCTGAAGGCCGATGACTTCGACGTGATCGAAAGCAACGAGGCTTTCGCGAGCCAAGCGCTGGCTGTGAGCAAGGAACTGGGCTTCGACCCGGCAAAGGTGAACCCCAACGGCGGGGCCATTGCGCTTGGCCACCCGGTCGGCGCGACGGGGGCGATCATCACGGTGAAAGCGCTCTACGAATTGGAGCGGATTGGCGGCAAACGCGCGTTGATCACCATGTGCATCGGCGGCGGGCAAGGCATCGCCATGGCCATCGAACGTATCGCCTGAAGGCCGGGGGGCCGCGCGGCCCCCTGCCCTAAAGCAGTGCGTCAATCAGGGCGATTGTGGTGGCCCCGGCCACACCGGACATCACCGCAGTCGCCGCGATATAGCGCCAGAAACGCGGGCGACGCTCGGGCTGCTCTTCGGCCTGACGGTTCAACGCCTGTTCGACCAGTCCCGGCAGACGCGGACCAAAGCGGGCCATGACCATCGCCGTGTCGCGCAGATCAGAGACGATGGCCCGCGGACCGAGCGACTTGGTGATATAGTCGGTCACGATGGGGCTGGCGACTTCCCAGATGTTGATATGCGGGTTGAGCGAGCGGGCCACGCCCTCGACCACGACCATGGTGCGTTGCAGCAAGATCAGCTCGGTCCGGGTTTCCATGCCGAAACGCTCGGTCACCTCAAACAGATAGGTCAGCAGCCGCGCCATGGAAATGCGGGTGGCGTCCATGCCGAAAATCGGCTCGCCCACCGCACGCAGGGCGCGGGCGAATTCATCGACGTCCTTGTCGGCGGGGACATATCCGGCCTCGAAATGCACCTTGGCGACGCGCTGGTAATCGCGGCGAATGAAGCCATAGAGAATCTCGGCATAGACCCGGCGGGTGTAGCTGTCGATATGGCCCATGATGCCGAAGTCATAGGCTATGATATCGCCATTGGCCGCGACCTTGAGGTTACCTTGGTGCATGTCGGCGTGGAAATAACCGTCGCGCAGGGCGTGCTGAAGGAAGAGTTGCAACACCCGTTCCGACAGCGCCACCCGGTCGTGCCCCGCCGCATCCAGCGCGGCATTGTCGCCCAGCGGCAGCCCGTCAGCCCAGCCCAGCGTCATCACGCGGCGGCCCGAATAATTCCATTTGATCTCGGGCAGTTGAAACCCGGCGTCGTCTTTGGTGTTGGCGGCGAACTCCGACGCGGCGGAACTTTCGAGCCGCAGGTCCAGCTCCCCCCGCACGACGCCATCGAAATGTTCGATCACCTCCATCGGGCGCAGGCGGCGCGACCCGGGCGAGAAAATCTCGGCCATGCGGGCGGCGAGGTAGAAGGCGTCAATGTCCTTGCGGAAGGCTTTTTCGATGCCGGGGCGCAGGACTTTGACAGCCACCTCTTCGCCGGTCTCGGCCAGCCGCGCGTGATGCACCTGCGCGATGGAGGCCGCGGCGACGGGTTCGCTGAACTCCGAAAAGATCGTGCTGACCGGCTCGCCCAACTCCTGCTCGACTGCGCTGCGGGCCAGCGCCATGTCAAAGGGCGGCAACTTGTCTTGCAGCACGCGCAATTGCACCGCCAGATCGTCGCCCACCACGTCGGGGCGGGTCGACAGCACCTGACCGAATTTGATGTAGGCCGGGCCAAGCGCCGTGAGCGCGCGGGTGGCGGGCGGCATCGTCGGGTCGCCCTTGTAGCCCAGCCATTTGAACGGAAGGCCAAGCGCGCGGGCCACGAAACGCAGCGGCGGGGAGGCATCGAAAGCATCCAGCACCACATTCATTGCCCCGGCGCGTTCCAAGGTCGCGCCCGTGCGGATCAACCGCCAGATATTGTGCGGACCGCGCATCAGAGCTTCCAACCCGAATGCAGCGCCGCGATCCCCATCGACAGGTTGCGATACTTAGCCTGCCCAAAGCCCGCCGCGCGCACCATCGACAGGAAGGTCTCTTGATCGGGGAAATTGCGGATCGATTCGACCAGATATTGATAGCTGTCGCGGTCGCCCGCGATGGCTTGGCCCATGCGCGGGATCACGTTGAAGCTGTAGAGGTCATAGGCTTTTTGCATCGCCGGGTTGGGCAGTTGGCTGAACTCCAGCACCATCAGCCGCCCGCCGGGGCGCAGCACGCGGTACGCCTCGTTCAGCGCCTCTTGGGGGCGGGTCACGTTTCGGATGCCGAAGCTGATCGTGTAAACGTCGAAGGTGTTGTCGGGAAACGGCAGCGCCATGGCGTCGCCCACGACCCAATCGAGGCTGCCGGTCAGCCTGTCCGCCTCGGCCCGCTGGCGGCCTTCGACCAGCATCGGCTCGGTCAGGTCGAGCACCGTGGCATGGCCGTGACCGGCACGTTTGAGGAATTTGAAAGACACATCGCCAGTGCCCCCCGCCACATCGAGCAGTTTCTGACCGGGGCGCGGGGCGAGCCAGTCCATCATCGCTTCCTTCCAGACGCGGTGGATCCCCATACTCATCACATCGTTCATGATGTCGTATTTGCTGGCGACGGAGTTGAACACACCCTGCACGCGCCCGGCCTTTTCATGTTCGGGCACAGTCTCGAAACCGAAATGGGTTGTTTTGTCAGCGTCCTGGGTCATCTGCTCTTGCGATCCTCTGGTTCTGTCCCTTGTTATAGGGTGCCGGGGGGCAGGGACAATGCGTGCCTTTTGTCACAGGCAAGCCAGAGGGGAAACCGAGATGCCGGAACTGCCAGAGGTCGAAACCGTCCGCCGTGGGCTGGCCCCCGCGATGGAGGGGCAAGTGATCGCCCGCGCCGAGGTGAACCGCCCCGACCTGCGCTGGCCCTTCCCCGAGCGGATGGCGGAGCGGCTGACCGGGCAGCGCGTCGGCCTGCTGCGGCGGCGGTCGAAATACATCCTCGCCGATCTGGCGAGCGGGGAATCGCTCTTGGTGCATCTGGGCATGTCCGGGCGAATGCTGGTTTCGGGCGACCCCCTGGGGCAATTTCAGCACAACCACCCCGCGCCCGAAAAACATGACCATGTCGTGTTGCATATGGGTAACGGTGCGCGGATCACCTTTAACGATCCGCGCCGTTTCGGCGCGATGGATCTGATGCCCACCGCCGGGGCCGAGACGCATAAGCTTCTAGCCTCGCTCGGGCCGGAACCCTTGGGCAACGACTTTCACGAAGCGCATCTGGTCGCCGCGCTGAAAGGCCGCAACACGCCGATCAAATCGGCGCTGCTGGATCAGCGGATCGTGGCGGGCTTGGGCAATATCTATGTCTGCGAAGCGCTTTACCGCGCGGGGATTCACCCGGCCCGCAAGGCCGGGCGCATCTCGGCCACGCGGGTCGCCGGGCTGGTGCCGATCATCCGCCAAGTGCTGGCCGATGCGATCACGGCGGGGGGATCGTCGCTCAAGGATTTTCGGCAGGCGGATGGCGAATTGGGCTATTTCCAGCACAGTTTCGACGTCTATGGCCGCGAGGGCCAAGCCTGCCGCAGACCGGGTTGCGACGGGGCAATCGCGCGCATCGTGCAAAGCGGACGCTCTTCCTTCTATTGTCCGCGTTGCCAAAGATAACTTGAAACATGGGGGTGCCGTGGTATGCACATTCCCCTGAGCGCAACAACAAAGAGCATTCTTGATGGCTTACGAAACGATCACCGTGGACGTGGACAACCATGTGGCCCTGATCACCCTGAACCGCCCGGATGCGCTGAACGCGCTCAACGAGGCGCTGCTGGGTGAACTCGCCAAGGCGCTGAAAAGCGCGCAGGAAAACGACAAGGTCCGCTGCATCGTCATCACCGGCTCGGAAAAGGCATTCGCCGCCGGGGCCGACATCGCGATGATGCGCGAGAAAAGCTTTGTCGACGTCTTCATGGGGGATCTTTTCACGCCCGAAACCGATCAGATTCTGCGCGTGCGCAAGCCGATCATCGCCGCTGTGTCGGGCTATGCCCTCGGCGGGGGCTGCGAGTTGGCGATGATGTGCGACTTCATCATCTGCTCTGAAAGCGCCAAGTTCGGCCAGCCCGAGATCAACCTCGGCGTCGTGGCGGGTATCGGCGGCACCCAGCGTCTGACCCGTCTGGTAGGCAAGTCCAAAGCGATGGACATGAACCTCACGGGCCGCTTCATGGATGCCGAAGAAGCCGAACGCTCGGGCCTCGTATCCCGCGTGGTGCCGGTGAAAAAGCTGATGGAAGAGGCGATGGGCGCCGCAGCCAAGATCGCCGAGAAATCCATGATCTCGGCCACCGTGGTCAAGGAATGCGTGAACCGCGCCTATGAGGTGCCGCTGAGCGAGGGCTTGCTGTTCGAACGCCGCATGTTCCATTCGCTGTTCAACACCGAAGACCAGAAAGAAGGCATGTCCGCCTTCCTCGAAAAGCGCGAAGCGCAATTCCGCGACAAATAAGCGCCTCTTCCGGCGCGGCTTGCATTGCCGCGCCCGCTGCCTTATAGGCGGCACCAATACATGCGCGTGCAGCCCGCTCTGGCTAGAATCACCTACCCCAAGGGGGTCCGGATTTCCGGTCGGGTTGGCGTCACGCATTGCTACGCAACATATGAACCCGAAGGCTGATACTCATGGCAAACACCCGTCAATCCGCAAAGCGCGCCCGTCAAAACGAAAAGCGTTTTGCGATCAACAAAGCACGCCGTTCGCGCATCCGCACCTACCTGCGCAAGGTCGAAGAGGCGATCACCTCCGGTGATAAAGAAGCCGCAACCGCCGCTCTGAAAGCCGCCCAGCCCGAGCTGATGCGCGGCGTCACCAAAGGCGTTTTCCACAAGAATACCGCGTCGCGCAAAATGTCGCGCCTGTCCGCGCGGGTCAAAGCACTGGGCTAATTTGGCTTCATAGCCAAGCCCTTAGAAACACAAGAGGCGCCGCATTGCGGCGCCTTTTTTCGTGCGGGTGCAGCGAAAAAAACACGCCAGAGATTCTTTTCCGGCAATCTCTGAGTCAAGATGGAAGATATGTTGAAGCGAACCGGAAACACTTGCTACCAAAGGTCCAGCGATTCATTTCGCTTGGGGGGACAGGCCCTGAACACGGCGTCAGCCAACTGGCAGAATGCCAAATTCAGGGGGGTGCAAGTGACCGTTCACAGACGGTTCCGCGCACCATCGTGAATGCTGCTGCCAGCACGTTTACCCTGTCGATGAGAACACGAACGGTTCGTTCAGCGCCTCTTGCGCCGGTTTACGGCACAGTAGGCTCATGGGCAGGCCATTCTTTAAAAGTCCGAAGGACACAGGTCGGTCATCCGCGTGGGACCGGGTGGATGACCTGTTGCCGGGTGAAACAATATTAAGGGCCGGGATCCACTCGGCCTCTGTGCGAAGAGCAAAGCGGGACGTAAGGCACGATGACATTAGATCACTGGGGCGAGATCAAAGAGCGGCTTCTAAAGACCGTGGGGCAGAACAACTACACAACCTGGATTGAACCGCTTGTGCCCGGCGCCGTCGAAGACGGAATCGTGACACTCAAGGTGCCGACGAATTTCTTCGGCAACTACGTCAGCCAGAACTTCTCGGACCTGATTCTGCATGAGATCAACGCGACCGGCACCGATGCCACGCGCCTGAACTTTGCTCTGAATCAGCAGCCTACCCCTGCCGCCGAAAAGCCCGCCCCGGCTGCGCGTCAGACCTCGGCCGCCGCGAAACCTGCCGCCAATTCGCAGCTCAGCACCGCCCCGCTCGACCCGCGCTTCAGCTTTGACAATTTCGTCGTCGGCAAGCCCAACGAACTGGCCCATGCCGCCGCCCGCCGTGTCGCCGAAGGCGGCCCCGTGACCTTCAACCCGCTGTTCCTTTATGGGGGCGTCGGCCTTGGCAAGACCCACCTGATGCACGCGATTGCCCGCGAGCTGCATGAGCGCAAGCCCGAGATGAACGTGCTCTACCTCTCGGCTGAGCAGTTCATGTACCGTTTCGTGCAGGCCCTGCGCGACCGCAAGATGATGGATTTCAAGGAAATCTTCCGCTCCGTCGACGTGCTGATGGTTGATGACGTGCAGTTCATCGCGGGCAAGGATTCAACGCAAGAAGAGTTCTTCCACACGTTCAACGCGCTTGTGGACCAGCATAAGCAGATCATCATCTCCGCCGACCGCGCCCCGGGTGAGATCAAAGACCTCGAAGACCGCGTGAAATCGCGCCTGCAATGCGGGTTGATCGTCGATCTGCACCCCACGGACTACGAGTTGCGCCTCGGCATTCTGCAAAGCAAGGTCGACGTGCAGCGCAAGACCTATCCCGACCTTGAAGTCGCCGACGGCGTGTTGGAATTCCTCGCGCATCGGATCACCTCGAACGTCCGCGTGCTCGAAGGTGCGCTGACCCGTCTCTTCGCCTTCGCCTCGCTGGTGGGCCGTGAGATCGACATGGGGCTGACGCAGGATTGTCTGGCCGACGTGCTGCGCGCCTCGGAGCGCAAGATCTCGGTCGAGGAAATCCAGCGCAAGGTTTCCGACCACTACAACATCCGCCTGAGCGACATGATCGGCCCCAAGCGCCTGCGCAGCTACGCGCGCCCGCGTCAGGTGGCGATGTATCTGTGCAAACAGATGACCAGCCGTTCTCTGCCCGAGATCGGCCGCCGCTTTGGCGGGCGCGACCACACCACCGTCATGCACGGGGTGCGCCGGATCGAAGAACTCAAGGTCTCGGACGGTCAGATCGCCGAGGATCTGGAACTGCTGCGCCGGGCGCTCGAATCCTAAGCATAGCGGCCTGAGGGTTGTCCTCAGGACACGGTCAAACAGTGATCGGGGGCGCAGCTTGCGCCCCTCTTGCATTCACTTCAACAAAGCCACAAAAGTTCTTGTGTAAGCGTGGGAACCGGGTAGTTTGCCTCTCCCGGCAGTCGGTATGGGAGAAGGCATATGAAATTCAGCATCGAACGCGCGGCACTGCTCAAGGCCGTTTCGCAAGCCCAATCCGTGGTCGAGCGCCGCAATACCATTCCGATCCTCGCCAACGTGCTGATCGAGGCCGAGGGCAGCGATGTTTCCTTCCGCGCCACCGATCTGGATATCGAAGTGGTCGACAAGGTCGCCGCGCAGGTTGAGCGCGCTGGCGCCACCACCGTTTCGGCCACGCTGCTGCATGAAATCGTGCGCAAACTGCCCGACGGCGCGCTGATCAGCCTCACCGCCGACACCGCCGCTGGCCGCCTGACGGTCGAAGCGGGCCGCTCAAACTTCTCGCTTGCCACGCTGCCGCGCGAGGACTTTCCGGTCATGGCGTCCTCCGAGTACGCCTCGAACTTCTCGGCCCCGGCTCCGGTGCTGCGCCGCCTGTTCGACAAGTCGAAATTCGCCATCTCCACCGAGGAGACGCGCTATTACCTCAACGGGGTCTACCTGCACGTGGCGGATGCCGAGGGCGGCAAGGCGCTGCGCTGCGTGGCGACCGATGGTCACCGTCTGGCCCGGATCGACGCCGAGATGCCCGAAGGTGCGGCGGAGATGCCCGGCGTGATCGTGCCGCGCAAGACCGTGGGCGAGCTGCGCAAACTGCTCGACGATGATGAGATGGAAATCGCGGTGTCCGTGTCCGAGACCAAGATCCGTTTCGCGACCCCCGCCATCACGCTGACCTCCAAGGTCATCGACGGCACCTTCCCCGACTACACCCGCGTGATCCCGCAGGGGAACACCCGAAAGATGGAAGTCGACGCCGCCGATTTTGCCCGCGCGGTGGACCGCGTGGCGACCGTCTCCTCCGAGCGCTCCCGCGCCGTGAAACTGCAACTCGACGAAGACCGGCTGGTGCTGTCGGTCAACGCGCCGGACAGCGGTGCGGCGGAGGAAGAGCTGGCCGTGGCCTACGGCGACGAGCGGCTCGAGATCGGATTCAACGCGAAATACCTGCTGGAGATCGCGAGCCAGGTGGACCGCGAAAACGCCGTCTTCCTGTTCAACTCCTCGGGCGATCCGACCCTGATGCGCGAAGGCACCGATACCTCTGCGGTCTATGTCGTCATGCCGATGCGCGTGTGACGCTGGCGGAAATTTTCAAAATTTGCGCGCCGTTTTCTGTTGATGAAAACGGGGTCTGAATGGCGCAGCTGTATCTCTCCGATCTCGGCCTCTCGCATTTCCGCTCGCACAAACGCGCGGTGATCGACGTCGACGCGCGTCCCGTGGCGCTCTACGGCCCCAACGGCGCGGGCAAGACCAATGTGATCGAGGCGATCTCGCTCCTGTCGCCCGGACGCGGGCTGCGGCGCAGCAGCGCGCAAGACATGACCCGCCGTCCCGAGGCTCTGGGATGGAAAATCACCGGGGTCTTGCACGGGCCAAGCGTACTCCACGAGGTCGAGATCTGGTCCGAAGGCGGCGCCGCCCGGCAGACCAAGATCGACGGCAAGGCCGCGGCCCAGACAGCGCTTGGCCGCATAGCCCGCGTGCTCTGGCTCATCCCCGCGATGGACCGGCTTTGGATCGAAGGCGCCGAGGGGCGACGGCGGTTTCTCGACCGGGTGACGCTGTCGATGCTGCCCGATCACGCCGAACTGTCGCTGAGCTTTGAAAAGGCCATGCGCGAGCGCAACCGCCTGCTAAAGGACATGGTGCGCGAGCCTGCGTGGTACGCCGCCCTCGAAGACCGCATGGCCGAGACCGGGGCGCAGATTCACGCCAATCGGCAACAGGCCCTCACGGCCCTCGCTAGCGCGCAGGAGGAGGCGCAGACCGCCTTCCCCATCGCCACGCTCGCGCTGCAAAACGACATGCCCGACAGCGCCGAGGGACTGCGCCGGGCGCTGTCGGACAACCGGATGCGCGATGTCGCCGCCGGCCGCACGCTGATCGGCCCGCACCGCGCCGATCTGGAAGGCACCTATGCCGCCAAGGGCACCGCCGCACGAGATTGCTCCACCGGGGAGCAGAAGGCGCTGCTGGTCTCGCTCATCCTCGCCAATGCCCGCGCCATCGCCGCCGATTTCGGCGCGCCGCCGATCCTGCTGCTGGACGAGGTGGCCGCGCATCTCGACGCGGGCCGCCGCGCGGCGCTTTACGACGAGATCACGGCGCTTGGTGCGCAGGCCTGGATGACTGGCACGGGGCCGGAACTGTTCGACAGCCTTGGGGACCGCGCGCAATATGTGGAAGTGACCGAGGATGAGGGCCTCTCGAATGTGGTGCGGCAGCCATGACCCTCTCGCCCACCGACCTGCTGCTTTACTGCGGCGCTCTGCTGATCCTCTTCCTCACCCCCGGCCCGGTCTGGTTGGCGATGATGGCCCGGGCGCTCTCGGGCGGTTTTCAGGCGGCGTGGCCCCTGGCGCTTGGCGTCGCGATCGGCGACATGCTCTGGCCGTTGGTGGCGATCTTGGGGATCACTTGGATCGTCTCGGCCTTCGACACGCTGATGGAAGTGCTGCGCTGGACCGCGGCACTGGTCTTCATCGCCATGGGGGTCGGGCTGATCCGACAGGCGGGTGCGAAGATCGACACCGACAGCCGCCTTACCCGCCCCGGCATGTGGCCCGGGTTCATCGCGGGACTGGTGGCGATCCTCGGCAATCCCAAAGCGGTGCTCTTCTACATGGGCGTGCTGCCCGGCTTCTTCGACCTGCGCGCGGTCACCGCCCCCGACATCGGGCTGATCCTCGCCGCCTCGGTCATCGTGCCGCTTGTCGGCAACCTCGTGATCGCGCTGCTGGTGGGCCATCTGCGCGGCTTTCTGACCGCCCCACGCACCCTGCGACGGATCAATCTAATCTCCGGCGCCATGCTGGTTTTCGTGGGCCTGATCATCCCCTTCGCCTGACACAAAATCTTGTGTCATTCGCGTGACAATCCCCGGTGAAAACACTATAAATCGGGCAAACGATAAGGGTTTTTTCCGCATGTCCGATACCGCGCAGACACCACAGGAATACGGTGCCGATTCCATCAAGGTTCTCAAAGGGTTGGAGGCCGTTCGCAAACGCCCCGGCATGTATATCGGGGACACCGATGATGGCTCGGGCCTGCACCATATGGTCTATGAGGTCGTGGACAACGGCATCGACGAGGCGCTGGCTGGTCACGCCGACGCGGTGACGGTCACGATCCACGCGGATTCCAGCGTATCGGTCAGCGACAACGGGCGCGGCATCCCCGTGGGCATCCACGAGGAAGAAGGCGTCTCGGCGGCCGAGGTCATCATGACCCAGCTGCACGCGGGCGGGAAGTTCGACAGTAATTCCTACAAGGTCTCCGGCGGTCTGCACGGCGTCGGCGTCTCGGTCGTGAACGCGCTCTCGGACTGGCTGGAACTGCGCATCTGGCGCGAGGGCAAGGAACATGTCGCGCGCTTCGAAGGCGGCTTCACCACCAAGCATCTCGAAGTCGTGGGCGAGACCGACCGCACCGGCACCGAAGTGCGCTTCATGGCCTCGACCGAGACCTTCTCGAACATCGACTACAGCTTTGAGACGCTGGAAAAGCGCCTGCGCGAACTGGCCTTCCTGAACTCCGGCGTGCGCATCATCCTGAAGGACGAACGCCCCGTCGAGCCGCTGCAAACCGAGCTCTACTACGAAGGCGGCGTGAAGGAATTCGTCAAATACCTCGACCGGCACAAGCATGCGGTCATGGACGAGCCGATCTTCATCACCGGGGAGCGGGACGACATCGGCATCGAGGTCGCCATGTGGTGGAACGACAGCTATCACGAGAACGTGCTGCCCTTCACCAACAACATCCCGCAGCGCGACGGCGGCACCCATATGGCGGGGTTCCGCGGCGCGCTGACGCGCACGATCAACGCCTATGCCCAGACCAGCGGCATCGCCAAGAAGGAGAAGATCTCCTTCACCGGCGACGACGCCCGCGAGGGTCTGACCTGCGTGCTGTCGGTCAAAGTGCCCGACCCGAAGTTCTCGTCACAGACCAAGGACAAGCTGGTTTCCTCCGAGGTGCGCCCGGCTGTCGAGGGTCTGATGAACGAACGCCTCGCCGAATGGTTCGAAGAGAACCCGAACGAGGCCAAGCAGATCGTCGGCAAGATCGTGGAGGCCGCACAGGCCCGCGAGGCGGCCCGCAAGGCGCGCGAGTTGACCCGGCGCAAGACGGCGATGGACGTCAACTTCCTCGCCGGCAAGCTCAAGGATTGCTCGGAAAAAGACCCGGCCAAGACCGAAGTCTTCCTCGTCGAGGGGGACAGCGCGGGCGGCTCGGCCCAGACCGGGCGCGACCGACAGACGCAGGCGATCCTGCCGCTGAAAGGTAAGATCCTCAACGTGGAGCGCGCGCGTTTCGACCGGATGCTGGGCTCTCAGGAGATCGGCAACCTCGTCATGGCGCTCGGCACCGGGATCGGGCGCGACGAGTTCAATATCGACAAGCTGCGCTACCACAAGATCGTCATCATGACCGACGCCGACGTTGACGGCGCGCATATCCGCACGCTCCTGCTGACCTTCTTCTACCGGCAGATGCCCGAGCTTATCGAGAACGGCCATCTCTACATCGCGCAGCCGCCGCTTTACAAAGTGTCGCGCGGCAAATCCGAGGTCTACCTCAAGGACGAGGCCGCGATGGAGGAATACCTGATCCAACAGGGCGTTGACGGCGCCATGCTGCGTCAGGGCAATGGCGAAGAGATCACCGGTCAGGACCTCACCCGCGTGGTCGACATGGCCCGCCAATTGCGCCGCGTGCTGGAGGCCTTCCCCACCCATTACCCGCGCCACATCCTCGAACAGGCCGCCATTGCCGGTGCTTTCGTCGATGGCGCTGTGGACAGCGACCTGCAAGGCGTGGCCGACAAGGTCGCCGACCGTCTGAACCTGATCGCGCTGGAATATGAGCGCGGCTGGCAGGGGCGCATCACCCAAGACCACGGCATCCGCCTCGCCCGCATCTTGCGCGGCGTGGAGGAGGTGCGCACCCTCGACGGCCGCATGCTGCGCTCAGGCGAGGCGAAGAAATCCGGGAGCTTCACGCAGCACCTGCAGGAGGTCTACGACCAACCCGCCAAGCTGATCCGCAAGGACCGCAGCCAGATGATCTATGGCCCCATGGACCTGCTCAACGCGATCCTTGCCGAGGGCGAGAAAGGCCTGTCGCTGCAACGCTACAAGGGTCTGGGCGAGATGAACCCCGATCAGCTGTGGGAAACCACCCTAGACCCAGACGCCCGCACGCTGCTGCAGGTCCGCGTGGAGGACATGGCCGAGGCCGACGATCTCTTCACCAAGCTGATGGGCGACGTGGTCGAGCCGCGCCGCGAGTTCATCCAGCAGAACGCGCTGAGCGTGGAGAATTTGGATTTTTGAGGGGGTGTAGGCGGGCGTATAGCCTCTGCCCCGCTGCCAGGTCTTAGAACGACAATCCGCCGCGCCGCTTAACCAGCGACGCGGCGGATTTTTTAGTATCAGGCTTGTTACCCGATGATGCCGTTCAGCGTCTCGGAGGGGCGCATCACGCGGGCAGTTTTCTCCGCGTCGGTGTGGTAGTAGCCGCCCAGATCGACAGCCGTGCCTTGGGCCGCGGCAAGCTCGGACAGGATGTCGGCTTCCTTGGCGGCCAGTTCCTTGGCGACGGGCGCGAACTCTGCGGCGAGGTCCGCGTCATCGCTCTGCGCGGCGACAGCTTCGGCCCAGTAGCGCGCGAACCAATAGTGGCTGTCGCGGTTGTCGGGCTCACCCACCTTGCGCGAAGGGGAACGACCGTGGTCGAGGATGCCCTGCGTCGCGGTTTCCACGGCATCGCCCAGGACGCGCGCCTTGTCGTTGCCGCGGGCATCGGCGAGGAACTTCAGGCTTTCGCCAAGGGCGCAGAATTCGCCAAGGCTGTCCCACCGCAGGTGGTTCTGCTCCATCAACTGCTGAACGTGCTTGGGGGCAGAGCCGCCCGCGCCAGTCTCGAACAAGCCGCCGCCGTTCATCAGCTTCACGATGGACAGCATCTTGGCCGAGGTCGCCAGTTCCAAGATCGGGAAGAGGTCAGTCAGATAGTCGCGCAGCACGTTGCCGGTGATGGCGATGGTGTTCTCGCCCTTGGTGATGGTCTCCAGCGAGGCGCGGGTGGCTTCGCGGGGGGCCATGATCTCGAACTTGTCGGCAACGCCTTGGGCCTCGAGGATGGGCTTCACGTAAGAGATCAGCTCGGCGTCATGGGCGCGGTTTGCGTCCAGCCAGAAGATCGCGCGGCAGCCTTCAGCCTTTTGACGCGAGATGGCGAGGTTGACCCAATCCTCGATCGGCGCCTTTCGCGCAGAGGAGGAGCGCCAGATGTCACCGGCCTCAACCTTATGTTGGTGCAGCACGGTGCCGTCGTCGAGGATCATTTTGACGGTGCCCGCCTCGGCCAGTTCAAAGGTGGTCGGATGCGAGCCGTATTCCTCGGCCTTCTGCGCCATCAGGCCGATGTTCTGCACCGTGCCAGCGGTCGCGGGGTCGAGCTTGCCGTTCTCTTTGAAGAAGTTGATTGCCTCGTCATAGACCGGCGCATAGGAACTGTCGGGGATCACGCAGTTGGCGTCATGCTCTTTGCCGTCGGGGCCCCAGCCTTTGCCGCCAGCGCGGATGAGCGCGGGCATGGAGGCGTCGATGATCACATCGGAAGAGACATGCAAGTTGGTGATCCCCTTGTCGGAATCGACCATATACATCGGCGGTCGTTCTTCCATACAGGCGTCGATGTCGGCCATGATCTCGCTCTCGCCCTTCACGCGCTCCAGCAGATCGCCGAGACCGGAGTTGGGGTTCACGCCCAGATCTTTGAGCTTTGTGCCATGCTTTTCGAAAACCGGCGCAAGGTAGGCTTTGACCGCGTGACCAAAGAGGATCGGGTCGGAGACCTTCATCATCGTGGCCTTGAGGTGCAGCGAGAAGAGAATGCCGTCTTCTTTGGTCTTCTCGATCTGGGTGTTGAGGAAGTCCTTCAGCGCGGCCGCGCTCATGAAGGTCGCGTCGACCACGGTGCCGGCGGGATACTCAAGCCCCTCTTTCAGCACTTTTTCCCCGTCCGCGGTTTCCAACACGATCTTGGCGCCAGTCGCGGCGTCGAGCGTGGCCGAAACTTCGTTAGAGAAGAAATCATTGCCCGACATGGACGACACATGCGTCTTGCTGTCGGCGGTCCAGTCCCCCATGCGGTGCGGGTTGGACTGGGCAAAGCTCTTCACAGCTTTGGCCGCGCGGCGGTCGGAGTTGCCTTCGCGCAGGACCGGGTTCACGGCGGAGCCTTTGATGCCGTCATATTTGGCGCGCACGGCTTTTTCTTCGTCTGTGCTCGGCTCTTCGGGGTAGTCGGGCAGCGCGTAGCCTTGGGCCTGAAGCTCTTTGATCGCGGCGACCAGCTGCGGCACGGAAGCAGAGATGTTCGGCAGCTTGATGACGTTGGCCTCGGGCGTCTTCACCAGACGGCCCAGTTCCGCCAGATCGTCCGACTGGCGCTGTTCTTCGCTCAGATGCTCAGGGAAAGTCGCGAGGATACGGCCCGCGAGGCTGATGTCTTTCGTGCCGACGCTCACACCGGCGGCTTCGGCGAACTTCTTGATGATCGGCAACAGCGAGGCAGAGGCCAGCTCCGGCGCTTCGTCAACTTTGGTGTAGATGATATCGGACATGATTGCTCCAAATTGCTGCATTTGCTGCCCTGATAGCGGAAGAGGCGGCGAAGGTCGACGGTATACCGCAGTATGCGGTGGGGTCGTTTCAGGAAAAAGCGGATTTCAGCCTTTTGCACGGGCCACCTAGCGCAGCCCGCGCGCTGCCGCCTAGCGGGCCACGCTGCGCAGTTGCAGAATCTGCATCCCAATCGCCATGGCCGGGCCGATCCCCACCGCGAAAAGCAGCGTGCCGAGGCCCAGGGTGCCGCCCAAGGCCCAGCCGATGGCAACGACGGACAATTCGATGCTCATGCGGACCAGCGCGATGGGTTTGCCGGTGACCCGTTGCAGCCCCGTCATCAACCCGTCCCGCGGCCCGGGGCCAAGGTTTGCCACAAGATAGATCGCACCGCCAAAGCCAGTCACGAAGACGCCGGTCAGCGCCAGCATGGCATTCGCCAGATAGCTGTCGAAGTGGGGCAGGATCGGCAGCGCATATTCCAGCACCAGCGCCACGATCACCGCGTTCAGAATGGTGCCGATACCGGGCGTCTGCATCAGCGGGATCCAGAGCAAAAGAACCACGGCGCTGATCAGGAAGGTCGCAAAGCCAAGGCTCCACCCCGTGATGCGGGTCACCCCTTCGGCGAAGACGGTCCAAGGGCTGACGCCGACGCCCGCGGTGACCAAAAGCGCCTCGCCCAAGCCAAACATCACCAATCCCAGCACCAGAAACACCATCGAGGCCAATGGCGGCCTGAGCGTGAAGGCTTTAGGCGAACTCCACCGCAGCCGGGGAACAGAGGTGACAGACAGGAAACTCACGGCGCGACCTTTGGCGGGATGCTCAAGATGCCCTGTTGTTCCAGTTTACGTCAGAACCGGCAAGGTCAATCTAGCCTGCGCCCCTCACCGCCAGCGCGAAAAGCCGAAGGTCATATAATCCTTCTGATAGGCTTCCGCCGTCAGGACCTCGATCTCATCGTCATAGATATCGCCGAGCGTGAAGGGGCCGGGTTCCACCATCTGGGGCACGGCGGGGACGGTGGCATGGCCCTGCCCCGCAGCCAGAGCGGGGAGTTCGCTGGCCAATTCCTCTTCGCGGAGGATGCGGTCGGGCAGGCAGAACGCCCCGAACCCCGCAATGGCTTGGGCCTGAGAACACCATGCAGCATCCACCCGGATCGAAGTTTGCCCGGCCAGATTGCCTTTGAGAAACTTGAGGAAGGCAACAAAGGCTGCGCGATGCGCGTCTCGATCATATTCGGCGTCGGGGCCATCCTTTGGCAGCGGCACCTTGTAGCGGCGCATCAGCGTGTTGCGCAGCTGGCGGTAACTGCCCTCCCCCGTGGTCAGGATATGGCGGCAAAAGGCATCATGCGCGCGCAGGGCGGGATGGCGCAGTACGGTAAAGCCGCGATGCCCGTGCGTTTTGCGTTTCCACTGCCGCAGCTCTTTTTGCGACATCTTATCGCGCAGTGCCTCACGCGGGACGCCATCGAGGGCGGCGAGCCAGTCCAGCACCTGATCCTGCGGGCCGGATTTGATCGGCAGATAGATCAAGCCGCTGGTCGCCGCCGCCACATAGGAGGGCACATTCGGCCCGCGCCGTGGCTCAAAATTGGGGGTGCGGGTCAGATCGAAACGATCGAGCCGCGCCAGCGCCTCCAGCATCTCGTCATAGTTGCTGACCTTGGCCGAGATCGGGCTGGGGTTCTGTTTCTTGAGGTTCTTGTCCAGCCCCTCCAACTGCTCATCCACGCCAAGATAGCGCGCAAGCCCGTTCATCACCTCAACGCTTTGCAGGTCTTCGTAAGCCACGTAAAATGCCGTTTGGCCGGAGGTCTGCAAACGGTTCAGCAGCGTGATCTGGAACTGCTGAAGGGCATCCAAATGGGCGCTGAACTCATCTGCATCGAAGACGGCCTGCGCCACCTTCTGCGCCTTCATATCGGTCAGTTTCCACTGCCCCGTGGCCTGCGCGATCTTCCAACTGACATAGCTTTCGACCGGGTTGCGCGTGAGCACGATCTTGGCGCAGCGCTGATCCTCGACGATCTCATCAAAGACACGCGGATCGTGGTCGTGGAAATAGCGGAAACCGCCCAAAGCATCCTGCTGCCCCCGGATCGCCGCCAGCAGCTTTTTGGGGTTTTCGTCCCGCGTGGCCTGATCAATGCCAAGGATGGGCTCGCTTTTGGGATAGCCCATGAAGAAAGGATTAAACGCCTCCCCATGACAGGCGATCCCGGCAAAGGCGTTCAAGTTCGCCTCTAGGAAGTTGGACCCGGTCCGCATCTCGGCGAAGACCACGAAACTGTCGAATTTGTCGCGCATGGGTTATTTCACCAGATAGGGTTTGGGGGAAGGTTTGGCATCGGCGCTGCCCCCTTGGGCCACCGAGAAATCGCCGACCAGATAGGGGTGCATGCCTTGGTTCTTGAGGTTCTGGAGGAACTGGCCGAAGCCGTTCAGATCAACCATGCGCGGCGCCTCTGACAGGCGGCGCAGACGGGGGCGCCCAATTTCGTCAAGGATATCTTGCAAAGGCTCCATCGGCGCTTCGATGAAATCGGCCATGGTCCAGACCCGCACACGCGCCTTGGTATAGGGCGAATCCAGCACATCCAAATGCGTGCTTTCCGTCTTTTGCAGCTTGGCAGCCAGACGGCGGATATCGGCGAAATCAAGGTTCGAGCGGAACAGCGGCACCGCCCAAGCGCCGGTGATGACCGAAATATGCGCGTTCGGGTCCTTGGCCACACGCCAGTTGATGTCTTGATTGTCCATCGGGCCGAACTGAAAGCACTGACGCTCGCCCCGGGTGTTCCAAATCAGATTGGTCAAGAACGCACTGGCATTGTGATCGCGCAGCACCGGGTTATCCGACAAGGCACCATTTAGCGCGGTTTCTCCGCCCGCGAAATGCACCCGGTCGGGGGCAAAGAGATGCCCATGCACGCGCGCCCCGCTGGCCCGGCTGAGCCAATGTTCGAAATCCTCGAAAATCTCGGTAAAGCCCTGAAACATCGAATAGGGCGCGGCGGTGACGCCATTCTCCCAATCCTCGTTTGGAAAACGACTTTGCATATAAAGCCCCGCACGGCCCCGGGTGCGCCGCTCCACCGCCTTGGCAAAAATGCGGTCGATCTTGCCGGGGTTCGGCTCGGTCTTTTTCATCGCACCGGCAGGGTCGGTTAGAAAGGCATCATAGAGCCTGTCCGCATGAGGCCAAATCTTGCGTGCCACGAAACAATCCGAGCGGCGCAAAAGCTGGAGGTGATCGTCGTAAAAGATATGCGGCTTGCCCTGAAAATCGAACTTCGACAGGGTCAGCGACCGGCTTTCGATCTTGCTGGAATAGAGCCGTGCAAGGGTCTGAAAATAGCTTTCGTCCGGGATCCAAACATGGCGAAAGAACTTGTCATAGGTGGGCCGGTCGGGGTCTTGCAGGATCGCCGATAGGGTGCGCCGGGTCAGGCACCACCATTGCGAGCCCATATGCGGCACGATCCCGCGCGGCATCCGACGTTTCAACCGCAGCAGGCGCTGCACCTCGACCGCGCGGTCGAACAGATAGCGGTTGCGCCGCCATGAAAAGGGGAAGCGCAAGGTAAACCGCTCTGCATCCAGCCCGCCCACAGTCCAAGGCACATCCGCCGTGGTGGCGCTTTCGATAAAATCGGTCTGGGGACGGTCCTCAAGATAGTCGATCAACTCCTGCACCGGGCGCAGCGGCAGGCAAGAGCCGGAGGCCAGATAGACATGGCGCACCTTGGGAAAGCGCGAGAGCATCATCTCCGCCGCCCCCTGAGAGGCGGCAACGATCCCCCAAGTGCCCCATTCGCAGCGCTTGCGCGGGCTAAAGCAGACATCCTTGAGATCCGACAGCGCCGCTACAAAGGCATCATGCGCCCGCCGGGGCACCGCCTTGTCGATATGGATCACCACCGGACAGCCCGCCGCCGCCCAATGCCGCGCGACCTGCTCGGCCCGGTCAAAAGCGTTGTGCACCAACATGACGATCCCGACGCTCATGCCCAGTTCCCCTTGGACATGAGGCCCAGGATCTCAAGCTGTCGCCAATTGATGTAGCGTTCCGACCATTTGCACCAAAGCTGCGGGTCGTCTTTCAGCTGTTCGGCATAGGCTTTGTATTCGACAGAAGCCGCGTAATGCTCGCTACGCTGCAACTCCTCCGCCGCTTTGGCCCCGAAGGTGTCGAGGAATTTGGCGTGCAAGAGGACGCCCGAGGCTTTCTCTCCGCCCCATTCGTCATAGACCTGATTAAGCCCGCGCGGCAGCAGCATATGGGTCGAGCTGACATAGGCATAGCGCCGATCCCATTTGACCAGCGGCACCTTGTTCAGCGCGGGCGCCTTGGCAGGCGCGTCAGGGAAGAACACCCGCGCCCGTGGTCCGCCCTGTATCCAGAGATTCCCAAACCGCCGATTGCGCGAAATGGTGTAATTGCCACTGTCGAACCATGCGGCGATCTCAATCGGGTTCTGCCCCGCCTGATAGGGTTCCTCGTCAAGCCGCCCCTTGGGATACATATCCAGCAGCATCGCCGAAAAGCTCTTGATCGAAGAGGCATCGAGCCAATCGGTCAGCGCCCGCAGGGGGCGCGTGTCACAAAAGGGGTAGACCAAAAACTCATCCGGATCGACCGTCAGCGCCCAATGGCCGTGGGCGTATTTCATCTGCAACCAATTCAGCCAATCCACCCCAAAGCGCGCGCGTTTGTAACTGGCCTTGGCGCTCCAGACCGAGACATCAGGTTGCTTGGCCAGATAGTCGAGCGCACCATCGTCGCTGTCATTATCGACAAAGAAGAAATGCCCGACGCCCATCTCGCGGTAGTATTTCAGGAAATAGGGCAGCCGGATCGCTTCGTTACGCTGCGTGCAGAACAGCAGAATATCGTCAGCCGTGATCTGCGCGGTCCGGTTCGCCACAGAGGTCAACTCGCGCCGCTTGCGGAAGGCGCGGATGCGCCAGCGCTTGCGTTGCAGCCGCAACCGATATGACTGAATTAAGCCCAAACCGCCCCTTACCTATCGCGTCTGACCGCCCCTCTACCGCGCTATCACGTCGACTTTAACACGGTCTTGAAGTGTTCGGCCCATGTTGGCGCGATAAAAGTCGTCGCAGGGCGCGGGTCTGGCACAGATGCGGCCCATTCTTCGATTGTTCTGATCCATGAATAGGGTTCGCTCAGGGGCGCGTAAACGGCTTTGTCGCCCAAGACCTCATGCAAGACCGGCAAATCGTTGCATAAAACACGCGTTCCAAGGCTCAGCGCCTCTGCCGGGGGCAGGCCAAACCCCTCTGCATGGCTGGGGAAGAGCATCCCCGCCGCCCCCTGCACCAAGGCCGCCAATCCTGTGTCACTAAGGTTCGCCAGCTCCTGCACAGGGCCGTTTTCTGGCAGATGGTCGAGCCGGTCGAAAACCGCGCTGTTGTTCCACCCCCGCGCCCCGCAGATCAGCAAAAGCGGCGCATCGGGCCCCATCTTTTGCCACAGGTCCAGCAAAAACCCGTGGTTCTTGCGCGGCTCGATCGTACCGACAACGACGAAATAGGGACGCTCTGGCGGAAGCCCTGCAGGCAGCTCGCCAGCATCGGGCGCGGGCAGATCGACGCCAAGATGCGCGACGACGGCAGGCGGAACCCGCCCGCGCATCTGCGCCTCGCTGCGCTGACGCGTGTCTTGCGAGTTATAAATCACCAGATCGGCCTGCGCGCTCACCCGGTCGATCTTGGCCCGAAACGGCGCAACGGAGCCGGGGCGTTGGTAGGCGGGATATTCCAATGGGATCACGTCATGGATCAGAACGGCACTTCGCCCCCGCCCCTGTTTCACGGCGCCCAGAACCCGGTCCGTCAGATTGCTGTGCCCGACATTCAGATAGGCAAAACCCGGCGGCAAATGCCGGGAGAGCGTCGCGGGCAACCGGGCCGGAACGCAGCGCGCGACGGCCAAACGCCGCAAGTCGCTTTCCGCCCGGCTGAGCGCCACAGTACGCCCCCGCGGCAGACGCGAAAGCAGATCCGCCCGCCCCCAAGAAACGCGGCCGGCAAGCCGATCCTGAAAGCTCCGCATCCCATCGCGGTCCAGCAGGACATAGCCCAAAGCGGTACGCGCCACTCCAAAAAGCGGCGCGTCCTCTGTCAAAAGATGTGAGAGATAGGCCAGTTCGACCCGATCCACCCCCGTCGCGCCCCGCCCGGCCCGACGCAAACTGCGCGTCAGGTCCAACAGCCGCGCGGGGGGAGACTGAGGCTTTTGCAAAGGTCCGCTTTGCGCCCTTACTGCGCCGCGCGGTCGACTTGCGAGATGCTTTGCAGATAGGCCGAAAGATCGTCGCGCAATTCTTCACGGGCGAGGCCGAAGGCCACGGTCGCTTGCAGAAAGCCCGCTTTAGAGCCGCAATCGAACCGCTGCCCGCGGAAACGGAAGCCATAGACATCGCGGTCTTGCTCAATCTCTTGCGCGATCGCATCGGTCAATTGAATTTCACCGCCCGAACCGGATTTCAGCTTGTTCAGGTTCTTCAAAACGGTCGGCGCCAGAATATAGCGCCCGATCACCGCGAGGTTCGATGGTGCTTCGTCGACGGCAGGCTTTTCAACCATGCCATTGACCTTCACACGATCACCGCGTTCTTCGCTGGTATCGAGAATGCCGTAAGAGGACGTGCGGGAAGGCTCCACCTCCATCGCGGCGACCATGCTGCCGCCGGTTTCTTCATAGGCCTCGACCATCTGTTGAAGACAAGGTTTCTCCGCCGCGATCACGTCATCCGGCAGCATCACTGCAAAGGGCTCATTGCCGATCAAACGGCGCGCGCACCAGACCGCATGGCCCAAGCCCAGCGCCTTGTGCTGGCGGATATAGGCGATTGCGCCACTGTCCATATTCGTGCTTTGCAGTGTCTCCAGAAGCTCGGTCTTGCCCTTTTTGCGCAACTCCTGCTCAAGCTGCGGGGCGTGATCGAAGTAATCCTCCAGCGCGCCTTTGCCGCGTGAGGTTACGAAGATGAACTCTTTGATCCCAGCGGCGCGCGCCTCATCGATTGCATATTGAACCAAAGGCCGGTCAACGAGAGTCATAATCTCTTTCGGCACCGATTTGGTGGCGGGCAGAAAGCGTGTCCCCATGCCTGCAACCGGGAAAATCGCTTTTGTAACCTTCTTGCGCATTTTAATCCTTACAACTTATTCGAAATATACAGAACGCCCCGGTCAATTTACCTGCGTCTTCCTACCGGCGATGATCATCGCCGAAACCGCGCTGTCTGGCAACTCGCTTAACTTCCCTTTGCAGCCTGTCGAGGCGCCGAGCTAAGCGGAAAACCGCGTCATCCCGTGTGGACTTTCCGTATATTCCACCTGTTTGCAGCCAAATAGCGTAGGTCGGATCAAAGGCAACGCGATGATAAAGCGCGGTCGGCGAAAGGTTGATCAGGGTCACGATCTCCCCAGCTAGCGCCCGTTTTGCGGCCTTTGCCCGGTCTTGTGCCAGTTTTATGGGCCGGGTGAACATGGCGACGCTGCGCCGTGCGCGGGCGGGGAAAGGGCGGAAAGCGCTGTTGGGATCGCGCGGCAGGGTGGCGCTGGCGATGGGGCGCTTCACCCCTTCGGCATGGCCTTCGTCCAACCGGCGCAGCAGCTTTGTGACATCACGCGGTTCCAGCCCGCCGGTTACAAGATGGCGCAGCATACGGCGGCGCTCTGCTGCGCGAAGATGCGCCCAATGGGCGGCACGATCCTGCGCGGGCAAATGTTTGCGGTGGAATACGGCCCAACTGGCCCCGATATCGAAAAGATCGCGCGGCACGCGGTTGGCGCTGCGCATCGCGTTAGCGGCGTATCCGTGATGAACCTCCGCCAGTGGCACGATCGCAGTGGCATGGCCCGCCCGCGCCAGCCGCATGTTCAGGTCGGTCTCGTCTAGATAATAGCGAAAGGCCGGGTCGAAGCCGTCGATCTCAACCAAAACCTCGCGCCGAAAAGCCATATTGGTGCCTTCGGTCTTGATCGCCCCACCCGGCGGAGGGCGCAGAATGCTGGGGGATAGAGGATCGGCATCAAGGTCTTCCGGCTCTCCGAAACCGTTTAGCCGGCGCGCGCGATATTGGAACGAGATGCCGTTGCGCCCTCGGACGAAACCGGTCATTGCCGCGACTTCGGGCTGTTGGGCAGGTGCCAGCAGGTGGCGCAGCCATTGCGGCTCGGGCACCGCGTCATCGTCGATAAAGGCCACGACCTCCCCCGCGGCCTCGGCGATCCCAAGGTTGCGCGCGGCAGAGATGTTCGGCCTGTCGAAAGGGACCAGTTTCAACGCCCCGGCGAAATGCTTGGCGCGGGCCACGGCGATCCCGGCGGGATCAGCCACGATGATGACCTCGAAAGGGGCATATTGAAGCTGTTCCACCCCCGTCAGGCAGCGCCGCAATGCTTCGGGCCGGTTCCGGCTGACGATCACGATGCTGACAGGCACGCCGCTTTCCAGCGTGGCACTGACGGGGGTGGGGGTCATTCCAGACCCATTTTCGCCATCATGGCTTCGAGCTTTGGCACGTCTTCGGGGTTGTTCAACTCCCAGAATTCGCGGCCCTTAGCCTCGACCTCCGCACAAAGCACGGCGCGGCCGTTTTCGAGGAAACGCAACTGCTCCAGCCCCTCCAACTGCTCCAAGGGGCCGACCGGCCAGCTTGGGTATTGGGCCAGCGCGGCGGGGCGGTAGGCATAGACGCCGACGTGGTGGAAGACCGGGGTCATATCCGTCTCTGCATAGGGCTTTCCGGTGTAGGGAACGACCTCTTTCGAGAAGTAGAGCGCTTGATTGTCGGCGCCGAAAACCGCCGTGGTGCCGCCCACGCGGCCCGCTTTGCGGTCAGCCAGAAGACTGTTCAACGTGGCCCCGTCGCAGCGCAGAACCGGGGTGGCGATCTCAGCCTCGGGGTTGTCTTTCAACCCCTGCACCAGCCCTTCGACAAACCAATGCGGCGTCAGCGGGGCGTCACCTTGCAGGTTGACCACGATGTCATAGCCCCCACCCAATGCGGCATGGGCCTCGGCACAGCGTTCGGTGCCGTTGGCGCAGCTTTCCGAGGTCATCACGACCTCGGCGCCGAAGCCTTCGGCGGCCTCCCGAATGCGGTCATCGTCGGTGGCCACCACCACGCGGTCGACGCCCGACACCGCGCTGGCGGCCCGCCAACTGCGTTCGATCAGGGTCTGTTTCTCGCCCGATGCCCCGGTGAGCGCCACCAGCGGCTTGCCGGGATAGCGGGTGGAGGCATAGCGGGCGGGGATGACGATCAGGACAGACATCAACCCGCCTTCAACTCAAGGCCCGGGGCATGGGCGATGAAGAAAGGGTTGGCGAAGTCTTCCTTGCCGTAGGTCAGGGGCGAGAGGTCGTCAAAGCGCACCACCGCGCCGCCTGCCCCGTTCAGCACCGCATGGCCCGCGGCGGTGTCCCACTCCATCGTGCGGCCCAAACGCGGGTAGAGATCGGCCTCTCCCGTCGCGACGAGACAGAATTTCAACGACGACCCCGCCGAAGTCATGTCCCGCACAGTGTATTTACCGATGTAATCATCGGTCGCCTGATCGCGGTGGGATTTGGAGGCGACGACCATCAGGGCCGCATTGTCGGGGTTAGAGACTGAAATCGCTTTGGTTTCGCCCACCTGCCCTTTGTCGAATGCGCCGGACTCTTCGACCGACTGGCCGTCGGCTTGGGTAAAGAACATCCGGGCTTTGGCGGGGGCATAGACCACGCCGCGCGTCGGCACGCCGCCTTCGACCAGCGCGATGTTCACCGTGAAATCCCCGCGGCGGTGGACGAACTCTTTGGTGCCATCCAGCGGATCGACGATGAGAAAGGTATCGCCCTTGGCGGAATGGGTCGCAGCCTGCTCTTCGGTCACCAACATCACATCGGGGAAAGCGGCGCGGAGCCCGTCGGAAATGATCGCATCGGCGGCTTCGTCGGCGGCGGTGACGGGGCTGTCGTCGGATTTCGATTTCACCTCGAAATCGTCCTGACCGTAGATCTCCATGATCTTGTCCCCGGCTTCCAATGCCAGCCGCCGCATTTCCGCGACCAGTTTCTCGTAATCCATTTTGCCTCCGGCCCTGCGGGCTGTCGTTGCTTCAATTCACTGTTTCCCTTATGCTGCGGAGCTAACGGAACAGCAAGAATTCCGTGCCACGCTAGGGCTTCGTCAAGGACGCGCGCATGTTCCAGTCTTCCAGAAAGCCGAAATCCGGCATCGGTTCTGCCCTCGCCATCGCGGAACTGGTCTACCATTCCGTGGTGCGCAACGTGCGCAAACAGCACAACAATGCCTTTATCGCCATCGCGATGAACATGCTGCAAACGGTGATGTTCGTAGTGGCCTTCTATGTGATGTTTTCAATCCTCGGGATGCGCGGCTCCGCCGTGCGGGGTGACTTCCTCATCTATCTGATGTCCGGGATTTTCCTCTACCTCACCCATGTGAAAGCTTTGGGCGCGGTCGCGGGGTCTGAGGGACCGGCAAGCCCGATGATGCAGCACGCCCCGATGAACACGATCATCGCCATCGCGTCAGCGGCGGTGGGATCGCTCTATATCCAAGTTCTGTCGCTCTTCGTGATCTTGTTCATCTATCATGTGGCGGTCACCCCGATCACCATAGATCAGCCTTTTGCCGCTTTTGGCATGATGCTGACTGCGTGGTTTACCGGCTGCGCGCTTGGGCTGGTGATGCTGGCGATCAAACCGTGGTTTCCGTCCTTCGTGACGATTTTCTCAACCGTCTATCAACGCGCCAATATGATCGCCTCGGGGAAGATGTTCCTCGCCAACTCCCTGCCCGGCTATATGCTGGCGATGTTTGACTGGAACCCGCTGTTTCACAGCATCGACCAAGCGCGCGGCTTTGCCTTCATCAATTACAACCCGCGCTACACCAGTTGGGAATATCCGCTTTGGGTGGGTCTGGTGCTTTTGATGATTGGGCTGATGGGCGAATTCTATACCCGCCGCCATGCGTCGATCAGTTGGAACGCCCGGCGATGAGACTTCTGGCGCTCTTCCTCTGCCTTTGGGCATTGCCTGTCTGGGCGACGCAGGATGCATGGCCCGCCCTGCATGACGTCAGCGGTGTCGCGGCGGATGACGTGTTGAACATTCGCCAAGCCCCGAGTGCCAATGCCCCGATCATCGGCAGCTTTGAGCCTGACACCCGGAACATCGAAGTGATCCACCCCGATGACCATCACGGCTGGGGCTTGGTCAACACGGGCGAAGGGAGCGGCTGGGTCTCTCTGCGTTTCCTCACCCGGCAAGCGGGCCAATGGGCCGGTGCGATGCCACCCGTGGCCCATTGCGGCGGGACGGAGCCGTTTTGGTCTTTTGAGGTGACCGGCGAGACGTTGAGCTATGCCGCCATGGCGGACAGCCCGCACGCTTACCGCATTACGCAGTCTGGCCCGGCGCAGGGGCGGCGCGACAGTTTTCACATGATCGCCGAGGGGCCGCAGGGCGCGGCCATCGCTACGCTCACGGCGCGCGCCTGTAGCGATGGCATGTCGGATCGCGCCTATGGGCTGACGGTCGACTTCCTTTTGCAGGGAAATGATGGCTGGCAACATCAGACAGGGTGTTGTTCGCTTAGCCACTGAAGCGACGGACTTTTTGAAAAAGTCCGTCTCCGTTTTCTTACAAAGAAAACGTCACTCCACCACGCGCAGCGTCAAGTTGATCCGCCCGCCTTTGGGCAGCAATGTCGAGGTGCCGGGTTTGATCCGGTCCACGCCGTGATAGGTCAGCCGCGCATCACCGCCCATCACCACCACATCACCCGATTGCAGCCAAATCGATTCTGTCTTGCCCCCTCGGGTCAGGTTGCCGATCCGAAACAACCCATCATCCTCCAGAGAGACTGAGACCACAGGCCACTGAAAATCCGCCTCGTCCCGGTCTTGATGCAGCCCCATACGCGCATCGGCATCGTAGTAGTTGATCAGGCAGCATTCCGGGCGGCGCTCCAACCCGGTCAACTGATCCCAAATCGCCATAATCGGCGCCGGGATCTCGGGCCAAGGCTGGCCGTCGGGATGTTCGGTGACGTAACGATACCCGCGCCGATCCGAAAACCAGCCATAGCGCCCTGCCGCGCTCATCCGGACCGACATACGCCCGCCGCGCGGCACTTCGGGGCGAAAGAACGGCGCCTGACGCACCACGCCGCGCACCGCCTCCAGCACCTCTTGCTGGGCCGCTCTGCCCAGAAATTCCTTGTGAATATCAAAGCCCCGGAGGCGCAAAGCAGTCATTTTTCGTTCTTCCTCACTCGTTTAGCAAAAACATCACGGAATCGCGACCATCCAGACCAGCCAATGGTTGCAGGGTGCAAATACCCTCCCTATATACGCTCCGAACCGTCGAAGGCACGTGGTCTTCGATGTCAACAGATCGGGGCAGGATGCCAAAACGGGTCCGCGCCTCGTGTCATCGCCTTAGATTCAAAGAGGGATCGAAACATGTCCAAAGTAATCGGTATTGACCTTGGCACCACCAACAGCTGTATCGCCATCATGGATGGCAGCCAGCCGCGTGTGATCGAAAACGCCGAAGGCGCGCGCACCACGCCGTCGATCGTCGCCTTCACCGACGATGAACGCCTTGTCGGCCAGCCGGCGAAACGCCAGGCGGTCACCAACCCCGAAAACACAGTCTTTGGCGTCAAGCGCCTGATCGGCCGCCGCAACGACGATGCGGATCTGGCCAAAGATAAAAAGAACATGCCGTTCAACGTCATCGACGGCGGCAACGGCGACGCATGGGTCGAAGCCAAGGGTGAGAAATACTCCCCAAGCCAAATCTCGGCCTTTATCCTCGGCAAGATGAAAGAAACCGCAGAAAGCTATCTGGGTGAGGAAGTCTCTCAGGCGGTTATCACCGTGCCTGCCTACTTTAACGACGCCCAGCGTCAGGCCACCAAAGACGCCGGCAAGATCGCCGGTCTCGAAGTGCTGCGCATCATCAACGAGCCGACAGCTGCCGCGCTGGCCTACGGCCTCGACAAAGAGAACACGCAAACCATCGCGGTCTATGACCTTGGCGGCGGTACATTCGACGTGACCATTCTTGAGATCGACGACGGCCTGTTCGAAGTGAAATCCACCAACGGCGACACCTTCCTTGGTGGTGAAGACTTTGACATGCGCATCGTGAACTACCTTGCGGAAGAGTTCAAAAAGGCCAACGGCGTTGACCTGACGCAAGACAAGATGGCGCTGCAGCGTCTGAAGGAAGCGGCAGAGAAGGCCAAGATCGAACTGTCCTCCTCCAGCCAGACCGAGATCAACCAGCCCTTCATCTCGATGGGCAAGGATGGCTCGCCGCTGCACATGGTCATGAAGCTGACCCGTGCCAAGCTGGAAAGCCTCGTTGGTGACCTGATCAAAGCCTCGATGAAGCCCTGCGCCGCCGCGCTGAAGGATGCCGGCCTGTCCGCGTCCGACATCGACGAAGTCGTGCTCGTGGGTGGTATGACCCGTATGCCGAAGGTGGCCGAAGAGGTCTCCAAATTCTTCGGCAAGGAGCCGCACAAGGGTGTGAACCCGGACGAAGTCGTGGCCCTTGGTGCCGCCATTCAGGCCGGTGTTCTGCAAGGCGACGTGAAGGACGTGGTCCTGCTCGACGTGACTCCGCTGTCCCTCGGTATTGAGACGCTCGGTGGTGTCTTCACCCGTCTGATCGACCGTAACACCACGATCCCGACGAAGAAGTCTCAGGTCTTCTCGACCGCCGAAGACAACCAGAACGCCGTGACCATCCGGGTCTTCCAAGGTGAGCGTGAGATGGCTGCCGACAACAAGATGCTCGGTGCCTTCAACCTTGAGAACATCCCGCCTGCCCCGCGCGGCATGCCGCAGATCGAAGTGACTTTCGACATTGACGCCAACGGCATCGTGTCGGTCGGCGCGCTCGACAAAGGCACCGGTAAGGAGCAGAAGATCACGATCCAAGCTTCGGGCGGTCTGTCGGATGCGGACATCGAACAGATGGTCAAAGACGCGGAAGAGAATGCCGAGGCGGACAAGTCCCGTCGCGAGCTGATCGAAGCGAAGAACCAGGCGGAATCGCTGATCCACTCGACCGAGAAGTCACTGGAAGAGCATTCCGACAAGGTCGACCCGACCACCGTCGAAGCGATCGAACTGGCCATTGCCGCGCTGAAAGACGAGCTGGAAACAGACAACGCCGACAAGATCAAGAACGGCATCCAGAACGTCACCGAATCCGCCATGAAACTGGGCGAAGCCATCTATAAGGCCGCTCAGGAAGAGGGCGGCAGCGAAGACACGGCGCAGCCTTCGAATGCTCAGCAAGCCCAAGGTGGCGATGACGACATCCTTGATGCCGAGTTCGAAGATCTGGACGACGACAAGCGCGCGTAAGCGTGTGAAACGGAACCTGTGAAAGGGCCGGTCCGTCAGACGGGCCGGCCTATCACGTTCCAGCGCAGGAGCATGATAACCCATGGCAAAACGTGACTACTACGAGGTGCTTGGCGTTGCCAAAGGGGCCTCTGCCGACGAGATCAAGAAAGCCTATCGCCGCAAGGTGAAGGACCTCCACCCCGACCGCAACAAAGACAACCCCCAAGCCGAAGCCCAGTTCAAAGAAGTGGGCGAGGCTTATGATGTGCTCAAAGACGGTGACAAGAAAGCCGCCTATGATCGCTATGGCCACGCCGCCTTTGAAGGTGGCATGGGCGGCGGGCGTCCCGGCGGCGGCATGGGCGGCGGTCAGGGCGATTTCTCTTCGGCCTTTTCCGACGTCTTCGACGATCTTTTCGGTGACTTCATGGGCCAACGTGGCGGTGGCGGAGGACGACGTGCCGCACGCGGGGCTGATTTGCGCTACAACCTGCGCATCTCGCTCGAAGATGCCTTTTCGGGCATGCAAAAGTCGATCACCGTCCCGGCCTCCGTCCAATGTGACGCCTGTGACGGCAGCGGTGCCGAAGGCGGCGCGGAACCTTCGACCTGCCCCACCTGTTCGGGCATGGGCAAGGTGCGCGCGCAGCAAGGTTTCTTTACCGTCGAGCGGACCTGCCCGACCTGTTCCGGCATGGGGCAGATCGTTAAGAATCCTTGCAAGAAATGCCGCGGCGCGGGCCGGGTTGAGAAAGAGCGCACGCTCTCGGTCAACATCCCCGCGGGCGTCGAAACCGGCACCCGCATCCGTCTCGCTGGCGAAGGCGAAGCGGGCATGCGTGGCGGGCCGTCCGGTGATCTCTACATCTTTATTGAGGTGGCCGATCACGAGTTGTTCGAACGCGACGGGCCGAACCTCTTCTGTCGTGTTCCGGTGTCGATGAGCGCTGCCGCTTTGGGTGGAAATATCGAAGTGCCCACCATCGACGGGGGCCGTGGCCGCGTGCAGATCCCCGCGGGCAGCCAATCGGGCCGTCAGATGCGTCTGCGCGGCAAGGGCATGCCGCCGCTGCGTGGCGGTGGCGTGGGTGACATGATCATCGAACTGGCGGTCGAGACCCCGGTGAACCTGACCAACCGGCAGAAAGAACTGCTGCGCGAGTTCGAGGGCGAGGCCCAGAACAACAACCCCGAAAGCAGCAACTTCTTCTCCTCCGTCAAATCCTTCTGGGATTCGATGAAGGGTTAACCATCGGGGGGAGCCGTGGATGCGGCTCCCCTTTTTCGGCAGCGTGGCGAACGAAGTTTTAACCGTCCGTTAACCGAATAATAACCACTTTGGCGCGACACTCCGGGCATGACCCGTGCCCCGAGAACATTGGCTGATCAGCCCCTCCCCTATCTGCTGGACGAAGCGCACAGCCCGCCGTCCAATACGGGCAAGCAACCTTCTTATATCGCGGATCACCGCCAACGCCTCCGCAGCCGTTTCATCGACGGCGGCGCGGCGGCCATGCCGGATTACGAGATGTTGGAGCTTGTCCTCTTCCGTGCCATCCCGCGCCGGGATGTGAAACCGCTGGCCCGCGAACTGCTGGACCGGTTCGGCGACTTCAACCGCGTCATCACCGCCCCCGCCGCCCGTCTGCGCGATGTCAAAGGCGTCGGCGAAGCGGTGATTGTCGAGCTTAAGATCGTCGAAGCTGCGGCCCAGCGACTGGCTCGGGCGAAGGTCCTACAGCGCCATGTCGTGTCCTCTTGGGATGCGCTGCTGGACTATTGCCACACCACCATGGCCCATCTGGAGATGGAGCAGTTTCGCGTCCTTTACCTCGACCGGAAGAACATCCTCATCGCGGACGAAGAACAGGCGAAGGGTACGGTTGACCATGTCCCTGTCTATCCGCGTGAGGTTGCCAAACGCGCGCTTGAGTTGAACGCCAGCGCGATTATCCTCGTGCATAACCACCCCTCGGGCGATCCCAGCCCGTCACGCGCAGACATTGACATGACCCGGCAGGTCGCCGCCGCCTGTGACGCCTTGGGACTAACCCTGCATGACCACCTGATCATCGGAAAATCGCGCGAGCTCAGCTTTCGCAGTGAGGGGCATCTATAGCGGGGTGTGCCTAGCGCACCCAAACCTCCACTCGCCGGTTTGCTTGACGGCCCCATTCGCTGTCGTCACAGGCAATCGGCATCGCCTCCCCAAAGGCATCGACCCGCAGATCGATGCGCAACAGATTGGCCGTGACCGCAGCCGCGCTGACCGCGCGCTGCACCGCTTCGGCCCGGCGCAGGGCGATTTCGCGATTGGCCCGCGCGGCCCCCTCGCCATCGCTGAAGCCCACGAACATCAGCCGCCGCGCATCATACTGCCCCTGCTCCAAGGCCCGCGCCAATTGCTGCACGTTGGACCGCGACTGCGCATCAAGCCGGATCGACCCGGCCTCGAAGCGGAAAGAGGTGGTGAGCCGCGCCATCGGCACCAGCGTCGCTGTCATACGCTGCAACTCTTCCAGCGGCGTTTCCGCGCCCGCCGTGATGATCGCATTGACAAAGCGGTTGCCCTGCTCCTCAACCGGGATTTCCTCGGGCGTTTGATCCACGAAACCGGCCCGGCGGATCACGATCTGGGCCGAAGGGCCACGGGTGAAGGCCAGAAACTCGCGCGTGATCAGCGGCAAGCGTCGGGCGGGGAAATACAGGAACATCGGCGCGGTCAGCGGGTAGTCTTCGGTTTTGATCGTGCGCCGTGCGGCATCCAGCGCAAAACCGCAGTTGCCGCCAAGGGTCAGCACCTCGGTCTCCCCCTGTTCGGCATAGCTAGTGATGCCAAGGGCAAAAACATCCCGCGCGACCGCTTCGGCCAGCGCATCGGGCATGGCATGACGGGTGACATCGGCGCTCAGTTCCAGCCCGGCGGGGGTGAGCACCTGATCCACGATGGCTTGGCTCAACCCGCTGTCGGCGGTGGGCAGATGCAACTCAATCGGTGCGTCCGGCCCGCCGAGGCGCTGCCAATTCTTGATCTCGCCTGAGAACACCCGCGCCAATGTCAGCGGCGAGATTTGTTTCACCGGGTTGGACGGGGCGACCACCGGCACCACCGCATCAAGCGCCAGAACCCGGCTGCGATTGGCACCGGTCAGATCACCCAAGCCCGCCTCGCGGGCATTGATCCGCTCTTCGCGGCGCACCTCGCGCAAGGCCATAACGACATCGGCCTCATCCGCCAGCAGATCGGCAAAGCCTTCGTTGGTATTGCTCGCCCGGAAATCGAACCGCGCGGCAAGCTTGCCGTCATCCTCACGCGAGAGCAGCAGCGCGAAGCGCCCGCTGTCCCCCTCTTCACGGCTGACGGTATAGCCCTGCCGCGCGGCAAAGGCTTCGATCAGCGCGGGCATCAGCACCGCCCCCATGGTGGCGGAGCCCGAGAAGCGCACCTCGGCCACGAAATCCGCAAGGTTGGGGCAACCCGGCCCGGCGCAGGACACACCGCTGCTGTCGACGGTCAACTCGCCATAGTCCGTCTCGACGCGGTAGAATTCGCCGTCGAACCCCAGCAGGGTGCCGCTGAGTTCGACACTGCCATCGCGCGAGGTCAGTGCGATGTCCTGCGCTGCGGATGCGCCCGTCGTAAAAAGCAAAAGTGCGGCGCTGATCGCCGCACGTTTCAACCCGTTCATCTAGACCTACCCGGTTGCGTCAGTTCTGCGCGACTTTCAGGTCTTGGAGCAAATTATTCAACACCAGAAAGTTGCCGACCGCGTCACAGTCCGGCACGGCGAGGGTCAGGTTTTGGGTTTTCACCGGATCATCGCCGCGCAGTTCCAGCGCCTGTGCTTCAATCTCAAGCCCGCAGTTCGCCTCGCTCACCTCAGCCTCCACGCTGAGCGCGACATCGCCCTCCTGCGCCGCTTTGGCGACCGGGAAGCTATAAACTTCGGCCATCAGCGGCTCAGAAGCCTCAATGTCGCCATTGCGGGTCATGAAGCCCCCTTCGCCCAGTACGGCGGCAGTCATATCGCGCGGCGCACCAGACCAGACATGGCCCGCCTCGCCGTAATCCGCGCCGAACTCGCGGGCGTGAAGCTCAAACCCCGCCGTGCCTTTCCATTGCAGCACGACGCGGTTGAAATCAGAGAGTTCAGGGACCGAAGTCTGCGCCACCGCGCCATCACCGTTGCCGAAGGCGAGGATAAAAACAGCCTCTTCCGCCAAGGCCGGGACGGTGACGGACAACTGCCCTTGGTCATCGGTCACTTCGGTAAAGATCATCCCGTTGTGGTGCACGGTCAGCCGCTCATTCGGCAGGCAGGCGGCATCGAGGGTGAGTTTCGCCATCGCGGCGGCAACGGCATCCGCTTCGGCAATGATATCGCAGGTCGCGGGGATCGCGGCGCCGTGGCTTTCCGGGGCGGGCGGCAGGCTTTGGGGCGCTGCGGCCTTGATCACGCGGTCATCCAATGTCGGCAGCGCGATGGGGCTGTCGAGCGCGGCAGAGGTCAGGGTGATGCCTTCAACCTCAAGCAACGCGCCATTGTCGGCCACCGGGCGCTGCGCCTCAGCCGCGCCATAGCGCTGCTGCGCGGTGTCGGAGCTTTGCATGACATAGCCAATGCCCACCGCACAGGCCAGAGTGCCGACAGCTGTCAAAATTTCTTTCGTGCGCCACATGACAAGTCTCCTTCAACGGATTCGTTAGAGACTTTATGGGCGCGGATCAGGGCCGGGGTATGGCCCTGAAACGCCAAGTTATGGGCGAAAAGGTGACGCCGCTCAGGTGATCTGGCCGTGGCAGTGTTTGAACTTCTTGCCGGAGCCACAGGGGCAGGGATCGTTCCGGCCCGGGTTGCCCCATGTGGACGGATCGTTCTCGTCAAAGCCGGGGGCTGCGGCCTCGGCGTGTTCAGAGGCCTCATCCGCCGCCTCGCTCGCCGCAGCTTGCATGGCAGCCTGACGGGCGGCCATTTCCTGCATCATCTCGCGGCGCTGCTCTTCGCTCATCGGTTGGATCTGGCCCAGCTTTTGGGTCACGTCCTGCCGCAGACTGTCGAGCATCGTCTCGAACAATTGGAAGGCTTCGTTCTTATACTCGTTCAGCGGATCGCGCTGCGCGTAGCTGCGGAAGCCCACGACCGAACGCAGATGTTCGAGCGTCAGCAGGTGATCGCGCCATTTGGTGTCGATGGCTTGCAACAACAACTGTTTCTCGATGTTGCGCATGTTCTCTTCGCCAAAGGCCTCGGCCTTCTTGGCCATTAGCTCATCCGTGGCTTTCATTAGACGTTCGCGGATCACCTCGTCATCCACGCCGTCCTCTTCGCACCATGCAATGATCGGCACGTCGACGTTCAACTGTTCGATCACCGCGGCATAGAAACCTTGGGTGTCCCACTGATCGGCATAAGTCTTGGGCGGCATATAGGTGTCGATCAGATCGTCGATCACCTGCTCGCGCATGTCGATGACGATCTCATTGAGGTTGTCGGCTTCCATGATCTCGCGGCGTTGGCCAAAGATCACCTTGCGCTGCTCGTTCATCACGTCGTCGAACTTCAACAGCTGCTTACGAATGTCGAAGTTGCGGCCCTCGACCTTGGCCTGCGCGCGCTCCAGCGATTTGTTGACCCATGGGTGCACGATGGCTTCTCCATCTTTCAGACCCAGTGTCGTCAGCACTTTTTCAAGCCGTTCTGAGCCGAAGATGCGCATCAAGTCATCTTCGAGCGACAGGAAGAAGGAGGTGCGGCCCGGATCACCCTGACGGCCCGAACGGCCGCGCAACTGGTTGTCGATGCGGCGGCTCTCGTGACGCTCGGAAGCCAGAACGTAGAGACCACCGGCCTCCAGCACCTTCTGCTTTTCTTCGGCGTGCTGCGCTTCGATCTGCGCACGGATGTTGGCCGGGTCGGCCTCAGGATCGGCATCTAGCGCGTCGAGCACTTTCAACTCGACGTTGCCGCCCAACTGAATATCGGTGCCGCGGCCCGCCATGTTGGTGGCGATGGTCACCGCGCCCAGCTTGCCCGCTTCGGCGATGATCTGCGCCTCTTGCTCGTGCTGGCGGGCGTTGAGCACATTGTGCTCGATCCCGGCGGCGGTCAGCATGGCGCTGAGCTGTTCGGACTTTTCGATCGAGGTGGTGCCGACAAGGCAGGGCTGCCCCTTGGCGTGGGCCTCTTTGACCCGCTCGATCATCGCCTCATACTTCTCACGCGCGGTGCGATAAACGGCGTCGTCTTCGTCCACACGGGCGATTGGCACGTTGGTCGGCACTTCGACCACGCCGAGGCCGTAGATCTCGGCGAATTCTTCGGCTTCGGTCAGAGCCGTGCCGGTCATGCCGCCGAGTTTGTCGTATAGGCGGAAGTAGTTCTGGAAGGTGACGCTTGCGAGGGTCACGTTCTCGGGCTGGATGTCGACGCCTTCTTTGGCTTCGATCGCCTGGTGCAGACCGTCCGAGAGACGGCGGCCCGGCATCATGCGGCCCGTAAATTCGTCGATCAACGTCACCGCGCCATCACGCACGATGTAGTCCTTGTCGCGCTGGAACAGCTTATGCGCGCGCAGACCTTGGTTGACGTGGTGCACGATGGTCGTGCTTTCGGGATCGTAAAGGGTCATCCCCTCTTCGATCAATTCCCGCGCGCGCAGCTGCTCTTCGAGGAACTCATTGCCCTCGTCGGTGAAGGTGACGTTGCGGGTTTTCTCGTCCAGCTCGTAATGCTCATCGGTGAGCGAGGGGATCAGCGCGTCGATGATCTGATACATCTCAGAACGGTCCTGCGACGGGCCGGAAATGATCAGGGGTGTCCGCGCTTCGTCGATCAGAATGCTGTCGACTTCGTCCACGATGGCAAAGTTATGCCCGCGTTGCAGCATGTCCGACAGGTTCGACTTCATATTGTCGCGCAGGTAGTCGAAGCCCAACTCGTTGTTGGTGGCATAGGTGATGTCGCAGGCGTAGGCCGCGCGTTTCTGATCCTCCGGCATGCCGGAATAGGCGACACCCGTGGTCAGACCGAGCGCGCCGAAAACCTTGCCCATCCATTCGGCGTCGCGCTTGGCGAGATATTCGTTCACGGTCACCACATGCACGCCCTTATGCGTGAGACCGTTCAGATAGGCCGCGAAGGTGGCTGTCAGGGTCTTGCCCTCACCGGTCTTCTGCTCGGCGATATTGCCCTGATGCAGGAAGATGCCGCCCAGAAGCTGCGTGTCGAAGGCCCGCAGGCCGAGGGTGCGGCGGGCGGCTTCGCGGCAGTTGGCAAAGGCTTCGGGCAGCAGATCGTCAAGGCTTTCGCCCCCGTCGGCCCGTTTGGCCAATTCCGCGGTGCGCGCTTTGATCTCTTCGTCGCTCAGCTTTTCGAACTCAGGCTCCAGCGCGTTGATCCGAGCCACAAGCGGCCGGGTCGCCTTGATCTTCCGGTCGTTTGGCGTGCCAAAGACCTTTTTGGCGATTGTTCCGATACCCAGCATGTAATCTCCCGCCGAAGTTATGATGTCTTGCGCCGATCTGGTTGCCGAGCGCCATGGCAGCCCATAGATAGTGGATGAGCCCGCGCCTCTCAGCGCCATAAGGCGATGTAAGGGGCGTGCCATACACTGTCAATGTAGCAGCCCTGCTACGAAGGAAGCGATTGGACCCAACCATGCAAAAACCCCTCACATTTCTGTCGTCTTTGGCGCTTGCCGCCGCTGTGGCGCTGCCTGTAGCCGCCCAGGACGAACCGGGTCTCGACACGGTTGTTGCCACCGTCAACGACACTGAAATCACGCTCGGGCATATGATCGTCGCCCGCGCAAGCCTGCCGCAGCAGTATCAACAACTGCCCGAGGATGTGCTGTTCAAAGGCCTGCTGGACCAGCTTGTGCAACAGACGGCCCTCGCCGACAGTTTTACCGGCGAATTGCCGCCGCGCGTGACCCTGTCGCTCGAGAATGAGACCCGCTCGCTCACCGCCGGTGAGGCGATCGAAGGCGTCATGGCCGAGCCGGTCAGCGACGAAGAGCTGCAAGCGGCCTATGACGCGCAATACAGCGACGCAGAGCCTGAGCCCGAGTTCAACGCCTCGCATATCCTTGTCGAAACCAAGGAAGAAGCCGACGCGATCAAGGCAGAACTCGACGGTGGCGCGGACTTTGCCGAGCTTGCCAAAGAGAAATCGACCGGCCCCTCCGGCCCCGGTGGCGGCTCCTTGGGGTGGTTCGGCCCCGGCATGATGGTGCCTGCCTTTGAAGAGGCCGTCGCTGGCATGGAAGCCGGCAGCGTGTCGGAACCGGTGGAAACCCAGTTCGGCTGGCATGTCATCAAACTGAACGAGACACGCACCGCCGAAGCCCCCGCACTGGAAGACGTGCGCGAAGAGCTGGAAACCCAAATCCGCCAGACCAACGTGCAAGAGGCGATCGAAAGCCTGACCAACTCCGCCGAGGTTGACCGCAGCGCGGCCGAAGGCATCGACCCTTCCGTTCTCAACAACATCGAATGGCTGAACTAACTCATGGCTAAATCCCTGGCTGTCTCGCCGCTCGCCCCGGCCCGTTTTCCCGACCTGCCGGTTATCGACGGCGTGACTTTCGCCACCATCGCCGCAGGCGTGCGCTATCAAGGGCGCACCGATGTGATGTTGGCGAAACTGGCGCCGGGCAGCGCCGTGGCGGGGGCGTTCACACGTTCCGCCACCCGCGCGGCCCCGGTGCTGGATTGCCAGGCCAAGATCGGCGGCGCCTCGGACGAAGGCGCCGCCATTGTCGTGAACTCGGGCAACGCCAATGCCTTTACCGGGCGGGGCGGCACCGACGCGGTCGAAGCGATCACCGCCGCCGCTGCCGAGGCCTGCGGCGTGCCGCAGGCGCGGGTCTTCACCTCCTCCACCGGTGTCATCGGCGAACCCCTACCGCATGAACGCATTACCGCTGTGCTCGGTGATCTGCACGACCAGCTTGACCCCGCGGGCATCGAAGACGCCGCCCGGGCCATCATGACGACGGACACCTTCCCTAAAGGCGGCAGCGCGACGGTCGAGATCGACGGCAAAACGGTCTCTATCGCGGGGATCGCCAAAGGGTCGGGCATGATCGCGCCCGATATGGCGACCATGCTGGTCTATATCTTTACCGATGCGGTGCTGGCGACGGACGAGCTGCAACAGCGCCTTTCGACCCATACCGAAACAACGTTCAACTGCATCACTGTCGACAGTGACACCTCCACCTCCGACGCGCTGATCATGGCCGCAACAGGCGCCTCCGGTGTCGATGTATCGGGCAATGAAGCCTTCGACGCGGCGCTGCGGGACGTGATGATGGACCTCGCGCATCAGGTCGTCAAAGACGGCGAAGGCGCGCAGAAATTCGTCGAGGTGGCCGTAACCGGTGCCTCCAACGATGACGAAGCCAAAATCCACGCCATGGCCATCGCCAACTCCCCCCTGATCAAAACCGCAATTGCGGGCGAAGACCCCAACTGGGGCCGCGTCGTCATGGCCATCGGGAAATCCGGGGCCGCAGCGGACCGTGACCGTCTGTCGATCCGTTTCGGCGATATCGAAGTCGCGCGCGATGGATGGCGCAGCCCCGACTACTCTGAAGAGGATGCCGCCGCGCATATGAAGGGTCAGAACATCACCATCGGCGTCGATCTGGGCCTTGGCGAGGGGCAGTGCACCGTTTGGACCTGTGACCTGACCCACGGCTATATCGACATCAACGCCGATTACCGGTCCTGACCAGATGAAGACAATGCTGGTTTCCGCCGCGGCCTTGATCGACATTGATGGCCGCGTGCTTTTGACCCAACGCCCCGAAGGCAAGCCGATGGCGGGCCTTTGGGAGTTTCCGGGCGGCAAGATCGAACCCGGAGAGACGCCAGAAGCGGCGCTGATCCGCGAGTTGCATGAGGAACTGGGGATCGAGACATGGGAATCCTGTCTTGCCCCGCTGACCTTTGCCAGCCACAGCTACAGTGATTTCCACCTTCTGATGCCGCTGTTCGCCTGTCGCAAATGGGGCGGCACGCCAGTTTCGCGCGAGGGGCAGACCCTGAAATGGGTGCGCCCGAACGAAATGCGCGCCTATCCGATGCCCGAGGCAGACGTGCCGCTCATATCAATATTGCGTGATTGGCTCTAGCGTAGAGTGGCAGAATTGCACTAGTGATCGCCAATCGCTCAGCATGTTGCGGATTTTTTAACCGAATGCGCACCATCCTGAGGCAGAGTTGTAACATCTGTATGAAAGGGTGCCGACATGTTGAGAACCATCGCAATCGGAAGTTCCATTTACGTTCAGGGTATCTTTGTAAAAATGTTGGCGGGCGGTCGCATGGCCGTTCAAGTCGACGGGAAGATTTTCGAAGGCAAGCCTGTCTGAAAAATCTCATCGGAACGCCTATTGAGGTGAACAAATAGGCGTTCCACCGCGTTTTCCCCGAGCATTTGGCAGGGGAACTTATGTCATCGAAGCGCGCTATCGTCATTCTGAATCGCGGTTCAGGCCGTCAAGACGGTGACCAAGCCGAAAACACGATCCGCTCCGCCTTTGCGCGGCATGGGATCACGGCGGAATTCATTCATATCGACAAACGCAACGACCCTGCCAGCGCCGCGCGCGAGGCGCTGTCTCGGGGCGAAGGGATCATTGCCGTCGCGGGCGGGGATGGCACGATCTCGGGCGTGTCCTCGGCCATGGTAGACCACGACCGTCCGCTCGGCATCATCCCGCAAGGCACCTTCAACTATTTCGCGCGGTCGATGGGCATTCCAGAGAACCTTGAAGAAGCCGTCGACGTCATCGCCGCTGGCGACAGCCGCCCGGTGCATGTGGCGACGATCAATGGTGAGACCTTCTTGAACAACGCCAGCATCGGGGCCTATCCCGCCATCCTCAAAACGCGCGAAGGCATCTACCGCCGTTGGGGACGCAGCCGGATCGCCGCCTATTGGTCGGTGATCAAAGCCTTGATGGATTTCCGCACCTCGCTCAAACTGACTATCGTGGTCGACGGGAAAGAGAGCCAGTTGCGCACCCCGCTCGTTTTCGCGGTGAACAACGCCTTTCAACTGGACCAAATGGGGCTTGATGGGCAGGACTGCATCGCGCGCGGCGATATGGTGCTGCTGGTCGCCCCTGACACCTATCGTTTCGGCCTGCTGCGCCATGCGGTGGCGTTGGCAACAGGTCGCGCGAAACACCACACGGACTATGAAATGCTCTGCGGGTCCGAGATTGAGATACGCATGAAGCAGCGCAAACGCTATGTCGCGCGGGACGGAGAGATTGCGGTAATGCGCGGCCCGTATCGGCTCACCCGTGCCAGTTCGCCCATTCATATCTTTGTGCCCTCCACGACTGGGAAGACCGTGCGATGAGCCGTTTGATTCACCTATCCGACCTACACTTCGGCAAGGACCGCCCCGACCTTCTGGTGCCCCTCCTAGAGGCGGTGAATGGATATGACCCCGATCTCGTGATCATCTCGGGCGACCTGACTCAACGGGCGCGGGAAAAGGAATATCGCGCCGCGCGGGCCTTTATCGACCGGATCAACGCACCGGTGCTGAGCGTGCCGGGCAATCACGATATTCCACTGCACCGCCCCTTTACCCGGTTTTTCGCCCCGTGGCGCTATTACCGGCGTTGGATCGATCACGACCTTACGCCGGTGCATGAGGGAGCGGATTTTGTCGCCGTGGGGATCAACACTGTCGATCGGTTCAAATGGCAGACCGGCAAACTGGGCCTGCGCCGTTTGGGCCGCGCCTGCCGCGCCTTGTCGTGCGGGGGGGAAAAGACCTTGCGTATCGCCGTTTGCCACCATCCGCTGGATCACCCCAATGAGACCCACAAGAAGCCCATTCCGGGCGCGAAACGCGCGCTGAGGCGGCTTTTGGACTGCGGCGCCGACCTGATCCTCTCGGGGCATCTGCACATCTGGCACGCGGGCACCTTTGCTCATCCCGCGCCGGAGCATGACGGTCATCTGGCGATCCAACTGCACGCGGGCACCAGCCTGTCTTCGCGCCAGCGGGGGGAGCCGAATGATTTCAACCTGATCGATATCTCGCCCTTGCACGTCAATCTGGCGCGGATCAGTTTCGATGACAGTAAGAAGGCCTTCACAAAAGCAGAGGCCCGGCAATTCGACCGGGCCTCTGGGGAATTCATCTTGTAAGCGCTTGGCTTAGGCCAAAGTGCGGGTCACTTCTTCGCGCTCGAAAATCTCGATCACATCGCCGGGGCGGATGTCTTCGTAGTTCTCGAATGCCATGCCGCATTCCTGACCGGACTGAACCTCGGGCACTTCGTCTTTGAAGCGCTTAAGCGTTTTCAGCGTGCCTTCGTGGATCACGACGTTGTCGCGCAGCAGACGCACACCGGCGCTGCGGCGGGCGACGCCCTCGGTGACCAGACAGCCTGCGACTTTGCCCACACCGGTGACCTTGAAGACTTCTTTGATATTGGCGTAGCCAATGAAGTTCTCTTTGATCTCGGCGCTCAGCAAACCGCTTGCGGCCGCTTTCACGTCATCCACAAGGTCATAGATGACCGAGTAGTAGCGGATTTCGACACCCTTCTGGTTCGCCGTGTTCCGGGCCGAGGCATTGGCACGCACGTTGAAGCCCATGATCGGCGCGCCGGAGGCTTCGGCAAGGCCGACATCCGTCTCGGTAATCGCGCCCACACCGGAGTGCAGAACCCGAACGCGGACTTCGTCGTTGCCGATTTTCTCCATCGCCTGAACGATCGCTTCGGCAGAACCTTGCACGTCGGCTTTGACCAAGATCGGCAGCTCGCTGACGTTCTCGTCCGCCTTGGCGTTGGCCATCAGCTGTTCCAGCGTTGTGGCGGCACCGGCAGCGGCGCGCTTGTCCTTGGCGGCCTGTGCACGATACTCGGCAATCTCACGGGCCTGCGCTTCGGTCTCGGTCACGTTCAGCACGTCACCGGCCTCGGGCGTGCCGTTGATGCCCAGCACCTCAACCGGCACCGAAGGCCCGGCTTCTTTGACGCGCTCGCCTTGGTCGTTAATCAGCGCGCGAACCTTACCGTACTGCTCACCCACGACGAAGATATCGCCCTGACGCAGCGTGCCGTTCTGAACCAGCACAGTCGCGACGGGGCCGCGACCCACGTCAAGCTGCGCTTCGATCACCGCACCCACGGCGGCCCGGTTCGGGTTCGCCTTGAGTTCGAGGATTTCCGACTGCAGCGCGATGGCTTCGAGCAGATCGTCCAGACCTTGGCCTGTCGCTGCTGATACTTCGACGTCTTGCACATCGCCTGACATCTTCTCGACGATGACTTCGTGCTGAAGCAGATCGGTACGGACCTTGTCGGCATTGGCGGCGGGTTTGTCGATCTTGTTGATCGCCACGATCATCGGCACCTTGGCCGCCTTCGCATGGGCAATCGCTTCGATCGTCTGCGGCATCACGGCATCATCCGCCGCAACCACCAGAACCACGATATCCGTGACCTGAGCCCCGCGCGAGCGCATGGAGGTGAAGGCAGCGTGGCCCGGCGTGTCGAGGAAGGACAGCACGGTGCCGTTGTCGGTTTTCACCTGATAGGCGCCGATGTGCTGGGTGATGCCACCGGCTTCGCCGGCCACGACCTTGGCGTTGCGGATCGCGTCCAGAAGCGAGGTTTTGCCGTGGTCGACGTGGCCCATGATCGTGATGACCGGCGGACGCGATTGCAGATCCTTCGGATCGTCCTCGACCTCTTTGATGACATCTTCGACGTCGGCGTCGGAAACGCGGACCACTTTGTGGCCGAATTCTTCAATGATCAGCTCGGCTGTATCGGCATCGATGGTTTCGTTCTGGGTCACCATCAGGCCGTTTTGCATCAGCGCCTTGACCACCGCGCCGGTCTTCTCGGCCATACGGTTGGCGAGTTCAGAGACCACGATGGCGGGCGGCAGCTGCACGTCGCGCACGATCTTCTCACGCTCGACCTGACCACCCATTGCCTTTTGACGGGCACGTTCCTGCTTGCGTTTCATCTGCGCCATGGAACGCTGACGGCCACCTTCGCCACCGGCAAGCGCCTGATTGACGGTCAGCTTGCCCGCGCGGCGGCTGTCGCCACCTTTGCTGCGCTTCTTGCTGTCGTCGCGGTCACGGTCGGTGGTTTTGCGCGGCGTAGCGGCGGGCGCAGGTTTGTTGCCCGGCTCGCGTGCAGCGGCGGGTTCGGGCGTGGGCGCAGCAGCGGCCGCTTCGGCCTCTGCCTTGCGGCGCGCGTCTTCCTCGGCCTTGGCTTTAAGGCTTTCTTCGCGCTCACGCTCTTCGCGTTCCTTGGCCTCAATCTCGGCCCGGCGGCGCTCACGCTCTTTGGCGCGGGCTTTTTCCTCGGCTTCACGCTGCGCGGCTTCCTCGGCCTCACGGGCCTTGGCGGCCTGAACGGCCTTCAGACGGCGCTCCATCTCGGCATCGGTGATGCCTGCGGGGCGCTTCTTGGGATCGCCAATCGGCCCGGCGCCCGGACCTGTTGATTTCTGGCCACCCGGTTTGGGCACCACAACACGCTTGCGCTTGGTTTCGACCACAACGTTTTTGGTACGCCCGTGGCTAAAGCTTTGCTTTACGTTCCCCGGACGTGCGCCACCGCGCAGACCCAATGTTTTCTTGCCGTCACTATCGCTCATGAAGCTCGTCTATCCTTTCGGATGGCCGTTGCCACCCTCGTTTACGCGCACGCCTTTAAGTCTACCGGCTTCCTCTACAACACGTTGCGTGAGTCCACCAGAGGCGAGCGCCCCATGTATCACAGTTTGGCGACCGAATGCCAAACCCAATTCATCGGCTGTCAACCAACCGATGTAATGACCATAGTGTGGGGTGCTCAGCTTGGACTTGCCGCGCCCTGACCCATCTACGGCCTGTATCAATACTTCGGCCTCTTCGGTTTGCAACCAACCCTTGACCTTTTCGTAACCGGCGACCGCCTTGCCCGCTTTGCGCTGGAGCGAGATCAGCTCGACCACCCGGCGCGCCAACTGCTGTTCGACCTCGTCGACCAGCCCGTCGGGCAGGGTGACCGGCTGTTTCGCCGAGCGGGAAAAAGCCTTTTTCTTGATGGCCAATTCCAGCGCCGCACGATCCGCCGCGACATAGATGCCCCGGCCCGGCAGTTTACCCAGAATATCCGGGTAAACCTGATTGTCCGGGCCGACCACGAAACGGATCAACCCGTGTTTCGGCTGCACCTCGCCCGTGGCGATGCACTTGCGTTCCGCACCGTCTAAGCGGTCATTCGAGGCGCCACCGCGTCCCATGTGCAACCCCCGAGGCCCGCTTAGGCCTCGGCCTCCTCGGCGGTTTCGCCGTCTGTTTCTACGTCGTCTTCTTCCGCGTCGTCCTCAAGCTCGGCCGGGTCGACCCAGCCCAGCATGACGCGGGCGGTCATGATCATGGCTTGCGCATCTTCGAGGCTAACATCGAAGGGCTCAAGCGCGCCGTCGTCTTTGACACGCTCGCCATTGACCGTGGTCCAGCCGCCAGCCAGTTCCCAATCGGCACAGGTGGCGAAATCTTCCAGCGTTTTGACGTCGTCCTTGGCCAGCGCCTCTATCATTTGGGGGGTCAGACCCTCAAATTCAACCAGGCTGTCTTCGACACCGAGCGCGCGGGCGTTATCAAGCGCCGCTTTGTTCTGCGCTTCGAGCACATCGCGGGCCCGGGCCTGCAACTCACCTGCGGTGTCTTCGTCCACACCGTCGATGACCAGCAGCTCGTCGACTTCGACATAGGCCACTTCTTCGAGGTTGGTGAAACCTTCGGAAACCAGAAGCTGGGCGAAGAATTCGTCGAGATCAAGGTTGTCCATGAACAGCTTGGTGCGCAGTTCGAACTCGGCCTGACGGCGCTGGCTTTCCTGCTCTTCGGTCATGATGTCGATGTCGAGACCGGTCAACTGGCTGGCAAGACGCACGTTCTGACCACGGCGACCAATGGCGAGCGACAGTTGCTCTTCGGGCACGACGACTTCGATCTTACCGGCTTCTTCGTCCAGAACCACTTTCGACACTTCCGCAGGCTGCAGCGCGTTCACAAGGAAGGTAGGCTGGTCTTCGTTCCACGGAATAATGTCGATCTTCTCGCCCTGAAGCTCGTTCACAACGGCCTGCACGCGCGAACCACGCATACCAACACAAGCACCGACGGGGTCGATGGAACCGTCATGCGAGATCACGGCGATCTTGGCACGCGAACCGGGGTCGCGGGCGACCGCTTTGATCTCGATGATGCCGTCGTAGATTTCGGGCACTTCCATCTTGAACAACTCGGCCATGAATTCAGGCGCGGTGCGGCTCAGGAAAATCTGCGGGCCGCGCTGTTCGCGGCGCACGTCTTTGATGTAGACGCGGATGCGGTCGTTCGGGCGATAGCTTTCGCGGCCAATCTTCTCGTTCCGGCGCAGGATCGCTTCGCCCGCGCCCACGTCGACGATGACATTGCCATATTCCTCGCGCTTGACCAGACCGTTGATGATGGTCCCGGCGCGGTCTTTGAATTCTTCGTACTGGCGGTCACGCTCAGCTTCGCGGACCTTTTGCAAGATCACCTGCTTGGCCGACTGCGCCGCGATGCGGCCCATTTCAACCGGAGGCACTTCCTCAACGAAAGTGTCGCCAACCTTGGGGTCGGCCATGTACTGCTTGGCCTGCTCTACGGTGAACTCAGCCTGATAGTTCTCAAGCTCATCATCCTCGACCACGGTGCGGACGCGGGTGAAGGTGGCCTTGCCGGTCTTGCGGTCGATGTCGACCCGGATGTCCATCTCGGCGCCATAGCGGGACTTGGCGGCACGGGCGAGGGATTCCTCCATCGCTTCGACGACCAGACCGGGGTCGATCATCTTCTCGCGCGCCACCGCCTCGGCGGTTTGCAACAGCTCAAGCTGGTTTGCAGATGTAATGGCCATTAGGTGTCTCCCTCAGCAGACTCTTCAGTCTCGATATCATCAAAATCGGTTTCGTCGATCGCACCAGACGCTTTGCGCTGGCGGAGCATTTCCTTGATCAGGTCGTCGGTCAGAACCAGTTTGGCATCGCTGAGCCAGTCGAATTGCAACCCAATGGTGCCTTCTTCGACGTTGATCAGCACTTCGCCAGCCTCGACGCCTGCCAGCTCACCCTTAAAGCGGCGGCGGCCATCAATCAGTTCGGTTGTTTCGATCTTGGCTTCATAGCCCTCGAAAGCGTCGAAATCCTTGAGCCGCGTCAGCGGTCGGTCGATGCCGGGGCTGGAGACCTCGAGCGAATACTCATCCAAGATCGGATCTTCGACATCCAGCACGGCGCCGATGGCCTGCGAGATCTTGGCGCATTCATCCACTTCGATCCCGCCCTCGGGCCGGTCGGCCATGACTTGCAGGGTGGTGGACTTGCCCGACATCAGGCGCACGCGCACCAGTTCAAAACCCATATCCTCGATCACCGGGGTGATGATCTCGGCCAGGCGGCGGTCGATGGCGGCTTTGGCGATCAGGTCATTCGACATGAGACATCCATTTTCACTGGGCACAAAAAAACGGGCGCGCGGCCCGTTCACGAATTCGGTGGAGCCTTCGGTGTGGACCCGAAAGCGCCGCTGTTGAAGGGGATATAGGCCGAATGCGGCGAAACTGCAACCCCTCTCAGCCGAACCACCACCGCTCGGGCGCGCGCAGGTTGTCCATCGGCGCTTGGCGTCCGGGGTTCGGCGGCTGGCGCAGATCGCCCGACAATGCGCTGACCCCGCCTGCACTATCGGCCTGAAGGGTCACATCCCCCCGGTCGCGGTAACGGGGCCGCGCGGGCAAATCCGCTGCATCAACAAGCCCTTCGCTCAGCGCCTGCGCCCGCACCTCACGGGCGGGGAGCGACACCAGTTCGACCGTATCGAACCACCCGGCGGTGCCGTCCTTGTAATGCGTCTCTACCCGTTCGGCCAAAACCTGACGTGCGGCGGAAAAGCGCCGCAGACGGTAAAGCCCGGTGCCAATCCCGGCCTCGGGCGCATGGGCGGGGCGGATCACATAGCGCGATTGCGCCAGCAGGAGCGGCAGGTCAGGATTCGCCGCCGCCAATGTGACCTGCACTTGCAGATCGTCCTGAACGGCGACCTCGGCCCCGGCCAGAAGACCGCGCAGACTGGCCACCACATCGCGGGCCGTCAGGGGGCTGCCGTCGTGAAAACGCACATCGGGGCGCAGATCGAACTGCCACTGCCGGGCACCATCGCTGGCCTGCCAACCGGTCGCCAACTCACCCTTGAGGATGCCATTGCCGGTGACTTCGGTCAGCGTGTCAAAGATCATCCCCTGCCGCGCGACCTGCATGAACAGCCCGTCGCCTTTGACCCAAGTGTCGTCACGCGTGGCACCCGAAAGCGCCAGCCGCAGACGGCCCCCGCGCCGGGGCGGCTCCCCCGCGCTGGCACCTGTCGCGGCCAACAGGGCCGCCGCCGCACCGGTGGTGAAAAGCGCCCGGCGATCCAGCAGAGAGTTGCGCCCGCTCATCGCTGTCCGATCCTATCCATCGTGCGCACCAATTCGGCACTGATCCCCGGCTCCGACAGGGCGTGGCCCGCATCCCGGATCATCCGCAGGTCGGCATTGGGCCAGCGTTCGGCCAGCGCATAGGCGCCCGCAGGCGGGCAGATCATGTCATAGCGCCCCTGCACGATGACCCCCGGGATATGCGCGATCCGCCCCATATGTTCGAGGATCTGACCGTCGAACTCCAAAAAACCATTGTTGGTAAAATAATGGTTCTCCAGCCGCGAAAAGGCCCGCGCATAGGCCGATGGCCCGCCATGCGACACCCCATCGGAATGTACCGAGGCCAGCGCGTTCTCCCAAGCCGCCCATGCGCGGCCATAGTCCTGCTCGACCCGCAGATCGCCCGAGAACAGCCGCCGGTGATAGGCCGCAATCAGATCGTCACGCTCATCTTCGGGGATCAGGTTCACGAAACGCGCCCAAAGCTCAGGCCAGAACCGCCCGGCCCCGCCGCCGTAAAACCAATCAAGCTCGGCCTGCGTCATCAGAAAGACGCCGCGCAGGATCAGATGGCGCACCGCTTCGGGGTGTGCTTGGGCATAGATCAGCGAAAGCGTCGCGCCCCAAGAGCCGCCGAAAACCATCCATTTGTCGATGCCAAGCGTGGTGCGAATCAGCTCGATATCCGCAACCAGATGCCACGTCGTGTTGTCCGTGACCGAGGCATGCGGGGTGGAGCGCCCGCATCCGCGCTGATCGAACAGCACCACACGGTAGACCTTGGGGTCGAAATACCGCCGCATCGCCGGGCTGCAACCACCGCCGGGGCCGCCATGCAGCACGACAACGGGGATGCCATCGGGGTTGCCACATTGCTCGACATAGACCTGATGCCCTTGCCCTACGGACAGCATCCGCTGGTCGAAAGGCTCAACCGGCGGATAAAGATGCGGCGCGCCGCGTTTTTGGTCGGGATACTTGTCCATTGCCGCCCTATATAGTCATTGAACCCAAAAGAGCACAGGGAGATCAGAATGCAAGCGGATCAATCAACCATCGACCCCGCCGAGATCGCCAAATTCGAAGCCATGGCCGCCGAATGGTGGGATCTGAACGGCAAGTTCAAGCCGCTGCACATGCTGAACCCCTGCCGGTTGGACTATATCACCAGCCAGATCGCGGGGGAGTTCGACCGCGACCTGACGGCCCCTGCCCCCTTCGCGGGGCTGCGGATCCTTGACATCGGCTGCGGCGGCGGGTTGCTGTCCGAACCGATGGCGCGGCTTGGGGCCGAAGTGGTGGGCGCGGATGCGGCGGCGGGCAACATCCCCGTGGCGCAGATCCACGCGCAGCAATCGGGGCTAGAGATCGACTACCGCCACACCACCGCCGAAGACATGGCCGATGCCGGTGAGAAATTCGACGTGGTGCTGAACATGGAGGTGGTCGAACATGTCGCCTCCCCCATCGACTATCTGGTCGCCTGCCGCCGCCTGCTGAAACCCGGCGGGCTGCACATCTGTTCGACTCTGAACCGCAATCCAAAGTCCTTTATGATGGCGATTGTCGGGGCCGAGCATGTGATGCGCTGGCTGCCCAAGGGCACCCATGACTGGAACAAGTTCATCACCCCAGATGAGCTTTTCGACCTGCTGAGCCGCGCCGGGCTGGAGCCGGTGGATCGCAAGGGTTTCGTCTTTAACCCCGTCGCATGGTCGTGGCGGCTGTCGGATCGGGATCTAAGCGTGAACTACGTCACCGCCAGCCTTAATCCGGGCCTCAACCCTGGCTCAACTGACGTCTGAGCGCGCGCAGGATCGGGAGCGTGGCGCGGACCTGTTCTTCGCCAAGCTCCCCCACCACGTTGGAGATCATCGGCGTGATCGCATTCACCGCCGCATCCCGCGCCTGCCGCCCTGCGGGGCTGATCGCGACCATCTTGCGCCGCGCGTCGTCCCAATCGGGGCGGATATGGACGTAACCGGCCCATTCGAGCTTGCTCAGCGTGTTGGTCATCGCCCCGCGCGTGACGTTGAAGGTCTCGGCCAGTTGCGCGGGCGAGCGTTCGCCGCCGTGCCATGAAAGCGAGTTCAGCACCGAGAAATGCGAGATCTCCATCCCCCGCGGCAGTACCCGTGTCAGGCGACTGCGCACCGATTGGTCGGCGGCCAGCAATTCTCCGAACAACATGATCGCAAGGGTGTTTTTATCGTCGGTCATTTTCGGTCCGGTCAGGGCGCGGCAAAGGGGCGGCGGTTGGCAAGGCTGGGCACTTTGGCGCGGGCCTTGTCACATTCTTCCATGTCCATGTCACAAAAGTAAACGCCGGGGGCTGTCCCGGCATCCAACACCACCTCCCCCCAAGGGGCCACGACCAGTGAATGCCCATAGGTGTCGCGGGTCTTATGCGCGGCGCTGGCATGGGTGCCCGTCTGGGCCGGGGCCAGCACATAACAGCCATTCTCGATCGCCCGCGCCCGCAGCAGACTGTGCCAATGCGCGGCCCCGGTGACCGGAGAGAAGGCCGCTGGCATGGTCAAGATACGCGCACCGGCCTCGGCCAACGCCTGATAGAGCGCCGGAAAACGCATGTCATAGCAGATCGACATGCCGATCTTGCCAAAAGGCGTCTCGGCCACCACGGCTTTGTCGCCGGGGCGATAGCCCGCGGACTCGCGGTAGCTTTCGGTCTCGTTGATATCCACATCAAACATATGGATTTTGTCGTAGCGCGCGACGATCTCCCCCTGCGGAGAAATCAGGAAAGACCGGTTGGCAAAGCGCCCGTCCCCCTCGCGCGTTTTCAGACCGAGCGAGCCGATCAGCAGCCAGATGCCCGCCTTCGCCGCCTCTTCGCGCAGGGCGGCAAGGGTGGTGTCGTCTTCCTCATAGGCAAGCACCGCTTGCTGGTGGCTGCGGCTGGTGCTGACGCAATTCGTCACCTCGGGGGTCAGGACAAACTCGGCCCCGCCCGCCACCGCCTCGCGCAGCAGGGCGCGGGTCTCGATCAGATTGGCGGCGGGGTCGTCCGAGACGTTGAGTTGCAGCAGCGCGATTTTCATCTGTCTTGCAGCAGCGCGTCGAGTTTGCCGGCACGGTCCAGCGCATAAAGCTCATCACAGCCGCCCACATGCACGTCGCCGATAAAGATCTGCGGCACGGTGCGGGCACCGCCGGCGCGCTGGATCATCTCTTTCTTGCGCTCTGGCTCCGACAGCACATCGACTTCGTCAAAGGCTGCGCCCTTTTGGGTCAGCAGGCGTTTGGCGGAATGGCAAAAACCGCAGAGCGGCGACGTGTAGATTTCGACAGGTTGCATAGGATCACCCTTTGAACAGTTAACGTTGCACAGTGATCTAGGTCTCTTTGGCCACGCGCGCCAGTGCCAGCACGAAAACGGGGCCGGACCCGGCGGCCAGACAGGCCTGCGTGCAGGCGGTCAATGTGGCGCCGGAGGTAAAGACATCGTCCACCAAGATCACCGGTCGCATGATGATACGGAGCCGCCGTCGCGGATGCACGCGGATCGCCTGTTCCAACACCCGATACCGGGCTGCACGGCCCAAACCCTCCAACGAGGGCGTATGCCGGACCCGCTGCAACAGATCGGGACACCAGCGGTGCCCGGTTTCCGCCGACAGCGCCTTCGCCAGTAGAGCCGATTGATTGTAACGCCGTTTCAGCAAGCGCAGCCAATGCAGCGGCACCGGCGCAATCAGCGCCTCTTGCGGCAGGATGCCTTGGGCCGCCTGCGCCATCCAGCGGGCCGCGGGGCGGGCGATCTCTTGCCGGTCGCCATGCTTGAGCGCCAGAATCAGCCTGCGCCCCATATCGCGGTAGAGCAGTGCCGTGCGTCCCTGCGCCCATGGGCGCGGCATCGCGAGACAGGCATCACAATGGGGTGAGCCCACATCCCCGCCGCCCGGCAGGGGCAGCCCGCAGGCATCGCAGACCGTTCCCCCGATGAAAGCCGTGTCGCGCCAGCAGGCGCCGCACAGGCCGAAATCCGCATCGACAAGCCCCCCGCAGCCCAGACAACGCGGCGGGTAGATAAGCGACACTGCTGTTTGAAGTCCCCGTGGCGGCATTCTATGTGTTCCCCATGACAGCACAGCCCAACCTGACCGACCCCAAGGCCCTCGCCCAGCACCGCGCCCGCGCGACGACACGGGGCATGTTCCTGCAACAGGCAGCCGCCGAAGAGGTTCAGGATCGTCTGAGCATGGTTAAGAAAACGTTTACCGATCCGGCCATCGTGACCGCCTTCCCGCAGGTCTGGGCAGAGGCTTTTCCGAAGGCCGAGATCGTGGCAGAAGCAGAGGTGCTGGCGCTGGAACCGCAGGCGCATGATCTAGTGATCCACGCCATGGGGCTGCATTGGGCGAATGACCCCATCGGCCAGTTGATCCAATGCCGCCGCGCGCTGCGCCCCGACGGGCTGTTACAAGCCGTGGCGCTTGGCGGGCAAACCCTGCATGAGCTGCGCGCCTGCCTTGGTCAGGCCGAATCCGAAATCACCGGCGGCCTGTCGCCCCGCATCGCCCCGATGGGAGAGCTGCGCGATCTCGGCGCGCTCTTGCAACGCGCCGGACTGGCCCTGCCAGTGGCGGATAGCCAACCGCTGACCGTTGAATACCAAAACGCATGGGCCCTGATGCGCGACCTGCGCGAAATGGGAGAGACCAACGCCCTTCAAGCCCGCCTGCGTCGCCCCACGGGCCGCGCCGTGCTGACCCGCGCGACCGAGCTTTACGCCACGCATTTCACCGCCGCTTCGGGCCGGATCACGGCGACCTTCGACATGATCTTTCTCGCCGGTTGGGCACCAGATGAAAGCCAGCAAAAGCCGCTCCGCCCCGGATCGGCGCAGCAACGGCTCGCAGATGCGTTGAATAGTCGCGAGGAACCCCTCCCCGATTGACCCAATCGGCAAAGCGGCTATCTCTGCGCGGATGATATGCGAGGAAACCCCCATGCAGGCAGCCCAGCCCCAATCCGCCCAAGCCGACGCCACCCAACCCGAACACGGCCCCGGCGATCACCCCAAAGTCCCGCGTCCCAAAGTTGGTGTTCTGCTCGCCAACCTTGGCACGCCGGATGGCTATGACTATTGGTCGATGCGCCGTTACCTGAGCGAGTTCCTCTCAGACCGCCGGGTGATCGACTACAGCCCGTGGAAATGGCAACCGCTGTTGCAGACGGTGATCCTGACCAAACGCCCCTTTGCCAGCGGCGCGGCCTATAAATCCATCTGGAATGAGGCCGAGAACGAGAGCCCACTGGCGACGATCACCAAATCGCAAACCGCCAAAATCAAAGCCGCGCTCAAAGCACGATACGGGGCCGACGTGATGGTCGATTACGCCATGCGCTATGGCAACCCGTCGACCCGCTCCAAAGTCGAGGCGATGGTCGCCGCCGGATGCCAGAAGATACTGTTCTTCCCGCTTTATCCGCAATATGCCGGGGCCACGACCGCAACCGCGAATGACGCTTTCTTTGCCGCGCTGGCCAAAGAGAAATGGCAACCTGCCTCGCGCACCGTGGCCCCCTATTTCGACCGCCCCGACTATATCGAAGCGCTGGCCCAATCGGTTGAGCGTGCCTATGCCGCGAAGGACAAAAAGCCCGATCTGCTGGTCTGCTCCTACCACGGTCTGCCGCAGCGCTATCTGATGGAGGGCGACCCCTACCACTGCCAATGTCAGAAAACGACGCGCCTGCTGAAGGAACGTCTGGGCTGGCAGGACAGCGAGATCATCACGACCTTCCAGTCACAGTTCGGCCCCGAGGAATGGCTGCAGCCCTATACGGTTGAAGAGGTCGCGCGTCAGGCCAAGGCAGGCAAGAAAAGCATCGCCGTCTGCGCGCCTGCATTCTCAGCCGATTGCATCGAAACGCTGGAAGAGATCAACGAAGAGATCAAGGAAAGCTTTGAAGAAGCAGGCGGCGAGGATTTCACCTATATTCCCTGCCTGAACGACGATGCGGCGCATATCGAAACGCTGACCACAATCATTACCGAGAACTTGGGCGGCTGGCTGGACTAAGCCCCCGCCTTGGGGTCGCTGCGGCGGCCCCTTTTTCAGAACTTTGCGCAGAAAACAAAAAAGGCGGTGCATTGCACCGCCTTTTCCGTTTGATCGTCAGTTCCGATTAGTCGGAAGCAACAGCTGCGGCAACCAGAGCCAGCAGGATCAGGGGAACCAGGATGCCCGAGGACGAACCTGTTGTTTCTTCCACGATGACCGGTGCTTCTACGATCGGCTCGGCCAGCGAACCAGCAAAAGCAGTCGATGCAGCAGCGGACAGAGCAGCGGCGAGAACGAGTTTCTTCATAACATAACCTCCAGAATAGGCGTGCTGTATCATATACATACACGCACCCAAGACTTACCTCGTAATCCTGTTCTAAACAGTATCGGCAAAAGTTTGCAAACCCGGAATCAGCTATTGCATCAAGGAATCAGGGGGATGTCGTCAAATAAGCAACACCTGCGTGCCAACCTTTGTCAGGGCAAAAAGTTCGGCGATATGTTCGTTATAGAGCCCGATGCAACCATTGGAAGACTTACGTCCAATTTTTCGTGTGTCGTGGGTTCCGTGGATACGATAGTAGGTCCAGCTGAGGTACAGCGCATGGGTGCCCAGTGGGTTGTCCGGACCGGGGCCGACGTAGGGCGGCCATTCGGGATTGCGCTTGAGCATCGAAGGCGTGGGACGCCAGCTTGGCCCCTCGACCTTTTTGATGACACGGGTCCGGCCACGGCGTGTGAGGTCTTCGGTCAGCGGAACCGATGAGGGGTAGAGCTTGTAAACGCTCTGGTCCTCGGACCAGTAGTGCACCGCCCGGCTGTCGATATCGACCAGCACCGCGCCGTTGCGCGTGTTGCTGAAATAGGGGCGCCAATCCAGCATCCGGAAACTCGAGACATTGCGTTTGACCGCTTCGGTCAGGTCACGCTCTGTCTCGGTCGTGGCGGTGGAGTTGAAGGAAGAGGTGCTTTGCGCCAGAGCGGGTGTGGCAAGCATCGCGGCGCTGCCAGCAAGGAAGCCACGGCGGCTCTTGATCGAAAAACGGTGAGCGGACATGGAGCGTCTCCGAAACTGAAATTATGCTAATTATTGCCAGTTATATGGCTCGAAAGACGCAGTTTCAATTGAAACCGGGCCCGCACGGCAGAGTCATGCCTATGTGCGTTTGAACTGCAACGCGCCCCGATGTAAGGCAGAAAAAACTTCATTGCGTGGAGCGCTCATATGATCCGTATCCTGTCCATTCTACTGGCGCTGACGGTTGCGCTATCTGCCTGTACCCCGTCCAGCACGACCGGCGGCAAAGCCGGCGGCACCTACCGCATCAGCCGCTCCGACGCGGGTACGATCCAATTCCGCATGCTCGACTCCGTCAATGCGCTGCGCAGCTCTGCCGGGGTGACGCCGCTCGCGCTGGATGCCAAGCTGAACGCCGCTGCCGCCACCCATTCGCGCGATATGGCGGTGCAAAACCGCCCCTGGCATTTCGGCTCTGACGGGTCCTCGCCCATCGATCGCATTCAGCGCGTGGGCTATACCGGCGGTCTGGTCGGCGAGGTAATCTCGGAAACCTATGAGACCGAGCTTGAGACCCTCGCCGCATGGATGGAGCAACCCGACACGCGCCGCATCTTGATGGCCCCCGATGGCCGCCAGATGGGTTTCGCATGGCATCAGGAAAACGGTGGCAAGATCTGGTGGACGCTGGTCGTCGGCAACTGATTTTTGCCTAATCAAAAAGCCGATCCGGCCCCTGCGGGGGCCGGTGTCGTATCAAGCGGCCCTTAGGGCGTAATCAGGATCGGCGTGCCGTCACGCACCATCGCGTAGACATCTTCGATTTCCTTGTTGGTGACCGCGATACAGCCCCAAGTCCAATCGTGCTTTTCCTTCTTCCGCGGGTCTTTCTGCCCGTGGATAAAGATATCGCCGCCCGGGCTTTTGCCCATGGCGCGGGCGTTTTCGATATCGCGCGCATTCGGGTAATCGATCCCGACGGAAAGGTGGAAACGGCTGTTCGGGTTGCGACGGTCGATTCGGTACAGCCCTTCGGGCGTGCGGCCATCCCCCTCAAAGGCTTTGTGGCCCACCGGAGCGAAGCCCAGTTTGATCCGGTAATCTTCGAGCACGCGGTTATGGTGCAACAGCATCATGCGGCGTTGGCTTTTGTTCACAACCACATAGGTCACTTCAGGACCGTTGTAGCGTTTGAACTTACTGCTACTGCACGCGCCAAGCGCCACCATAGCGGTGCCGCCAAGTATCATCGTCCTGCGTTTCATCACTGTGCCCTCAACGCCCCGGCCATTCCGGCCTTTTTATCCGCGTTACCATAGAGAGGGATTAATTTCACTCAAAAAGCGGTGATCCGCGGCGTCATATGGGGCCGTGGATTAGCTTTCAGGCAGGGTCAGACAGGCGGCGAGTTCCACATGGGACGACCAGCGGAACTGGTCCACCACCTGCACCCAGTCCAGCCGATAGCCTGCCGCGACCATGTTCTGCACATCGCGGGCGAAGCTCACCGGATTGCAGGAGACATAGGCCACGCGCGGCACCGCGGCGCGGATGATCTCGGCCACCTGCGACTCAGCCCCTGCGCGGGGCGGGTCGAGCACCACGGCATCGATCCTGTCCAGTTCATCCGGAAGGAGCGGTCGGCGAAACAGATCGCGCGTCTCGGCGGTGAGCGGTTTTGCCCCCTTGGCCCGACGCCAGCCTCCTTCCAGCGCGGCGATCATCTCGGCATCGCCTTCCACCGCGTGCACCCGCGCCTGCTGCGCCAAGGGCAAGGCAAAGGTGCCGCAGCCCGCGAAAAGATCGGCCACGACCTCCGCCTCGCCCACGGCGTCCCTGACCGCCTCCAGCAAAGCTGCTTCACCATGACGGGTCGCCTGCAAGAAGGCGCCTGGCGGAGGCGTGACCGGCGCATCGCCAAAGCGCTGTACGGGCGGCGCGCGCATCGCAATTACCTCGCCATCCCATGTCAGCCGAGCCAGAGATTGAGCCTCACAAGCCTGTGCCAATTGCTGGCGCAGCGGCCCGTCGAGCGGTTTGCCATTGGCGACAGAGACGTCCAGCCCCTCTTCCGACAGGGTGACCGTGACGGCCAATTCGGCCTTTCGGCTGGTGCCGATCAGCGCCAGTTCTTCGGCGACCTTCAGCCCCGGCAGCAAGGCGGGATCGACCAACTGACAGCCTGGCACCTCGATCAGCACGTCAGAGGCGCGGCCATGAAAACCCGCCATAGCGCCCTTTTTCGTCCGCCGCGCGGCAAAGGTCGCCCTGCGGCGCGATTGCGCGGGGGAGGTTTGGATGGGGCGAAATTCTGTCTCTAACCAATGAGCCGAAAGCGCATTGCGCACCACATCGACCTTCCAAGCCGCCACGAAATCATCCGTGGCATGTTGCAGTTGGCACCCGCCGCAGGATTTGAAATGGCGACAGGGCGGTGCGACCCGCTGGTCGGAGGGGGTGACAATCCGCACATCGCGAAGCTGCTGCCCATCGACAACGCCGGTGACGGTTTCCCCCGGCAGGGTCATCGGGGCAAAGATCGGACCTTCGGCGATGCCATCGCCGTGGTGGCCGAGACGCAAGATTTCATGTTCAGTCATAGCCTGCCCATAGCGCGGCAAAGGCGACTGGGAAAGCCTATTCCGCCGCCTTCACATCCAGAAACCCGCCCGACTGCCGATGCCAATAGCGCGCATAAAGCCCGTCTTGGGCAAGCAAATCGGCATGGCTGCCAATCTCTGCAATGCGACCTGCGTCCAGCACCATGATGCGGTCCATCTCGGTCAGGGTCGACAGGCGGTGGGCGATGGCCAGCACGGTTTTGCCCTCCATCACACGGTCTAGGGTTTGCTGAATGGCGGCCTCCACCTCGCTATCAAGGGCGCTCGTCGCCTCGTCCAGCACCAGTATCGGCGCGTCTTTCAGGATCGCGCGGGCCAAGGCGATGCGCTGGCGCTGGCCGCCCGAAAGCTTCACCCCACGCTCGCCCAGATGCGCGTCATAGCCGCGGCGACCTTTGTGATCTTCGAGTTGCTGAATAAACTCATGCGCCTCGGCCCGTTCGGCGGCGGCGATGACCTCGGCCTCAGTCGCGTCGGGGCGGCCATACAGGATGTTGTCCCGCGCGGAGCGGTTGAACATCGCCGTCTCCTGCGTGACCATGCCGATATTGCGCCGCAGACTCTCTTGGGTCACCGTCGTAGTATCCACCCCGTCGATCAATATTTTGCCCTGCTCCGGTTCATAGAGCCGCAACAGCAGCGCCACGAGGGTCGATTTCCCCGCCCCCGAAGCACCGACGATGCCCAGCTTCTCACCCGGTTGGATGGTCAGCGAGATGCGGTCGATGCCGCCAGTCTGACGGCCATAGGCAAAGCCCAGATCGCGCAACTCGATCTCTCCGGCCTCGACGACCAGTTCCTGCGCATCAGGCTCATCATCCAGCCGCACGCGCGGCGTCAGGGTGCGCATGCCGTCTTCGACCTCCCCAATATTCGAATAGATCGCCATCAGCGTGAATGAGACCCAGCCCGTCATCTGCGCGATACGGATCGCGATGGCGCCGGAGGCGACGATATCGCCCTCGCTCGCCAATCCGCGCTGCCACAGCAGGATCGTCCCGCCCAGCAACAGAACCGGCAAAAGCCCCGCAAGGCTCATCAGCGCCAGACGGAACCCGGCGGCGAGATAGCCGAACTCCAAGGCCCGGGCACGGAAGCTCTGCATCGCGGAAAGTGCCGCGCGGTCTTCGTGATCGGCATGGGCGAAAAGCTTCACCGTCTTGATGTTGGTGATCGTATCAACCACCTGCCCTGAAACCATCGCCCGCGCCCCGGCCCGTCCCGCGGCCCGTTTGCGCACGCGCGGCAAGAACCAGTTGATCAGCGCCAGATACATCACCAGCCAGACGGAAAACCCAACCGCCACACGCCAGTCGATCGCCAAAAGCAAGGCCACCGACCCCACGAGAGAGGCGAGCGCAAAGGCCACCACATTGATCACCTCGGCAGCCACATCCGTCACCGCCCGCGCGGCCTGCATCTGCTTTTGCGCAATGCGCCCGGCGAAGTCTTCGTCAAAAAAATTGACGTTCTGCCCCAATGTCCAACGGTGCAGCCGCGACAGCACCAGCGGGTTCACATTGGGCTGCACCATGATCGCGTTAGAGGCCGAGGAGAGGCCAAACAGCACAGGACGCGCCACAAGGAAAAACGCAATCGCGCCCAAGACCAGAACCAGACTGCTGCCCTCAAAAAACCGCTCCGGCCCCGCGCTGACCGTGGCATCGATCACCTTGCCCAAAATCCACGCCGTGCCCGCCTCCATCGCGCCCGCGGCGGCAGATAGAAAGGCGGCGAGCCAGAGCACCGGCCAAGCGCCTGCAAGGCACCAGCGGATGAAGGCCCAGAGGGTCTGCGGTGGCGGCCCCTCGGCGGGGCGAAACGGGTTGATCCAGTTCGAAATGCTCACGTCTTGTCATCCAATGCGAGAAAACCGCCCGACTGACGGTGCCAGAAAGCTGCATATAGGCCAGCTTTTTGCAAAAGCGCGTCATGGCTGCCCTCTTCGACGATACGACCTTGATCCAGAACCAGAATTCGGTCCATCTCGGCAATCGTCGACAGCCTGTGCGCGATGGCGATGACGGTCTTGCCCGCCATCATGCCATAGAGTGTTTCCTGAATGACCGCCTCCACCTCACTGTCGAGCGCGCTTGTCGCCTCATCCAGCAACAAGATCGGCGCGTCCTTGAGGATCACCCGCGCCAGCGTGATGCGCTGCCGTTGCCCGCCGGACAGCTTCACGCCCCGCTCACCCACACGCGCGTCATAGCCCGAGCGCCCCTCAGGATCGGTCAGATTAAGGATGAAATCATGCGCCTGCGCCTGTTTCGCCGCCGCGATCATCTCGGCCTCGCTAGCGTCGGGACGGCCATAGAGGATGTTCTCGCGCACCGAGCGATGCAGCAGCGAGGAATCCTGCTGCACCACACCGATATGCCGCCGCAAACTGTCTTGCCGGACCTGTGCGATGTCCTGCCCGTCGATCCGGATTTCGCCGGTTTCGGCGTCGTAGAACCGCAGTATCAGCTTCACGAGGGTCGATTTTCCCGCGCCCGAGCGGCCCACAAGGCCAATCCTCTCGCCCGGCTGCACGGTGATATTGATGTCCTGAACTCCGCCGCTGTCGCGCCCGTAGTGGTGGCTCAGCCCCGCCATTTCAATCCGCCCTTCGGTCAGCTTTAGCGGCGGCGCATCGCGGCGGTCGGTGAGGGCGAGGGGCTGGGCAATGGTCTCCATCCCTTCGGCGACGACACCCAATTCGCGAAAAAAGCTCGACAGCGCCCACATGATCCAGCCGGTCATGGAGTTAAGCCGCAGCGCCAGCGCGGCGGCAGCGGCGACGACACCGACGCTTGCCTCCGCGCCCATCCACAACACCAAGGCCCAGCCGACGACGCCCACGATCAACATGCCGTTGAGAAGGGTGAGCACCACATCCATGATGGTGAAGATACGCATCTCACCTTGAAACGTGCGCCGCGCCTCTTCGATGGCCTCGCCCGCGAAATCGACCTCCAGATCATGATGCGCGAACATCTTGACCGAATGGATATTGGTATAGGCATCCACCACGCGCCCGGTCACCTGCGACCGCGCGTCCGACGCGGCTTTGGACGCAGGGCCAACCCGTTTGATCGTCCAAGCCACCAAGCCGCCATAGAGGATGAACCACCCCAAAAGCGGCACTAATAAACGGATATCCGAGGTAGAGAGCAGGATCGCCGCGCCGATCATATAGGCCAGCGAGTAAGAGATCGCATCAAAGACCTGAAAGACGACCTCCCCCGCTGCCGGTGGCGTTTGCATGATCCGGTTGGCAATACGCCCGGCAAAGTCATTCTCGAACCAGCCCACGGATTGCCGCAAGACATGGCGATGCGCCCGCCAACGGATCAACGTGCCGAAGTTCGGCAAGATCGCATTGTTCAAAAGCATCACATCGACCGCCTGCACCATGGGCCGCAGCAACAGCACGGCCAGCGCTACGAGGATCAGCTCGGTCCCATGTTCCGCCCACATCTGCGCGGGATCGCTGCCCAGCAGATCGACGATGCGGCCCATGTAGTAGATCAGGCCAACCTCGATCGCGGCGACGAGGATCGCCATCAGTCCGGCGAGGGCAAATACCTTTTTGAAAGGCTGCGCATAGTCCCGCAGAAAGGGCCAGAGCCCTTGGGGCGGCACATCCTTCTCGCGATAGGAGACATAGGGATCGACGAGATTCTCGAAAAAGCGAAACATGGGGAGACCTTGAATATAGACGTGCAAAATGTTCGGCACCGCCCAAGAGCAGAGCCGCAAAGGGGCAATGGTTATGCCAGCTTAGCTGAACCAGATCCCGCGGTACATTTCGCCCATCTCCCTTGTAATGCGCTTTGGATAGACGAATTTCCCCACGATGTCGACCTAGCTGCGCCGGGCCAGTAGGTCCGCCCGGGTCAAGGTGAAGCCGGAGTTGACCCAAAGCTGCTCGAGCCGGGCAAGCTCTTGGCCCAAGGCCGGGCCTTTGAACGCGGGCATCAGGTCTTTGGCCGTTACTGGAAACCGAGCCGCCGCGGCGGTTTTTATTGTCTCTAACATGGCGGTTTCGGGCATCTGTTCCGCCATACAGCCCCGCAGCAAAGCCGCGCCAATGGCCACATCCGCCCCATGACGATAGGCAAGCTCAGGCAATGGTGGCCCTGCGAAGCCCTGCTCTTGCAGCAGGGTGAGATGTTTGGCCTCTGCTTTGCTCAACCGCAGACGGTCGGTCAAACCCTCCCCGCCCAGCGCGGCCAGACGCACCAGCCAATCGGGGCCAAGGCCAAGCCCCTGTTCGAAATGGACCAGCATGGAGATCCACCGGTCATCACTCCCCGGCAAAAGCACGGGCAAAGCACCGGTTTGCCGCATCAGAGCCAGTGCGGGGGCAGGATCAGGCGCGCGGAGGAGTTTTTTGAACTCCTGCCCCACACGTTCCGCCGAGAGCGTCCCAAGCCCATCCAAATTCGACGCGATGGCATCCAGTGCCTCCGGCTCTGGCCCCACTTCAGCGTCACCATACCACGCCATGAAGCGGAAATAGCGCAGGGTGCGCAGGTAATCTTCGCGGATACGCTGACCTGCGTCCTCGATGAAACGCAACCGGCGCGCGCGCAGGTCGGGCAGCCCGCCCAAGGGGTCGATCACACGGCCCTCGGGCGTGGCATAGAGCGCGTTCATCGTGAAATCCCGGCGGCGGGCGTCATCAGCGATATCGGTGGAAAAGGCGACGACAGCCCGGCGGCCATCGGTCTCTACATCGCGGCGAAAGGTGGTGATCTCAAAGGGTTTGCCACCCGAGACCAGTGTCACCGTGCCATGGTCGATCCCTGTCGGCACGGCCTTGACCCCGGCGGCCTTTGCCAGCGCCATTACCGTTTCAGGCGTCGCCTCGGTGGAGAGATCGACGTCGCTATCCGGCAAGCCAAGCAGCGCATCGCGCACGCAGCCGCCGACGAAATAGATAGGATGCCCGCCATCCTGCACCACGCGGCAAACCCGCTGTGCGTCTTCGTCATGTAGCCAGCGCGTGCCGGTCGGAATCATTGGTTCATTCGTGTCGCCCATGCCCGCAACATACGCGCGGTCGCGCCCCAGATGTAATAGGGGCCGTAGGGAACGGCGTAATAATACCGCCGCTGGCCGCGCCAACGCCGGGAATGCACAAGGTAGTTGCTGGGGTCGAGCACATGGTCCAGCGGCACGCGAAACACCTCTTCGACCTCACCGGGCTCGGGCACCACGGTAAAATCGCGCGTCACATGGCCGATCACGGGCGTCACGCTAAAGCCGGTGACCGTCTCATGAGCCGGGAGCACGCCCAATACATCCACGATATCGCTCGGCAGGCCAATCTCTTCGCGCGCTTCACGCAGGGCGGCGGCGATGACATCCGCATCGCCGCCGTCTTGCTTGCCCCCCGGAAAGGCAATCTGCCCGGGGTGATGTTTCAGCGCCGATGACCGCTTGGTCAGGATCAGTTCCAGCCGCGCACCGGTATCCACCACCGGGGCGAGCACACCCGCAGGCCGCAGGGCGCGCCCCTCGGGGAGGGTCACCTCTGGGTTCAGATCGAAATCAGAGGATTCCACCCCGGTTTGGGCAAGCGCCTCGCGAAAGGACTGGAACCGGTCGCTCACCTTAGGCCTTGGCGTCGAAACCGACCGTGGCCGGATCAAGGTCGTAATGCGCGCCGCAGAACTGGCAATCGGCGGTGACCCGACCTTCGTCCGTGGTCATCTTTTCGATATCGCGGGCCGAGTAGATCGACAGGCTTTGCCGCACGCGGTCTTCGGAACAGGTGCAGCCGAAACGCACCGGCTGGGGGTCATAGACCCGCGGTTGTTCCTCGTGAAACAATCGCAGCAGCAGATCGGTCGGCGGAACGCTTGGGCCGATCAGTTCCAAATCCTCAACGGTGCCGAGCAGGATGTTCACGCGGTTCCAATCCTCGGCCTCATCGCCCTCGACCAAGTCATCGGCCTTGAGGATGTCACCGCTCCCCTCCCCCGAGGCCGCCAACGGCGAGGCTTTGGGCATATGCTGCAACATGATGCCACCGGCGCGCCAATGCTCCGGCTCATCCGGGCCGGACGATTTGCCAAAGCTCAGGGAAAAGCGGGTCGGCAACTGTTCGGACTGGGCGAAATAGGCTTCGGCACAGGCGGCCAGAGACCCACCGGCCAGCGGCGTGATGCCCTGATAGGGGGTCATGCCTTGGCCTTGGTCGATCATGATCGCGAAATAGCCTTCGCCGACCTGCTCGAACGGGGCATCGTCGGTCAGCCGCTCCGCATCATAGCTGGCATAGGCGCGGATGCGCGCAGGCTCGCCTTCCTTCTCGGGGCCGTAGTAATCCGTCGCGATCATCCGAACGGCACCTTTGGACTGCACCTGCAGCGACAGCTTCCAACGCAGTTTGATCGTCTGGCCGATCAATGCGGTCAGCAACGCCATCTCGGCCACCAGCGCTTCGACCTGCGGCGGATAGTCGTGCTGTTTCAGGATGCCTTCCAACACGCCATCAAGCCGCGCCACGCGGCCGCGCATGTCGACATCATCAAGCTGAAAGGGCAGAACGGTATCGTCCCACGCGATTTTAGTTCCTTGGGTCATCGGGTTTCCTTATCGGGGGCCGCTTGGCATACCGCGTCTATATAGGCGCAGCAACCCATGGAAAAAGGGGCAGCACATGATCCGACGTACAGGTGAGACACCAGAGCCCGGCCAACGCTACACGCCACGCCCCGGCGTCTATGCTATTCTGCCGCTGCAACGCCGCTTTCTGATGACGCTGGAAATGGCGGAGGAGACCGAGGTGCAACTCCCCGGCGGCGGTATCGAGGCGGGGGAATCTCCGCTTCGAGCGCTGCACCGCGAGGTGCTGGAGGAAACCGGCTGGCGCATCGCCCGCCCGCGCCGGTTGGGCGCCTTCCGCCGCTTTACCTATATGAAGGATTACGACCTCTGGGCGCAGAAGATCTGCCACGTCTATGTCGCCCATCCCGTGCGCCAAATCGCCGCCCCGACAGAGCCGCATCACGCCACGCTGGTGCTATCGGCCAGCGAGGCGCTGGCAACCCTCGCCAATGAAGGCGATCGTCTGTTCCTGCAACGCCACCTGCGCTAACCCTCGCCGTGATACTCAAGCAATATCCCCGAGACATCATCGGGGAAATCGCGGCTACCAGCGAATTCCGACAACTTCCAAACCAGCGCACTCAGCAGCGCCGGGCCGCTGAACCGGCGCAATTCGCCCAACATGCGGGCCAAACCCTCTTCGCCCAACATCTCCCCCCCCGGATCGGGGCATTCCGTCACCCCATCGGATAGGATCAACAAACGATCCCCCGGCGCCATCTGAAGTTTATAGTCCTCGAACCCCACCCCAGAGAGCAGCCCGACAGGAAAACCCCCGGTGCCCGATTGTTCGACCCGCCCATCCGAGCGCAGCAAGGCAGGATGCGGATGCCCCGCCTGGGCGACAGTGACCTCCCCGGTCATAAGGTCCGCAATCGCGAGCATCAGGGTGAAATAATGCTCCGTCTCCATCTCATGAAGAACGAGGTCATTCAGTTCCGCGATCACTTCACCCGGAGGCCGCGCCGCGTAGGTCCCCCCGGGCAAAAGCGTGAGCGCAAGGTTCTGATCCGGCGTGGCCGCCGACAGATACCCCGCCAGCCGCGCCGTCATCAGGGCCGAACTGATCCCATGCCCAGACACATCCAAGCCAAATAGCCCCACGACACCCGGCCGCACCGGGAAATACCCCACCAAATCCCCGCCAACATGCCCGGCAGAGCGCAGCATCATCGACAGATTGCCCCCCTCCATGGCGCGATAACGCTCGCGAAGCAGCGATTGCTGAAATTTCTTGGCCTCGACCAAATCCTTGTCGATCCGCGCATGCACCTGCCGCAGAATATCCAAAGTCTCGGTGATCAGCTGGTTTTTCTGCGCCAACTCCCGCTGCATGGCCAGAAAACGCGCCCCCGCCATAAGACGCGCGCGTAGCTCCGGCAGACCGGCGGGCCGTATGAGAACATCATCAGCCCCCGCATCAAGGGCGCAGTCCACAGCCCGCTCATGACTGTCGGCCAACAGAATGACATAACTGCCGCGCCCTTGTGAAAGCTCGCGAAAAGCCCTGCAAAAATCGAGTCCCGATATCGCCCCACTACAAAGCACGATATCAGGCCACCGCTGCGTGCAAAGGGCCAGCGCCTCGGCTTCCGAGGCGGCAGAAGCCACCTCATATCCCCATCCCTTCAATGCGGCCGAAAGACAGGCCCGCCGGGTCTCATCCCCCTCGACCAGCAAAACCAAAGACGCCACAGCAGGTGTCGACACCGCTTCGGAAAGGCTGGGGATATCCAATTTCATGCGACACGATCCTGACAGACCCTATCGAGTTAACCCACCAAGCCTTACCAGAAGGTGAATCCTTCCGGTCTTCCGCCCTTACAGAACGAACTGCGCCAAGGTTTCGTCGTTGGTGATATCCGTATAGGTAAAGCCCGATTGCCCCAACTGCTCGAGAAACGGTTTGAAATTCTCCGGCCGCCGCGTCTCGATCCCGATTAGAACCGAACCAAAGTTCCGCGCCGATTTTTTCAAATACTCGAAACGGCAGATGTCATCCTCCGGCCCCAGCAGCATCAGGAATTCCTTCAAGGCCCCGGGCCGCTGCGGCATGCGCAGGATGAAATACTTCTTCACGCCCGAATAGCGTTGCGCCCGCTCTTTGACCTCAGGCAAACGCTCGAAATCAAAATTGCCACCCGAGGCAACACAGACCACCGTCTTACCGGCAATCTGATCCGCCACCTCACCCAGCGCATCGATCGACAGCGCGCCCGCCGGTTCCAACACGATGCCCTCGACATTCAGCATCTCGTTGATCGTCACGCAGATCCGATCCTCGGGCAGGTGCACCACATCCGCCGGGTCCACCCCGCGCAAACGTTCAAAGGTCCGCGCACCGATCTTGGCCACCGCAGCACCGTCGACGAAGTTATCGATCGGCGAGACATCCACCGGCGCCCCAACTTCCAACGCCCGCGCAAAGCTTGGCGCCCCGGAAGGTTCGACGAATGTATAGTCGCAGGCATCCCCGAAATAGCTGACCACGCCCGAAGACAGCCCGCCGCCGCCCACGGGCAAGATCACCCGATCCGGCACCCGGCCCAACTGCGCGGCAATCTCCACAGCGACCGACGCCTGCCCCTCGATCACGTCATCATCATCGAAAGGCGACAGAAAATGCGCCCCTTCGTCCCGGCAGAAACTCTGCGCTGCGGCCAGTGTGGCATCGAAATAATCCCCCACCAGCCGGATCTCGACATTCTCACCGCCAAACATCCGGGTCTTCTGCACTTTCTGCTGCGGTGTCGTCACCGGCATGAAAATCACGCCGCGCACCCCGAAATGGCTACAGGCAAAAGCCACCCCCTGCGCATGGTTCCCAGCAGAGGCACAGACGAAAACCCCCTGCCCCGGGATCACCTTGCGCATCGCATTGAAGGCCCCGCGCAGCTTGTAGGAGCGCACCGGGCTCAGATCCTCGCGTTTCAGCCAGATATCCGCGCCGAACCGCTCCGACAGATGCTCATTGCGCAAAAGCGGTGTCGCCGGGAACAATGCCCGCAGCGCTTCTGCCGCCGCCTGTGCTTTTCGTGCAAATTCATCCGCCATCTGTGCTCTCCTTGCTGCCATTCGTCGATAGGCGCGCAGCCAGCATAGGTCAACGCGGGCTTCAATCTTGCCCGCGCCCGCGAAAACCGCTACCTCGCAGGGCGAACTTGAAAGGAAACCCGTCATGTCCGCGCCCAAGAAAGTCGTGCTTGCCTATTCCGGCGGCCTCGATACCTCGATCATCCTCAAATGGCTGCAAACCGAATATGGCTGCGAGGTGGTGACCTTCACCGCCGATCTCGGCCAAGGCGAAGAGCTGGAACCGGCCCGCAAAAAGGCTGAGATGATGGGCATCGCGCCTGAGAACATCTACATCGAAGACGTGCGCGAGGAATTCGTCCTCGACTTCGTCTTCCCAATGTTCCGCGCCAACGCGGTCTATGAAGGTCTCTACCTCCTTGGCACCTCTATCGCCCGCCCGCTGATCTCTAAGCGTCTGGTCGAGATCGCCGAAGAAACCGGCGCCGATGCCGTCGCCCACGGCGCCACCGGCAAGGGCAACGATCAGGTCCGGTTTGAGCTCGCCGCCTACGCCCTGAACCCCGACATCAAGGTCATCGCCCCCTGGCGCGAATGGGACCTGTCGAGCCGCACCAAACTTCTGGCCTTCGCCGAGCAGAACCAGATCCCAATCGCCAAAGACAAGCGCGGCGAAGCGCCCTTCTCGGTCGACGCCAACTTGCTGCACACCTCATCCGAAGGCAAAGTGCTCGAAGATCCGGCGGTCGACGCGCCCGACTACGTCTACCAGCGCACCGTGAACCCGGAAGACGCCCCCGACACGCCCGAATACGTCGAAATCGGCTTCGAACGCGGCGATGCGGTCAGCATCAACGGCGAAGCCATGTCTCCCGCCACGATCCTCACCAAACTGAACGAGCTCGGCGGCAAACACGGCTGCGGCCGCCTCGATCTGGTCGAAGGCCGTTTCGTCGGCATGAAGTCCCGCGGCATCTACGAGACCCCGGGCGGCACTTTGCTCTTGGAAGCGCACCGCGGCATCGAATCCATCACCCTCGACCGCGGCGCCATGCACCTCAAGGACGAGCTGATGCCGAAATATGCCGAGCTCATCTACAACGGCTTCTGGTACAGCCCCGAACGCACCATGCTGCAAGCCGCCATCGACGCGAGCCAAACTCATGTCACCGGCACCGTGCGCCTCAAGCTCTACAAAGGCCATGTCCGCACCGTCGGCCGCTGGTCCGATCACAGTCTCTACTCCGAGGCCCATGTGACCTTCGAAGACGATGCCGGCGCCTACGACCAGAAAGACGCCGCAGGCTTCATCCAACTAAACGCTCTGCGCCTCAAACTCCTCGCCGCCCGCGACAAGCGCAGCAAAGGCTGAAGCACGGGACCCCAATCCCCCTTCATCCTTTCTTAAATACCACGGGGGTCCGGGGGCAGCGCCCCCAGCGGCCAGCCCCAGATAAAAACGCAAAAGGCCCGGACGCTCCCGCCCGGGCCTTTCTCTGAGCCACCTACTGGGTCAATCGGCGGTGACGACCGTCATCACCAGCTCCCCATTCGGTTTGATCGGCCCGTCTTCCTTGGCGCCCAACGTATATTCGAACACGCCGGTTTTCATGCCACCATCTTCGGAATGAACCATCAACATCAGCATATCGCCCGAAGCCACGTCCTCTTGCAGGATCGCGACCACATCCATGTTCTCGCCCGCGCGCAGCGGGGCGTAGCCGACTACGGGGCCGGGCTTCATGTCGGCGTCGGTCCGGTGCACGACCAGCCAGCCATTCTCGCCCGCCATCACCTTATCGGCAGTGACGACGCCATTCGATACATCCTGACCCGAGGCTTCGACCATGGCCATGGCATGGGCATCCGCCCATGCGCCACCGGCGATCATGGACAGGGCGATTGCGGTGCTTGCAAATTTTTTCATCTGGTTTTCCCTCCGTTTGAAATAGCACCGTAGTCACGACAGCCCCGCGAAATAGTTTCGCGGTCTTCAGGAATTTTTTAGACGTTCCGCAAACAGCCGCTCATAGTAGGGCATGGCGGCCTCCAGAACTTCCGCCTCTGCTCCTTTAAGCTCGGGCAGTTCCCCCTCCGGCCCCGCGAAACCGGTGCTGCGATGGATCGCCCCATACCAATGCGGCGCCCAAACCCCATCCTCGGCCCGCGGCCCGGCGGGCCAATGCAGCATCGCAGGATCAAAGGGCAGATCGATGGCGGCGCAAAGCCTGCGCAGCATCCCCTCCGGATCCGCGCGGATATCACCGCTGTCGATGACAAGTCCGCCCAACCGCTCGAACAGCATGAGTTGCCGGTCAAACCCGATATCCGCCAGGCGGGGTGCTTCGCGCTTTTCCGCATAGCTCGCGATCACCCGGGCCGGATGGCGGATCAGGTGGATGTTCACGCAGTCCTCGGCCCAATCAAGCGGAAACCCGTCGATCATATGCTGCGCCATATGTTTCATATAAAGATGCCGCCCGCCGTGTTGGACAAAGCCAAGAGGCACCCGCGCGGGGTCTTGCTCCTGCGCCGCCAGTACCGCGTCGCGCATCGGATGATCCAGCCCCGTCGCCTTGAGGTAGGCCGCGTAAAATGGCTCATCCATCGCGGTGAAATCCGCACGCGCTCCGAAACTATACATCATCGCAGTGCTGAGATTGCGCGGCCCTGACCACATCGCAATTCGCATGAAAGGCTTCTCCATTGCCGTTGAACCCGGAACGCTAGAAAGAACGCGCCCGTGCGCCAAGTGGTAAATTGCCTTCACCAGAGCGTGACTTTCCCCGCCCCGGCCTTGCGCTATCTCCGCCCCAGCGGCAACCCTAGGCCTGAGGAGGACCGATATGTTCCAAAAATCAATGTTCAAACCCGCCATTCTGACCCTTGCGATCACTCTGGGCCTCGCCGCGCAGAACCGACCTGCGGCGGCGGGGGAGACCGAGGTGCTGACCGTAGCGGGCGGCTGCTTCTGGTGCGTCGAAGCCGATTTCGAATCCGTCAAAGGCGTGAAAGAGGCCATCTCGGGCTTTGCCGGGGGCCGCACCAAGAACCCGACCTACAAAGAAGTCACCGGCGGCAACACAGGCCATTACGAAGCGGTGCAGATCCAATTCGACCCGGATGTGGTCAGCCGCAAGACACTGCTTGATCTCTTCTTCCGCTCGATTGACCCAACAGATGCAGGCGGGCAATTCTGTGATCGGGGGGAAAGCTACCGCACGGCGATCTTCGCGGGCAGCCCCGCCCAGAAAAGCGCGGCAGAGGCTGCCAAGGCCGAAGCGCAGGCCGCCCTTGAGACCAAGGTCGTGACGCCGATCCTCGGCGATGCGCCCTTTTATCCGGCCGATGATTACCACCAGGACTACTACAAAAGCAGCGATCGGCTCGCGTTCAGCAGTGTCGGCGTGGCCGTGAAAAAATCGGTCGCTTACAAACGCTACCGCAAGGGCTGTGGCCGTGACGCCCGCGTGAAACAGCTTTGGGGCAGTGCGGCCCCCTTCGTGAAGTAACCGCGCCCCGGTAGATTAGCTGCGAAAATCGTGATCCCGGATCTCTTTCAGATCGGGGATCACATCCGCCGTGCCATGACGCGTGACCATCAAGGCCCCGGCGCGCATGGCCAGATCAATCGCCTGCGGCATGGTCATCCCCCGGTCCAACCCGGCCAGCAGATAGCCGGTGAAAGTATCGCCCGCGCCGGTCGTATCCACCGCATCGACTTGATAGGCGGGGAAGCTTTCGACCAGATGTGCCTTGTTAGAGACCCATTCACAGCCCCCCGCCCCCAGCGTCACCACGATGTCGTCGATCGGCAGCTGCCGCAGCTCGCCCCCCGTCGCGGCCCGTAGCTGCGCCGCCTCGACCTCGTTCAGCACCAATAGGTCGATCTGTTCGAGGATCGCCGTCACCGCATCCGCATCGAAAGGGGCTGCGGCATAGGCCAGTCGCAGGCCTAGAGTTTTCGCCGTTCGCGCCGCGAACCGCTGCCCGTTGGTTTCGTTCTGCATCAAAAGCCAATCGCCCGAGGAAGCCTCGCTCAGCGCGGCACCGATCATCTCATCGGTGATCTCGTGATTGGTGCCGGGGAAGATGACGATATTGTTCTCCCCTTCCAGATCGACGGCGATATTGGCGTGACCGGTCACGCCCTCCATCAAGGTGATATGCGCCGTTTCGACCCCATATTCCAAAAGCCGTTCCAGCGCCCAACCGCCATCGGCGCCCAATGCGCCGACATGCATCACCCGCGTCCCGGCCCGGGCGGCGGCGACCGACATATTGGCCCCCTTCCCGCCCAGCCCCTGCCGGAAATTCCGGGCTGAAATAGTCTCTCCCGGTCCCGGCAGATGGGCCAGCAGATAGAAGTTATCCGCGTTGATAGAGCCGAGGTTCCAGATCATCAGCCTACCTTACAGGCCGCGAGAATGGCCATGTTAAGGATGTCATTCGCCGTGGAGGTGGAAGAGCAGATCTGAATCGACTTATCGAGGCCCGTAAGGATCGGCCCGATCACCGTCGCCCCCCCCATCTCCTGCATCAGCTTTACCGAGATGCTGGCCGAATGCCGCGCTGGCACCACAAGGATGTTCGCAGGCCCCGTCAGCCGCGAGAACGGGTAATTCGCCTGACTGGCCGCGTTCAGCGCCACGTCGACGGTCATCTCGCCCTCATATTCGAAATCCACCCCGCGCTGATCCAACACCTCTGGCGCGAGGTGCATCTTCTCAGCCCGTTCCGAGACGGGATAGCCGAAGGTCGAGAAGCTGACGAAGGCGACCCGAGGCTCAAGCCCCAGGTGCCGCGCCACGCGCGCGCCGCTTTCGGCGATATTCGCCAGATCGTTCTCATCGGGCCATTCATGGACCAAGGTGTCGGCGATAAAGACGATGCGCCCCTTGTGCAGCAGGGCCGTGATGCCCGCGGCCCCGGCCTCGGCATTGGCATCAAAAACGTGGTTGAGCCGCTCCAAGACATGCGCCGACTTGCGGGTGGCCCCGGTCACCAGACCGTCGCCATGACCATGCGCCAGCATCAGTGCGGCAAAGACATGGCGGTCGCGCGAGGCGAGGCGGTGGATGTCCTTGCGGTCGAACCCCTTGCGCTGCAACCGGCCGTAAAGAAAGTCTTTATAGGTCGCCAGATGCTGGGTGTTGGCGGCGTTCACCACCTCCAACTCGCGCACCGCGTCGGCCATGCCCGCCTCTTCGAGCTTGGCGCGCACGTCGTCCTCGCGGCCCACGACCAGCGCCTTGCCCAAGCCCGCGCGCTGGTACATGACCGCCGCGCGCAGCACCTTGGGATCGTCGCCCTCGGCAAAGATCATCCGGGCCTGATTGGCCCGGGCGCGGGCGTTGATGCCGCGCAGGATGCTCGCCGTCGGGTCCATCCGCGACTTCAGCCCGACCTCATAGGCGTCCATGTCGATGATCGGGCGCCGCGCGGCCCCGGTGTCCATGCCCGCCTTGGCCACGGCGGGCGGAATGCGGTGGATGAGGCGTGGGTCGAAAGGCGTGGGAATGATGTAGTCGCGGCCAAAGCTCAGCGTGCGGCCATAGGCCAGCGCCACCTCGTCTGGCACATCCTCGCGCGCCAGTTGCGCCAGCGCATGGGCGCAGGCGATCTTCATCTCGTCGTTGATGGCCCGCGCATGGATGTCGAGCGCGCCGCGGAATAAATAGGGAAAGCCCAGCACGTTGTTGACTTGGTTCGGGTAATCGCTGCGCCCGGTGGCGACGATAGCGTCCATGCGGACCTCATGCGCCTCTTCGGGCGTGATCTCCGGGTCCGGGTTGGCCATGGCGAAGATCACCGGGTTGTCGGCCATGGAGGCCACCATCGCAGGCGTCACCGCCCCATTGACCGACACGCCAAGGAAGACATCCGCGCCCTGCATCGCCTCTTCGAGCGTGCGCAGCTCGGTATTGGCGGCATGGGCCGATTTCCACTGGTTCATGCCCTCGGTGCGGCCTTGGTAGATTACACCCTTGGTGTCGCACATGATGCAGTTGTCATGGCGCGCGCCCATTGCCTTGAGCAGTTCCAGACAAGCAATCCCCGCCGCCCCCGCGCCATTTAGCACGATGCGCACGTCCTCAATCTTTTTGCCCGAAAGATGCAGCGCGTTGATCAGCCCCGCGGCACAGATCACCGCCGTGCCGTGCTGGTCGTCGTGGAAGACGGGGATGTCCATCTCTTCCTTCAAGCGCTGCTCGATGATGAAACACTCGGGCGCCTTGATGTCTTCGAGGTTGATGCCGCCGAAGGTCGGCCCCATCAGCTTGCAGGCGTTGATGAAAGCCTCGGTGTCCTCGGTATCAAGCTCGATATCGATGGAGTTCACATCCGCGAAGCGCTTGAACAGAACCGCCTTACCTTCCATCACCGGTTTGGAGGCCAGCGCGCCGAGATTGCCAAGCCCCAACACCGCCGTCCCGTTCGAGATCACGGCGACCAGATTGCCCTTGTTGGTGTAGTCATAGGCTGTCTCGGGGCTCTCGGCGATGGCCTCGCAAGGGACGGCCACACCGGGGGAATAGGCAAGGCTCAGGTCGCGCTGTGTGGTCATCGGCACGGTGGCCGAGATCTCGAACTTGCCGGGGGTCGGTTCGAGGTGAAAGGCAAGCGCCTCTTCAGAGGTGATACGGTTCTTTCTCGTCACGACATTACCCTTCTTCTGCTTTGGGATCTTCTTAGCCACGATCCGAGTTCAGCACAACGCAAGCCCCACGTCAGTGCAAATCGCATGACAAAGACCGCCCAAGGCCCCGCACCCCCTTTCGCTGCGCCGGGGGGTTTTGTAGGGTCCGCGCGGCAACAGGGGGCAGCCGTGCAGACAGAAAAAGTAACGCCAATGATGGCGCAATATCTCGAGCTTAAAGCGGACCATCAGGACGCGTTGCTGTTCTACCGCATGGGCGATTTTTACGAGATGTTCTTTGACGATGCCATCGCGGCGGCAGAGGCGTTGGACATCGCGCTCACCAAACGCGGCAAGCATCAGGGCAAGGATATTGCCATGTGCGGCGTGCCGGTGCATGCCGCCGAAGGTTACCTGCTGACGCTGATCCGCAAGGGGTTTCGCGTGGCGGTCTGCGAGCAGATGGAGAGCCCCGCGGAGGCCAAGAAACGCGGCTACAAAGCGGTGGTGAAACGCGACGTGGTGCGGCTGGTCACCCCCGGCACGCTGACCGAGGAAAGCCTGCTGGAAGCGCGGCGCCACAACTACCTCGCTGCCTTTGCCGAGGTGCGCGATGCCTGCGCGATGGCTTGGGTCGATATCTCGACCGGTGCGTTTCACGTGATGCCGCTGGCCCAAGTCCGGTTGGGGCCGGAACTGGCGCGGCTATCGCCTTCGGAACTGATCGTCTCGGAGGCGAAAGAGACGGAATTGTACGAGGTCGTCTCTGATTTCGGGATTGCACTGACGGGTCTGGCCCGTTCGGCCTTTGACAGCACCAGTGCGGAGAAGCGGGTCTGCGACCTGTTTGATATCGCCACGCTAGAGGCTTTCGGCAGCTTCACCCGCGCCGAAGTCTCCGCCATGGGAGCGGTAATAGAATACCTCACAATCACCCAACGCGGCAAGCTGCCCCTGCTCCGCCCGCCCCAGAAAGAGGCCGAGGCCCGCACCGTTCAGATCGACGCGGCAACCCGGCGCAATCTGGAACTCACCCACTCCCTAAATGGTGGCCGCGCCGGGTCTCTGCTGTCGATCATGGACAATACCGTCACCGCCGGGGGCGCGCGCTTGCTGGAGCGGCGGATTTCAAGCCCCTCGCGCGTCGTCGACGTGGTGACCTCCCGCGCCGATGCGGTCAGCTTTGCCTATGACAATACCCGCGTTGCCGAAGATATTCGCCAACGTCTGCGCAATGTGCCGGACCTCGACCGGGCGCTGTCACGCCTCTCGCTCGACCGGGGCGGTCCGCGCGACCTTGCCGCGATCCGCAATGGGTTGATCGAAGCCGAGGCTTTGCACCAGAGCCTGACACAACAGGACCTCCCCGACCTGCTTCGCGAAGCTGCCGAAGGGTTGCAGGGCCATGGGGAGCTTATCGACCTGTTGGATCACGCGCTGGTGGCCGAGCCCCCGCTGATGGTGCGCGACGGCGGTTTCATCGCCCCCGGCCATGACGCCGACCTGGACGCCGCGCGCGAGCTGCGCGACGAAGGCCGCAGCGTAATCGCGGGCATGCAGCAGCAATTCGTCTCTGATACGGGGATTTCGTCGCTAAAAATCAAGCACAACAACGTGCTGGGATACTTCGTCGAATGCACCGCGACCCATGCCGAGAAGATGCTGAACCCGCCGCTGTCAGAGACCTTTATCCACCGGCAGACCACGGCGAACCAAGTGCGCTTCACCACTGTCGAACTGTCCGAGTTGGAGACGAAAATCCTCAATGCAGGCAACCACGCACAGGAGATCGAAAAGCGGCTCTACGAAAGCCTTCGGAGTGCTATTCTAGAACATGCCGCAGAGATCGGACAAGCCTCTGCCGGTCTGGCCGAGGTCGATCTAGCCACGGGTCTGGCCGACCTCGCCCGGAGTGAGAATTGGACCCGCCCGCGCGTGGATATGTCCCGCGCCTTCGACATCCAAGGCGGGCGGCATCCGGTCGTGGAACGCGCTCTGACCCAGCAATCGGGCGAGCCTTTCATTGCCAATGACTGCGACTTGAGTGCCGAAGGCGAGGCCGCCAACATCTGGCTCCTCACCGGCCCGAACATGGCGGGTAAATCGACCTTCCTGCGCCAGAACGCGTTGATCGCCCTGATGGCGCAGATGGGCAGTTTCGTACCCGCGAGTTCGGCGCATATTGGCGTTGTCAGCCAGCTCTTCAGCCGCGTCGGTGCCTCGGACGATCTGGCGCGGGGCCGCTCGACCTTCATGGTCGAAATGGTCGAAACCGCCGCGATCTTGAACCAAGCCGATGACCGCGCGCTCGTGATCCTCGACGAGATCGGGCGCGGCACTGCCACCTACGACGGCCTCTCGATCGCTTGGGCCACGCTGGAACATCTGCACGACGTGAACCAGACCCGGGCACTTTTCGCCACCCATTACCACGAGATGACGGCACTGGCCGGCAAACTGCCGGGGGTCGACAATGCCACGGTGGCGGTCAAAGAATGGGAGGGTGAGGTCGTCTTCCTGCACGAAGTGCGCAAGGGCGCTGCGGACCGCTCTTATGGCGTGCAGGTGGCGCAACTGGCGGGCCTGCCCGCCCCGGTGATCGCCCGCGCCCGCGTGGTGCTGGAGGCATTGGAGAAAGGCGAACGCGAAGGCGGGGCGACACAAAAGACGCTGATCGACGATCTGCCGCTCTTCGCGGCCAGCCCGCCCCCTCAACCGGCCCCTGCAAAAACCTCGGCGGTTGAAGAGAAGTTGGCAGAGATCATCCCCGATGAACTCTCCCCACGTGAAGCGCTTGAGCTGATCTACAAACTGAAAGAGGCGGCCAAATCCTGACCGCCTCCTTCGAAAGTGACTGATTGCGCGCTTAGCTCGCGGGGGTCGAAGACACCCCAACCTGCGCCGGGCGAAGCAGACGGTCGTGCAGCATGAAGCCTTCGGCGGCGACCTGAATGATCTCGCCCGCTACGGTGCCGGGCACCGGGGCCTCGAACATCGCTTCGTGATGCTTGGGGTCGAACTTGTCACCCACCTCGGGCGCGATCACTTCGATGCCGTGCTTTTTGAAGACGTTCAGAAGCTCGCGCATCGTCAGTTCCACACCTTCCAGCAGCGGGCCAAAGGCCTCTTTCTGCTCATCGGTGGTGGTTTCCAGCGCACGTTTCATGTTGTCATAAACGGGCAGCATGTCACGGGCCAGCTTGGAGCCGCCATAGTTCTCGGCCTCGCGACGGTCCTTGTCGGAGCGTTTGCGCGCATTCTCGGCATCGGCGAGCGCGCGCATGAAACGGTCGCGGTACTGGTCACGCTCGGCGCGCAGTTCCTCAACCGCAAGGGCTTCTTCGTCGATCTCGGCCATGTCTTCGGCGTATTCTTCAGCTTCGGCGCTGTCGATCTCGTCCAAAAAGTCGTTTTCTTTCGGCTCTGCCATGTTCCACCTCTAGTTCCGGTCGGAAATCAGCTTTCCCACCAGTTGTGCCGTGTAGTTCACAATCGGCACGATACGTCCATAATTTAAGCGTGTCGGGCCAATGACACCCACGGCGCCGATCACCTTACGATCAGCGTTCATATAAGGGGAAACGACCAGAGAGGAACCCGAAAGTGAGAAAAGTTTGTTTTCCGAGCCGATAAAAATGCGCACACCGTCCCCATCTTCGGCCAGTTCGAGGAATTCGGCAATGTCTCGCTTGCGCTCAAGATCATCGAAAAGGCTACGGATACGGTCAAGGTCTTCGGCCTCCGCCTCTCCGCCCAGCAGATTCGACCGGCCGCGTACGATCAAACGCTCGGAATGCTCCCCTTCCGCGTCCCACAGCACCGCACCGCTCTCGACAAGCTGCTGCGCCAGCACGTCGATCTCCTGACGGCGTTTGGCGATCTCTTGCTTGATGCTGCGCTGCAACTCGCTGAGGGTTTTGCCTTCGACGAAAGCATTCAGGAAATTTGCCGCCTCGCGCATCGAACTGGGGGTTTGTCCCGGGGGCGGCGTGAACAGCCGGTTCTCAACATGGCCATCGGAGAAAACAAGCACAACCAAGGCTCTATCAGGTGAGAGAGAGACGAATTCGATATGTTTGATCGGCGCTTCATGCTTCGGCGTCAACACAAGCGATGCACCATGCGTGACGCCCGACAGGGCCGAGCCGATCCGGTCCAACAGCCCGCCGACATCAGAGGAATTATTCCCCAGTGTCGCGTCGATCTTCTCCCGGTCAAGCTCCGTCGGATCGCCAATCTCGATCATCCCATCGACGAACATCCTCAGCCCCAATTGCGTCGGAATGCGCCCGGCTGAGACATGCGGGCTGTCCAGCAGACCCATATACTCGAGATCCTGCATCACATTGCGGATCGTCGCCGCCGAGACCTTTTCGCTGAAGTCGCGCGTCAGCGTGCGGGACCCCACCGGATCGCCACTTTCCAGATAGCCCTCAACCACCCGGCGAAATACTTCGCGGGATCGGTCGTTCATGTCTTTCAGCAATTCAGGCGTGTTTTTCATCGGTGCTCGCTCTCTTGTCTAATAAAGGTACAAGCCGGGCAAACGTCAATCGGGGTTGCATCAAAGCCTTGTGGGGCGGTATCCCCGGGCAACATCAAAAAGGATATGTCATGCGTCCCTCTGGCCGGAAACTCGATGAAATGCGCGCCGTCTCGATCGAGACAGGTTTCACCAAACATGCCGAAGGGTCGGCCCTGATCAAGATGGGCGATACCCATGTGCTCTGCACCGCAACGATCGAAGATCGCGTGCCGCCCTTCATCAAAGGCTCCGGTCTGGGCTGGGTCACTGCCGAATACGGCATGTTGCCCCGCGCCACCAACACACGGATGCGTCGCGAAGCCGCCTCCGGCAAACAAGGGGGTCGCACGGTCGAGATCCAGCGCCTGATCGGCCGCGCCCTGCGCGCCGGGGTCGACCGCTCCGCCTTGGGCGAGCGTCAGATCACCGTCGATTGTGACGTGCTGCAAGCCGATGGCGGCACCCGCTGCGCGTCGATCACCGGCGGTTGGATCGCGCTGCGTCTGGCTGTGAACAAGCTGATGAAAGCGGGCGATGTCGTCTCTGACCCGCTGGTCGATCCGGTCGCGGCGGTAAGCTGCGGCATCTACGCAGGCCAGCCGGTGCTCGATCTCGACTACCCCGAGGATTCCGAGGCGGGCGTCGATGGCAACTTCATCATGACCGGATCCGGCAAGCTGATCGAAGTGCAGATGAGCGCCGAAGGCTCGACCTATACCCGCGACCAGATGAACCAGCTAATGGACCTGGCCGAGAAGGGCGTCGGCGAACTGGCCACCATCCAAAAATCGGTTACCGCATGACCCGCAAGTTCACCGAAAATCGCATTCTGATCGCCACCCATAACGCCGGCAAACTCGCAGAGATGCGCCAGCTCTTCGCCCCCCACGGGGTCGAGGTGGTCGGCGCGGCAGAGGTGAACCTGCCCGAGCCGGAAGAGACCGAGACGACCTTCGTCGGCAACGCCCGGATCAAGGCGCATGCCGCCGCCAAAGCGACCGGCTTGCCCGCATTGGCCGACGATTCCGGCATCGAAGTCGAAGCGCTCGACAATGCACCCGGCGTCTATACCGCGGATTGGGCCGAAACGGAGAATGGCCGCGACTTCGTAATGGCCATGGCCAAGACGCGCAATCTGCTGGAAGAGAAGAACGCCCCTCACCCCCGCCGCGCCCGTTTCTGCGCGACGCTTGTGCTGGCATGGCCCGACGGCCATGATGAGGTTTTCGCGGGCAAGGTAAACGGCACGCTGGTTTGGCCGATGCGCGGCGAAGAGGGTCACGGCTATGACCCGATGTTCCAACCTGACGGCCATGAGGTCACCTTTGCCGAAATGGACGCCGAGCAGAAAAACAGCATCAGCCACCGCGCGGATGCCTTTGCGAAACTGATTGCGGGCTGTTTTGGCTGAAGATTGGCAACAGGGCGGCTTCGGCCTCTATATCCATTGGCCATTTTGCGAGGCGAAATGTCCCTATTGCGACTTTAACAGCCACGTTAGCCGCCGGATCGACCAAGCCGCTTGGCGGCATGCCTATCTCGCCGAGCTTCAGCGCGCTGCGGATGAGACACCGGGGCGCGTGCTCAATGCGGTCTTTTTCGGCGGCGGCACGCCCAGTTTGATGGACCCCGATGTCGTCGCAGACATCATCAGCGCCATTCGGGGCCACTGGCCCACGGCCAACGATCTGGAAATCACCCTCGAAGCCAATCCCGGCTCGGTCGAAGCAGGCCGCTTCGCCGCCTATCGACAGGCCGGGGTGTCGCGCGTTTCCATGGGCATTCAGGCGCTGAACGATCCGGATCTCAAACGTTTAGGCCGTCTGCATACGGCAAAAGAAGCGATGACCGCCTTCGACATCGCCCGCAATACTTTTGACCGTGTGAGCTTCGATCTAATCTATGGCCGGCAAGACCAATCCGCCACGGAATGGGAAGCCGAGTTGAAACAGGCTCTATCCCTCGCGATAGACCATATTTCGCTCTATCAGCTCACGATCGAACAAGGCACCGCCTTTGGCGACCGTTACGCCCGCGGAAAACTTCGCGGCCTGCCCGGCGAAGATCTCGGCGCGGATATGTTCACCCTGACCCAAGACATCTGCAATGACATGGGCATGCCTGCTTACGAGGTGTCAAACCACGCCCGGGATGGCGCCCAATCGCGTCACAACCTGATCTATTGGCGCTATGGGGACTATATCGGCATCGGCCCCGGCGCTCATGGGCGGTTGACGCTGGACGGAGAGAAATTCGCGACAGTTGCTTATAGCAATCCACAGCGGTGGCTCGACGGTGTCGCAAAGGGCGAAGCGGAGAAACCCCGGACCGCCCTGAGCCGAAGCGAACAGGCGACTGAGTTTCTCCTGATGGGCCTGCGCCTGAAAGAAGGCGTTGACCTTAGCCGTTACGCCGAGATTGCCGGGCATGAGATCGACGACAAAGCCGTCAATTACCTGCAAGACATCGGCATGGCCACGCGTAAGAAAGACAGGTTAATCGTTTCAGATCAGGGCGTTATCGTCCTAAACGCCGTGATCGAAACGCTTCTGCCTTAAGAGCCGCCCAAGAGGCGGCAGATCTCATCCAACTGGTCAAGCGTGGTATAGTGCAACGTCACCTTACCCGCTTCCTGACCCGGTTTATGGTCCAAACTAACCTTCATACCGAGGTTGGCTGACAGATCGCCTTCAAGCGCCTGTGTATCGGCATCCTTCTCTGGGCGCTGCGAGAGACGCTCTTTATTTACCATATTACCGCGCTCACCGGCCTGATCTTTCTTGACCAAAGCCTCGGTCGCGCGGACGGAAAGGCCACCTTTGATGACCTGCTGCGCCAGTTTCAGCGGATCCTCCGCAGGAATCAGCGCCCGTGCATGGCCCGCGCTCAATTCATTCTGGCGCACCATTTCCTGTACCGGATCCGGCAGGTTCAACAGTCGCAAAAGATTCGCGATGTGGCTCCGGCTTTTACCAAGCGCCTCCGCCATTTTCTCTTGCGTGTGGCCGAACTTATCCATCAACTGACGATAGCCCGCCGCCTCTTCGACCGAGTTCAGATCCGCCCGCTGAATGTTCTCGATGATCGCGACTTCAAGCACTTCGACATCGGTGAACTCGCGGACGATCACCGGAAGGCTATGGACCTTTGCGATCTGCGAGGCGCGCCAACGCCGTTCACCCGCGACGATCTCGAAATTGCCATCGGCCAAAGCGCGGACGATCAGGGGCTGAATGACCCCCTTTTCTTTGATTGAGGCCGCGAGATCATCAAGATGCTCTTGCTCAAAACGCTTACGTGGCTGATCCGGGTTCGGTTTGATCCGCTCGATCGGAACGAACTGCTCCGCCGCCGCGGCCCCCTTGGCGGCCACGCTCTCAGTCTCCGCTACATCCGCCATCAGTGCCGAAAGCCCCCGGCCAAGGCCCCGCTTGCGCTCTTGTTTGTCTGCCATACTGCCACCTTATTAACCATTGTTTCTTGTCAGCTCCGCCGCTAGATCGCGGTAGGCTTGAGCCCCTTTCGATGTGGGATCATAACTCAAAACGGGCATTGCAAAGCTCGGCGCCTCGCTCACCCGAACATTGCGCGGAATCACGGTTTGGAACACCAGTTCACCAAGGTTCGCCCGCGCGTCATTCTCAACCTGTTGCGACAGATTATTGCGGCGATCATACATGGTCAGTAGAACGCCCTCAATCCGCAGGTCCTTATTCCCGCTTTGCCGGACCTCTCTTATCGTCAGCATAAGCTGGGAAAGCCCTTCCAACGCAAAAAATTCGCTCTGCAAAGGCACCAGGACCGAATGCGCCGCGATCATCGCATTCACCGTCAATAGGTTGAGTGAAGGCGGGCAATCGATCAAGATATAGTCGAACTTGAACTGATCCATCTGCGTCTGCCGCAGCGCGTCGTGCAAAAGAAAACTTCTCTTCTCATTCGAAAAGAGTTCAATGTCCGCAGAGCTGAGGTCAACCGTCGCCGGAACGATGAGCAACCCATTCGTTTCGGTGTGCTGGATAACATCCTGCGGCAGGCTATCGTCCAGCAAGAGATCATATGTCGTAAAATCGCGATCTTCGACTTCGATGCCAAGACCCGTAGAAGCATTGCCTTGCGGATCCAGATCAACCACTAGAATACGCTTCCCAGCTTCCGCAAGCGCAGCGGCAAGATTGATCGTCGTCGTCGTTTTTCCAACGCCGCCCTTCTGGTTTGCAATGGCAATGATTTTCGGTCCAGCTGAACGAGAAAGGTCAGACACGGGCGATATCCTTAATCTTTAGAATGGCAGCGTTCGAATTGGTCTTGCTGGTTACCGTCTCTAGGTCGTAAGTCCAATCCCGCCGCGCCTCTAGGTCTTCACGCTGCCAGCTTTGACCTTTAGGGAAAAGTGCAATGCCTCCGGGTTTAAGATGCAACTCGGCGAACCCTAACAGCTTCGTCAGATCGGCTAAAGCGCGGGCAGATAGCACGTCTGCTTCGAGACATTCGAGTTCTTCGATTCTCTCGGTTTTCACCTTTGCCGCAAGATCAAGTTCTCGAATAGCCGTCCGCAGGAACGCGGATTTCCTCTGATCACTTTCAACCATAACCACATCGAATCTTTGCTCTTCTTGATTGAGGATTGAAACAACAATGCCCGGGAAACCTCCGCCGCTACCGAAGTCTACCCATTTGCCCTTAGACGTAGCAGGTTCAAAGATTTGGACGGAATCCAGAATATGGCGGGACCAAAGGTCGTCCAAGCTGCTTTTAGAAACCAAATTAATCTTCGGATTCCATTTCCTCACCAGTTCGGCAAAGGCTTTTAGCTTTTCAAATGTTTCACGTGAAACATCGAGTTCATTTTCAGTGCTCATGCCGACTTCTTTCCGGCCCCGCGCTTCACACGAGCAAGTATCAAAGTCAGCGCGGCTGGTGTCATTCCATCAATGCGGGCCGCCTGTGCCATTGTTTCCGGACGCGCGGAAGATACCTTCGACTTCAGCTCGTTAGAAAGGCCCGCAAGATCATCAAAGGAAAAATCAGACGGTATACGAACGTTCTCGTCTTTCTTCAGCACATCGATCTCTTTCTGTTGTCGAGCGATGTAGGTTGCGTAGAGCGCGTCCCGCTCAATCTGTCGACGTATTTCGAGTGGAGTTTCTTCCAGGCTGGGATCAAGTGGCAGCAAGTCTTCAAACTCCACATCGGGAAACGCGAGAACCTGATAGCCGCTACGCTTAGCACCATCTTGGTTGACCTTAATACCGGCGCTCGCAAGCTCTTTCGGCGTATACTCCGTACCTTCTAGCATCGCTTTAGTCTCCTCTAAGGAGGAAACCTTCTTCTCGAAGCTATCTCGGCGCGCGTCAGAAATACATCCTAATTGAATAGCCAAAGGAGTTAGCCGCTGATCCGCATTGTCCGCTCGTAGCGACAGGCGGAACTCGGCCCGAGAAGTGAACATCCGGTAGGGTTCCGTAACGCCCCGGGTCGTCAGATCATCGACCATAACCCCAATATAGCTTTCGGAACGGGTAAATGTAACCGCATCCCGGCCTTGGGCACGCAGAGCGGCATTCAAGCCTGCTACCAGTCCCTGCGCTGCCGCTTCCTCATAGCCCGTCGTACCATTGATCTGTCCGGCGAGATAGAGGCCGGGTACGGTACGGACCGCAAGCGTTGATGAAAGAGCGCGCGGATCGACGTAGTCGTACTCGATGGCATAACCGGGTTGCAGAATAGTTGAGTTTTCGAGACCAACCATGCTCCGGACATAGGCTTCCTGAACATCTGCCGGGAGGGAGGTCGAAATGCCGTTTGGATAGACGGTATGATCATCCGCACCTTCGGGCTCTAGAAAGACCTGATGCGAGTCTTTCTCGGCAAAACGGACGACCTTATCTTCGATCGAAGGGCAATAGCGCGGACCTACGCCATCGATATGCCCGCCATACATTGCGGACCTATCGAGATTCTCTCTGATGATCTGATGAGTTTTAGCGTTCGTATGGGTAATACCGCATGCGACCTGGGGGGCTGTAACCGTGTTGGAGAGAAAGGAAAACAGAACGGGGGCATCGTCCCCGGGTTGGGCTTCCAAAATAGCCCAGTTGATCGTACGGCCATCCAGTCGGGGCGGTGTACCCGTCTTTAGCCGGCCCATCGTGAGATTAAAGGAATCAATCCGTTCGGCCAGTTTGACCGACGCTTTGTCCCCCATGCGGCCGCCTTCGTGCGATACATCTCCGATATGAATGAGACCCCGGAGGAAGGTCCCCGTCGTAAGAACCACGGACGTTGCTTTGATGGTCGTTCCGTCAGCCAAAACTACGCCGGCAACGACTTCGCCATCCATCACGAAGTCGGTAACCTCTCCTTCAATGATGTCGAGGTTCGCTTGCGCGTCGATTTCGCGGAGCATCTCTGTCCGGTAGATTTTCCGATCAGCCTGCGCACGGGGGCCCTGAACCGCGGGGCCTTTCCGGCGGTTTAGCAGACGGAATTGAATGCCGGCCTTATCAGCAACGCGGCCCATGACGCCATCCATCGCGTCAATCTCTCGTACCAGATGGCCCTTCCCCAGTCCGCCGATGGCCGGATTGCAGGACATGACGCCGATCCCATCGCGGCTCATCGTGACGAGCGCTGTGTGTGCGCCGAGCCGTGCCGAAGCGTGCGCTGCTTCCGCGCCCGCGTGGCCCCCACCGATCACGATCACATCAAAATGTTTCACGTGAAACACTCCATCATTTACCTACGCAAAAGCTGGTGAAAATCTCATCCAGCAGGTTCTCGACGTCTATGCGGCCCACTAGGGTTTCCAGCGCGCGGATCGCGAACCGAAGTTCCGCAGCAGCCAAATCATAGAAATCAGGTCCGCGAGTCAGGATAACATCTACTTCAACCAAACACGAGACGGCTTGCTGTAGAGCGACGCGATGCCGCTCATGAGTTGCAAGCCCGATGCTTGAACTGCGCTCTGAGAGTGTAGATTGAATGCGGTCGATAAGTTCTGACACGCCCTGCCCCGTCTTCCCTGAGATACCGTTCGCTTCAATACCAACGAGATCTGCCTTGGGGTGGAGAACAATATCCTCTTCCTCTGGTGTAAGGGCCAAGGCCTCACCCGGCGCCGCGAGAAATACCCGCAGATCCGCCGCCCCGGCGCGTTCGATTGCGCGCTCGATCCCGATGGCTTCAACCTTGTCTTCGCTCTCGCGGAGACCCGCCGTATCCAAAAGGGTGACCGGTAGCCCGCCGAGGTCCATTCGAACTTCAATTACATCGCGGGTAGTGCCTGCGATTTCCGAGGTGATCGCAGCGTCACGTCCGGCTAGCGCATTCAAGAGCGTGGACTTACCCGCATTTGGCGCACCGATGATCGCGACTTCGAAGCCGTTTCGAACTCGTTCAGCGACATAGGTGCCTTCCGCTTCGGCCTGCAGTTCCTTGCCGACTTTCGAGAGCAGCGCCTCCACCTCGGGGGTGACATCGACGGGCACCTCTTCGTCCGCGAAATCAATCGTGGCCTCCAGAAGCGCTGCGGCGCGGATCAAGTCTTTTCGCCAATCTTCGACGCGCGCGCCGAGGTGGCCCGACAAAACGCGAAGCGCTTGCTTTCGCTGCGCTTCCGTTTCAGCTTCGATGAGATCCGCCAGCCCTTCGACCTGGGCCAGGTCCAGCTTTTCATTCTCTAGCGCACGGCGGGTAAATTCCCCCGCTTCGGCCATCCGAGTTTCGGGGAAGGTCGACAGCAGGGAAAGCATCGCCCGGACCACGGCGATGGAGCCATGCAGTTGAAATTCGATCACATCTTCGCCGGTGAAGGAATTTGGCCCGGGGAAGCTCAGGACCAGAGCTTGGTCGATAACCTCTCCGCCCGTGCCGCGGAGGTTTCGCAACACGCTTTCGCGTCCTTCAGGACGTTTGCCGGAAATCTCCTGCGCGATCGCGAAGGACTGTGGGCCGGAAATGCGGATCACCGCAACCCCGGCACGGCCCGGCGCTGACGCTTGGGCGAATATCGTGTCCATATTTCACTAACCTATTGTTATTACGAAATAACTCAGGTGTTCATGGAGTCGAAGAAGTCAGAATTCGACTTGGTTTGCTTTAGCTTGCCGAGCAGGAACTCGATGGCGTCAGTGGTGCCCATCGGGTTGAGGATGCGGCGCAGCACAAAGGTTTTCTGCAGGTCCACTTTGTCGACCAGAAGGTCCTCTTTCCGGGTGCCGGACTTGAGGATGTCGATCGCCGGGAAGACGCGTTTGTCGGCGATCTTGCGGTCCAGCACGATCTCGGAGTTGCCGGTGCCTTTGAACTCTTCAAAGATCACCTCGTCCATGCGGCTGCCGGTGTCGATCAGCGCGGTGGCGATAATGGTGAGCGAGCCGCCCTCTTCGATGTTCCGCGCGGCACCGAAGAAACGCTTGGGGCGCTGCAGGGCGTTGGCGTCGACACCGCCGGTCAGAACCTTGCCCGATGACGGCACCACGGTGTTGAAGGCGCGGCCCAGACGGGTAATCGAATCGAGCAGGATGACGACGTCGCGCTTGTGCTCGACAAGGCGCTTGGCCTTTTCGATGACCATCTCGGAAACGGCGACGTGACGCGTTGCCGGCTCGTCGAAGGTGGAAGAGACGACCTCCCCCTTCACCGAACGCTGCATGTCGGTGACTTCCTCGGGGCGTTCGTCGATCAGAAGCACGATGAGATAACACTCAGGGTGGTTCTTCTCGATGCTGTTGGCGATGTTCTGCAGCAGCACGGTCTTACCAGTGCGCGGCGGGGCCACGATCAGCGAGCGCTGGCCCTTACCGATGGGCGAGACCAGATCAATGATCCGCGCGGAGCGGTCCTTGATCGTGGGGTCGTCGACCTCCATCGTCAGACGCTCGTCGGGGTAAAGCGGCGTGAGGTTCTCGAAGGCAACCTTGTGGCGCGCCTTCTCGGGCGCCTCGAAGTTGATCTTGGTGACCTCGGTCAGCGCGAAATAGCGTTCGGTGTCATCGGGCGCCTTGATCAGCCCCTCAATGGTGTCCCCGGTGCGCAGCGACCATTTGCGGATCATGTCGGGCGAGACGTAGATGTCATCGGGGCCCGGCAGGTAGTTCGCTTCGGGAGAGCGCAGGAAACCGAACCCGTCCTGCAGCACTTCCAACACCCCGTCGCCCGAAATCTCCCAACCGTCATCCGCGCGCTCGCGGAGAATCTGGAACATCATCTCGCCTTTACGCATGGTCGAGGCGTTTTCGATCTCCAGCTCTTCGGCCATGGCGAGCAGGTTTTTCGGCGTCTGCGCCTTGAGATCAGCGAGGTTCAGCGTTTCGGTTGTCATGGAGCATCCTGTTCAGCCGCAGCAGAATGCGGGCTGGTCGATCATTTGAATGTGGCAAGCAGAAACCGCCCCGGACGGGACAGTGGCGCAGATATAGGCGGCCGCAACGCTTGAGTCAATTGCCTCAGAATTTCACGACCACGGAGAAGACGATCACGATCATCAGCAGTGTCGGCACTTCGTTCAAAAGCCGGAACTGACGGCCCGTGACGGTACTGTCACCGCTTTCGACGGATTTGACCTGTTTTTTCAGCCAAACATGGAAAACCGTCATGGCGATGACACTGGCCCCCTTGGTCCATGGCCAGATCATCGTCCAATCCACGATTCCGGGCGTCAGAACGAGGGCGAGGCCGAATAGCCATGTCGCCATCATCGCGGGCCGCATGATGAACTGAGCGAGCTTGAATTCCATCATCGCGAAAGTCTCGTGCATCCGCCCGGCGGAGCCCGCCTGTTCGACATGATGCACGAAGAGGCGCGGCAGGTAGAAGAGCGCCGCCATCCAACTGATGACCGACACGATATGGAGCGCTTTGATCCATGGATAAGCGAGGCTGAGAAGATCGAACATGGGGAAGGCTCCGGTGTGCGTGCTTCTTTCTTAATAAATAAGAAAAGAGAAAAGATGTAGTTGATTGTAGGGCGCCTGAATCCTGTGGATTAATGATTTATACCGCCGCTTATCAACAGGTGAATAAACTTCGCGGCCCCCTGTGGATAAGCCGGACCCGATTCGCGAATGTTGAATTTTCTCAGGGTCTTGCTGGCGTATTTTCCGGGGGACAAAATGTATCAACGCGGGGATAACCGGTGAAGTCCCGTGGTTATACGCACAAGCGGCTTATCCCTATTCATCGGGGTGGGAATCGGCGACAAAAACCGCGACTCGGGGCGAGATCTGCGGGCTTGTGCCGTCAACTTTTATCTCGCAGAACAAATCCTCAAGATTTGCGCCAGATCATCACAGGGTTATCCACATGCCGCAGAAAATCATCCTCGCCTCCGGCTCGGAGATCCGGGCGCAGCTCTTGGCGCAGGCCGCGATCCCGCATGAGGTGACCCCGGCCAAGATCGACGAAGAGATGATAACCGCCGCGCTGCGGGCCGAAGAGGCCAAGCCGCGCGACATCGCCGATACCTTGGCCGAGATGAAAGCCCGCAAAGTGAGCGAGCGGCACCCCGGCGCGCTGGTTCTGGGCTGCGATCAGGTGTTGGAGCATCGCGGAGAGATGCTGCACAAGCCGCATGATCGGGACGAGGCGATTGCTCAGCTTCACCGGCTGCGCGGGGATCGGCACTCGTTGCTTTCCGCCGCAGTGCTTTATGAAAACGGTGAACCGCTTTGGCGGCACATCGGCCAAGTGCGGCTGCGCATGCGCGAGGTCAGCGACGCGTATATAGAAGACTACGTCGCTCGAAACTGGGAAAGCATTCGCCACGCCGTGGGCTGCTACAAGCTGGAAGAGGAAGGCGTGCGGCTCTTCCTTCAGATTGAGGGGGATTACTTTCACGTCCTCGGTATGCCATTTCTTGAACTGCTGAATTACCTGACGCTGCGCGGAGACCTCACGACATGAGCCTGCCCAAAATCCCCCTCGCCGGTGTGATCGGATCGCCCATCGCGCATTCCAAATCCCCGCAGTTGCATCGCCATTGGCTGGAGACCTATGGCATCGCCGGGCATTATGTGCCGCTTGATGTCGCCCCCGATGATCTGGAAGAGGTGCTGAGAACGCTGCCCAAGATGGGCTTCGTCGGGGTGAACCTGACGATCCCCCATAAAGAAGCGGTGATGGAGATCGCGGATCTTATCACCGACCGGGCCACTCTGATCGGCGCGGCCAATACGTTGATCTTTCGCGCCGATGGCAAGATTCATGCGGATAATACGGATGGCTACGGCTTCATCGAGAATCTCAAGGCCGGTGCGCCGGATTGGGATCCGAAGGCCGGACCGGCGGCGGTCTTGGGCGCGGGGGGCGCGGCGCGGGCGGTTGTCTCCTCGCTTTTGGATGCTGGCGTGCCTGAGATCTGCCTGTCAAACCGCACCCGCGTCCGGGCGGAGCAGTTGCAGCGCGATTTTGGCGGCCGCGTCAAAGTCGTCGATTGGGTGCAGGCGGGCAATATGATCGATCACGCCAGTTTGTTGGTGAACACCACATCGCTTGGCATGATAGGCAAAGGCGCCTTGCGGGTGCCGCTGGATGGGCTGCGCCACGGCACCGTGGTGACGGATCTCGTTTACGCTCCGCTGCGGACCCATCTGCTTGAGAAGGCTGAGGATATGGGCTGCGTCACGGTCGACGGGCTGGGCATGTTGTTGCATCAGGCGGTCCCGGCGTTCGAGCGTTGGTTCGGCCAGCGGCCCGAGGTCGACCGCGCCACGCGAACGGCGGTGCTGCGCTGATGTTTCACCTCGGGCTCACCGGCTCCATCGGCATGGGCAAATCGACCACGGCAAAGATGTTTGCCGAGGAAGGCTGCGCCGTTTGGGACGCCGACGCGGCGGTGCACCGGCTTTATGCCCCGGGCGGGGCTGCCGTGGCGCTGATGCAGGCGGCTTTCCCGGAAGCCATTGAGGGCGGCGGCGTCTCTCGCACCGCGCTGAAAGAGATCATCGCCGCCGATCCGACCGCCCTGCCCCGGATTGAGGCCATCGTGCATCCACTGGTGGCCGAAGACCGGGCGACGTTTCTGGCGCAGGCGGATAGCGACATCGCCGTTCTGGACATTCCGCTGCTGTTCGAGACCGGCGGCGAGGCTGCGATGGACGCGGTGGCCTGCGTGTCGATCCCCGCAGAGGTCCAGCGCGACCGGGTACTGGCGCGCGGCACGATGACAGAGGCGCAATTCGACGCCATCCGCGCTAAGCAAATGCCCGCCGAAGAGAAGTGCGCCCGCTCGGACTATGTGATAGTGACCGACACGCTCGACCATGCCCGCGCGCAGGTGCGGGCGGTGATCCGCGACATCAGGGAAAGACTGCGCCATGCGTGAAATCGTGCTCGATACCGAAACCACCGGCTTTGACCCCGAAAGCGGCGACCGCATCGTCGAGATCGGCGCGGTCGAGCTGATGAACCACATGGCCACGGGCGAGACCTATCACCAGTATATCAACCCCGAACGCTCGATGCCCGAGGAAGCCTTTCAGGTGCATGGGCTGGGCGATGACTTTTTGCGCGACAAGCCCAAGTTCGCGCAGATCGGGCGGCAGTTTCTCGACTTTATCGGCGATTCAAAGCTGATCATCCACAACGCCGCCTTCGACATCAAATTCCTGAACGCTGAGCTGCGCTGGATGGGCCTGCCGCAGATCCCGTGGGAACAGGCGCTCGACACGCTCGAGATCGCGCGCAAACGCTTTCCGGGCTCACCCGCTTCGCTTGATGCGCTCTGTCGCCGCTTTGGCATTGATAACACCTCGCGGACGCTGCACGGCGCCTTGCTCGACAGTGAGATCTTGGCCGAAGTCTATTTGGAACTGATCGGGGGGCGGCAGCCCGACTTTGCGCTGTCCTCGACGCCGGAGCGCAAGACGGGCGAGCCGGAGACGCGCTGGACCCCGAAACCGCGGCCCACGCCCCTGCCCTCGCGTCTGACAGAGGCCGAAGCCGCCGCCCATGCCGAATTTGTCGGCAAACTGGGCGACGACGCGCTGTGGAAACAGCTTGGCTGACGCTTAGGCGTCGGCTTTTGGCGGGTTTTCGGCCTGACGGCGTGCCACTTCGTTGCGGTAAAGCGATAGGAAGTCGATGTTCTCAAGGTTCAGCGGCGGGAAGCCACCGTCACGGGTCACGTCGCTGACAATGCGGCGCAGGAAGGGGAAGATCATGCGCGGGCATTCGATCAGCAGATAGGGGTGCATCTGCTCTTCCGGCACGTTTTCGACTTGGAAGATACCGACATAGTCGATTTCCAGCACGAAAAGCGTCGCGTCGCCGTCTTTCGCTTTGGAGGTGATGTTCAGCTTGATCGCGGTTTCATACTGGTTCTCGCCCGAACGCTTCTTCGCGTCGAGGTTGACCTGAACCTGCACGTCGGGCTGCACATCCGCCGGGGCACCCTTCTGCGCCATGATGTTTTCGAACGACATGTCGCGGATGAACTGGCCCAGCACGCGCATCTGCGGTTGCTTGGGTTGTGCGGTTTCGTTTTCTGCCATTTTCTGTGTCCTGTTGTGGTGAATTTCTTAAATCTACCCGGACTTAACAGGTCGGCACGGGCCGCTCAATCCTTAGTCCAGCCCGAGGGGCCCTTGGTCTGGCGCGGCTGTTCGGGAATTTCGTGAAAATCCCCGTCGATCACATCACCGCGCGGATCGCCGCGGCGTTGCGGACCGGGCCGCGGTCCCATGCCCCCGGGGGTGCCAAAGCTTTGGACCTTCACCCGATCGCGGATCGCGCGATAGGCGGCGGTGCGAAAGCGCGGCACCAGAAAGGCAAAGCCAACAGCATCGGTGAAGAACCCCGGCGTCAGCAGCAGCGCGCCGGAAAACAGGATCATTGCGCCATGCACCAAAGGCTCGGTCGGGTCGCGCAAGTCATTGAAGGAACTGCGCAACTGCCCAAGCGCCAGCGCGCCCTGAGACCGCACCAACCATGTGCCCAAAATGGCGGTCAAAACCACCACGGCCAGCGTCCAGCCAAGGCCGATGGCGCCACCGACTTGGATGAAAAGCGTGATCTCGATCAGAGGCACGGCGATAAATGCGATCAATAGCCACATGCGGCGGAGTCCTTTCGCTGGGGGCAGAGTGGACTTGCCCCGGTCGAACACCTACATAAGAGCTTAACTCGCATGTTTCCATGCCACCCCTGAATGAGGTTTCGATGAATTCTCCCCTGATACAGCTTCTGGTGCTTGCCGGTATCGCCGTATTCCTGATCCTGCGGCTGAAAAACGTGCTTGGCACGCGTGAGGGTTTTGAAAAGCCCCCGGTCACCGATCAAACGCCAACCGCCCGCAGCGGCCCCGCGTTCGAAGTGATCGAAGGTGGTCCGGATCTCGATATCACCGACCACGTTCCCGAAGACAGCCCCTCGGGCAAGGCCTTGGCCGAGATGAAGCGGGTCGAGCCGTCCTTTGGTGTCAGCGATTTCCTGCAAGGCGCGCGCGGCGCTTACGAGATGATCGTCATGGGCTATGAGCGGGGCGATTTGGCCGAAATTCAGCCGTTTCTGGCCGATGACGTCTATGAAAGCTTTGTTGACGGCGTCGCCGCGCGGGAGGACCAAGGTTTGACGATTGAGGCGACTTTCATCGGCGTGCGCGAGATGGAACTGATCGACGCCAAGATGGACGAGACCACGAAAGAAGCCGAACTCACCATCCGCTTCGTCGGCGAGCTGACCTCGGAGGTTCGCAACCGCGAGGGCGAGATTGTCGAGGGCAGCAGCACCGAAATCAAACGCCAAAAAGATACATGGGTCTTCGCCCGTGTCATGGGCTCGGACGATCCGAATTGGCTGTTGGTTTCCACAGACGGGTAGCGCGTGCGCTTGGCGCACTGGCGCTGTTGGGCGGTGTGTCGATGAACACGCCGTCCGCAGCGGAGGTGCATTATACCGTCATGGATTTCGACCAGCTCGACGGCTGGGCCGAAGATGACCACGCCGCCGCCTTCGAGGTTTTCACCAGCACCTGCGGCGACATGAAAGACGTCGATTGGCGCGCGCTCTGCAAGCTGGCAAAGGATGGCCCCGACCCGCGACAGTTTTTCGAATTGTTCTTTCGGCCCGTTCTGATGGAAGACGGCAAAGACGCGCTTTTCACCGGGTATTTCGAGCCTGAATTGGACGGCGATCTCTACCCCTCTGCCCGGTTTCAATATCCCATCTACGCCATGCCCCCCGAGGCCGAGCAGATCCGCCCCTGGCTCACCAGACGCGAGATCCTAGATGGCGACGTGATGCGCGACCGCGGGCTTGAGATCGCTTGGGTCGATGACCCGGTTGAGCTGTTCTTTCTGCAAATTCAGGGCTCTGGCCGCATTCGCCTGCCCGATAGCAGCTATCTGCGGGTCGGTTACCGCGGCGCGAATGGCCATGATTACCGCTCGGTCGGGGTCGAACTGGTGCGGCGGGGGGTCTATGAGGCGCATCAGGTCAGCGCCGATGTCATCAAGAACTGGGTGCGCCGCAATCCCGAGGATGGCCGCGAATTGCTCTATCACAATCCGTCTTACGTCTTTTTCCGCGAAGTCAGCCGCGTGCCCGCCGATAAGGGGCCGCTGGGCGCGATGAACCGGTCCATCACCGCCATGCGCAGCATCGCGGTTGACCCGTCGCATGTGCCGCTCGGCGCGCCGGTCTGGATCGAGAAGGACGGGAAGGAGCCTCTGCGCCGTCTGATGGTCGCGCAGGATACAGGCTCGGCCATCAAAGGGGCGCAACGGGCGGATGTGTTCTTTGGCACCGGTGACAAAGCGGGCCGCGCAGCGGGCCGTCTGCGTGATCCGGGGCGGATGATGGTCTTGATGCCCATTCAACGCGCCTATGCTTTCCTGCCGGAGAGCGCGATATGAAACGGCGCCGCTTGAACGAAGATGATCTCGAACTTTGGCGCCGGGTGACCGAACGGACCGAGAAGCTGGAGCTGAATAAGCTTTTCACGCCTGAGATCGACGCCCCCGCCCCTGCCCCGCCGCAGGTTCGGCGCGCCAAGATCGCCCTGCAAGGCAACAAGCCGCAGCCCAACATGAAAAAGCGCAGCAACGACCTGCGCCCCACATTGGCCGAGCAGATGAAAGCCGCGCCGGTTCAGATGGACCACAAGGCTTACGGCAAGCTCAAACGCGGCAAGCTGCGGCCTGAGGGCCGGATCGACCTGCATGGCATGACCCTTGACCGGGCGCATCCGGCGCTCAATGGTTTCATCATGGATGCCCATGCCCGGGGCAAACGGCTGGTGCTGGTGATCACCGGCAAGGGCAAGCAGCGCGACGACGGTGGCCCGATCCCCGTGCGCGATGGGGTGCTGCGCCATCAGGTGCCCCAGTGGCTGTCGATGCCACCGCTCAGCGGTCTCGTGCTACAGGTCGCGCAGGCCCATGTCAGCCACGGCGGCGGCGGGGCCTATTACGTCTACCTGCGGCGCAACCGTTAACCGCGCAGCAGCGGTTTGTAGCGCGCAATCGCCCATGCGGCCAAGCCTGCGGCAATCAGATAGTAAAGCGCGATGGGCAGCATCTGCTGCGGGAAATCGACGCCGAGGTCGATGAACAGCCCCGTCACCCCCGGCCCGATGGCCGAACCAAAGACCATCAGCGCCGCCGCCACCGCCTTGATCGATCCGACATGGCGGGTGCCGAAATACTCGGCCCAAAAGGCTGCCGGGGCGGTGGATTGCATGCCCTGCCCCATGCCGAAAATCAGCAAGCCGATCCCGGCCATCCAGAGCGTGTCGGCATAGGCCAGCACCGCGAATGACAGGGCAAAGGGCAGCATCATCACCGGCACAACGCGGCTGACGCCGAAACGGTCGATTGCCCAGCCCGAGAGGAAGGTCGAAGCCACCGCCGAGATCGTATAGACCGGCATCAAAGCCACGAACTCAACCAAGGCCCATCCCTTCACTTGGGTCAGATGCACCTGCTGAAAGAACAGGGCCGTGCCCCATGCGGCGGGGCCGATGGCCAGCGGGATGATCATCCAGAACAGGCCCGAGCGGAACATCTCAGCCCGGGTCCAATGCCGCCCTCTCATACCCGCGCGCTGCGCCTGATCGGCCATGCTTTGCGGGGTGCGCTCTTGCCGCAGCAGCAACAGGATCACCGGGATCGTCAGCACCACCAGCACCGCGGCCAGCACCCAAAGGCTGCGCCAGTGGAAGCTGGCGAAAAGCGCCACGAAGATCACCGGCAGAAATGCCTGACCGGCAGCAAAACCCATCGAGGATAGCGAAAGCGCCTTGCCGCGCGAGGCCTCAAACCAGCGCACCATGGCGACCTGCCCAAGCTGAGACATCATGCCCTGCCCGGTCAGCCGCAAGGCGTAGATGACAAAGATCAGCGCAATCCAATTCGGTACCGCCGCCATCGCCAGACAGGCCCCCGCCAGCGCCAGCATTACGCCAAGGGCCAGCACCCGTACGCGAAAGTGGTCCGTCAGCACCCCGGCCCAGACCATGGTGATGGCCGACAACGTCGTGCCGATGGTATAGATGCCGCCCCATTGGCCGTCACTCAGGCCAAAGTCGCCCTTCACCGCCCCCGCAAAGAGCGAGATGAAATAGGTTTGCCCATAGGACGAGGTGAAGGTCAGCAGGAAACCGGCCAGTAGAAACAGCCAGTTGCGCCGCAGAAATGAGAGGTATTCCATGCCCCTTTCATCGCCGGGGCATGGAGGAAAGGAAAGCCCTAAAGAACGTAGCGGCTGAGATCGGTTGAGCGGGTCAATTCGCCAAGGTTCTTTTCAACGAAATCGGCATCGACGTTGATCTCTTGCCCCGAGCGGTCGGGCGCGTCGAAGGAGACTTCTTCGAAGACCCGTTCCATCACCGTATAAAGCCGCCGTGCGCCGATGTTCTCGACCGAGGTGTTAACCTCTGCCGCGATCTTGGCCAGCGCCGCGATGCCCTCTTCGGTGAAGGTCACGGTCAGTTCCTCGGTCCCCATCAGGGCGGTGTACTGCCGCGTCAGCGCATTGTCGGTCTCGGTCAGGATGCGGACGAAATCATCCTCGGTCAGCGCCCGCAGTTCGACGCGGATCGGCAGACGGCCCTGCAACTCGGGCAAAAGGTCCGAAGGCTTGGCGATATGGAACGCGCCCGAGGCGATGAAGAGGATGTGGTCGGTCTTTACCGGTCCGTATTTCGTTGAGACCACAGTGCCTTCGATCAGCGGCAGCAGGTCGCGCTGAACCCCTTCGCGGGAAACATCGCCACCGCGCGCGTCAGAACGGGCGCAGACTTTGTCGATCTCATCAAGGAAAACGATGCCGTTTTGCTCCACCGCTTCAATGGCGGCGCGGTTCACGGCTTCGTCGTCGAGCAGCTTGTCGGCCTCTTCGCCCACCAGCACGTCATAGCTATCGGCCACGGCCATGCGTTTCTTGGTGGTGCGGCCGCCCATGGCTTTGCCGAAAATATCGCCGAGGTTCATCATCCCCATGCCTTGCTGGCCGGGAATGTCCATCATCGGGAAGGGGCTGGAGGTATCGGCGACCTCAAGCTCGATCATCGTGTCATCGAGTTCGCCTGCGCGGAGCTTCTTGCGGAACATCTCGCGCGTGCCGTCGCGGGCATCGGTGCCGGCGATGGCGTCGATGACACGGTCCTCGGCGGCCTGTTCGGCCTTGGCTTTAACGTCTTCGCGCATGAACTCGCGGGTCATGGCGATAGAGCTGTCCACCAGATCGCGGATGATCTGTTCCACATCACGGCCGACATAGCCAACTTCGGTGAACTTCGTCGCCTCAATTTTAATGAAGGGCGCGCGGGCGAGCTTCGCCAAGCGGCGGCTGATCTCGGTCTTGCCGACGCCGGTGGGGCCGATCATCAGGATGTTCTTCGGGTAGACTTCATCGCGCAGGTCATCGCTCAGCTGTTTGCGGCGCCAGCGGTTTCGCAGGGCCACGGCCACGGCGCGTTTGGCGTCGTTCTGGCCGATGATATAGCGGTCCAGTTCGGATACGATCTCGCGGGGGGTCAGGTCGGTCATGCGGTGATTTTCTCCACGGTGAGTTTGCCGTTGGTGTAGACGCAGATGTCGGCGGCGATCGCCATGGCATCACGGGCAATGGTTTCGGCGTCCCGGTCGCTGTCCATCATGCCGCGCGCGGCGGCGAGGGCATAGTTCCCGCCCGATCCGATGGCCGCGACCTCATGCTCCGGCTCCAGCACATCGCCCGCGCCGGTGATGACCAGCAGGTCTTTCCCGTCAGTCACAATCAGCATCGCTTCGAGCTTTTGCAGGTATTTATCGGTGCGCCAGTCCTTGGCCAATTCGACACTGGCACGGGCCAATTGACCCGGTGTCGCTTCCAGTTTGGCCTCCAGCCGTTCCAGCAGGGTAAAGGCATCCGCGGTGGAGCCCGCAAACCCCGCGACCACGTCATAGCCGCCGGGGCTGAGCTTGCGCACCTTGCGCGCGGTGCCTTTGATCACGGTCTGGCCAAGGCTGACCTGTCCGTCACCGGCAATCACCACTTCGCCGCCTTTTTTGACGCCAATGATCGTGGTCCCGTGCCAACCGGGGAAATCGTCGTTCTGTGCCATGGGGCCTCCTGTCGCTTGGCGTTCTATATGGCCCCCGTGGCAGGGCAGGACAAGGGCAGCGCCGGTTGCGCGTGGGGCAGGGCTGCCGCTCGTGATGCGGGGGCACGCTTGCGGTGCAGTGGCCAGAGGCTTTGCCCCAATGAAAAGGGCGCCCCGAAGGACGCCCGTTTTCGTAACTCAATGCCTAAGGCGTTAACCTTAGATGGATTCTTCGATCCAGCTTTGCAGGGCCGCCTTGGGGCGCGCGCCGGCGAGGTTGGACACGACCTGCCCGTCCTTGAAGATGAACAGCGCCGGGATGCCGCGCACGCCGACTTGGGCGGGCGAGTTCGGGTTTTCGTCGACGTTGACTTTGACGATCTTCACGCGACCGTTCATTTCATCCGACAGCTCTTCCAGCGAAGGGCCGATCTGTTTGCACGGGCCGCACCATTCGGCCCAGAAATCGACCAGAACCGGAATGTCCGAATTTTTGACTTCGGCGTCGAAAGTGTCGTCGGTGACTGCGACGGTTGCCATGATGCTCTCCTGACAGGAATGGGTTGAGGCCTGAACCTATGAATGCGCGGCAGTGGCGTCAAGATATGGCAGGGCGCGCAGGGCATTTGTCACGATATCGTTGGGTAACACCATAAGCGCGGGGGTCGCGGTCCATAGAATGGCCGTCTCGATCTGCCGATCCGGGTAGATTTGGCGCAGCATATGAGCATAGGCCCCCATCTGGCGCAGCAGCCCGTCGGGGCAGGCGTCAGCCGTGCCGGGGACCACGCGGTTCGTCTTGAAATCGACAGCAAGGATGCGATCCTCGGCGATCACCAAACGGTCGATCGTGCCATGCAGGCGCTGGTCTCCAAGGCTGCCGGTCACGGGCACTTCGGCGAGGGTTGTCTCAGCGAACAGCGGGGCGAGGGCAGGGGTGTTCAGCACCGCTTCCGCCTCATCTTCCGCGCGGGCGATCATCTCGGCGGGGTGTGTGCGGGCCAACCGCTCTAGAAAGACTTCCCGGGCATCCGCGCCCATCAGTGGCAGATGTTCCAGCAACTCATGAACCAGCGTGCCATAGCTCAACGCAGCGTCCATATCGAGCCCGGCCTCACCAGCAAGCGCCTTGGCTCCGCCGAGATCCGAGGGCGACAGGGTCTTGTCCTCTCCCTTGGGGGAGGGGGCGGAGCGGGCGAATACAGGGTCTAACGTAGGCGTTGTGACGGTTTTCTCAGGTGTCTCAATGATGTCGAGCGCATCCCAATCGCCCTGTTGATAGCGCAGCGTGCCATCGTCGCCCAAAGGCTCGGCCCGGAGCCGGGCCAGAGCGGCTGCGGTGATCTGATACCAAGAGGATTCATCTTTCGACAATTCCCCCGCCGCGGCCACGATCAGCCATTTCTCGGCCCGCGTCATGGCGACATAGAACAGGCGAAGCCGCTCTTGCAGCGCGGCCTCTTTCATCTCGTCTAGCCGGGCGCGCATGGGCTGGGGCATGTCATCCGCCGGGGCTTTCCAGACGGGGGTGCCGTCAACGGTGATGATCTCATCCTTGATCGTCACATCGCGCCGCCCGGTGTCGGGCAGGATCACGATTGGCGCTTCCAGACCCTTGGCCCCATGCACCGTCATCACCCGGATCTGATTCGACGCGCTGTCGATCTGACGTTTGATTTCCAGATCATCGGTCTGCATCCATTGCAGGAACCCGGTCAGGCTAGGCACCGTGCCGCGCTCGTAAGACAGCGCTTGGCTCAGCATCGCGTTGATCCCATCCTCAGCCTCTGGCCCCAGCCGCGCGAGCAGCTTGCGGCGCCCATCGTGGCGGGTGAGAATACGTTCGATCAGATCGTAGGGGCGCAGGTAATCGACCTGCCCGCGCAGGTCGCGCAGCACGGCGAGGGTGGCGGCGTGGGCCTCGGTCTGGTTGCGCAAGGCTTGCCAGAGGTGATCCTCTTTGCGGTAATGGGCGAGGGTGAAAAGCTCTTGTTCCGACCAGCCGAAAAGCGGCGATTTCAGCGCGGTGGCAAGCGATAGATCGTCGTCCGGCGTGGCAAGGAACGACAGGATCGCTGCCAGATCGCGCACCGCCAGTTCGGCCCCAACCTTGAGCCGGTCCGCCCCCGCGATAGGCAATTCCGCTGCTTTGCAGGCGCGGATTATCTCGGAAAACAGGGCCGAGCGGCGCTGCACGAGGATCAGGAAATCCCCCGGTTGGATACGCCGCCGCGCTAAGCCGCCCTTGCTGTCATCGGGGAGGTAATGCTCCTCGGTCGTCAGCTCCTTGATGCGCCGCGCGATGCGTTCGGCCAGTTGCACCGTGTGATGCCGCGCGCTGCGGCGGTCGACGGGATCGGTCCAATCGCCCTCCTCGTCAGGGCCAGCCTTTTCGATGAAGGGCCAAAGATCGACGCGACCGGGCAGGCGATCCTTGAAAGCCATATGTCCGTCATTGGTGAAACCGGTCTGGATCGCGGGGTCGAACACCCCATCGACCGCCTGCAAAATCGCCGAGGAGGAGCGGAAGGAATAGGCGAGGCTGCGGCGCTGGAAAAACTGCCCTGCCTCACCGATCTTTTGTTCGAACGTTGCGCCTTTGCGGTCCAGCTCTTCGGGGTCGGCGCCTTGGAAAGAGTAGATTGATTGCTTTTTGTCGCCCACGACGAAGAGCGTGCGATCCACCTCATTCCGTGCCCCGGCGCCTGAATAAAATTCATCCGTCAGACGTTCAATCACGTCCCATTGCCGGGGCGAGGTGTCCTGCGCCTCGTCCACAAGGATGTGGTCGATGCCGCCGTCGATGCGGAACAACACCCAAGCGGCCACGGCCTTGTCGGTCAGCAAGGCGCGGGCTTTGAGGATCAGATCGTCAAAGTCGAGCCAGCCGCGTTTTTGTTTCTCATCCGCGTAGCGTTCCAGAAAGCGGGCCGCGAAACGGTGGAGCACATAGGATTTGCGCGCCGCCTTCAGCGCCAGCCGCGCTTCGCGGGCGTCTTCGACGCGTTGCATCAACTGCTCAAGCTGCGGCATCTGTTCGGCGATGACCTTTTGCGTGGGCTTGGTCGGGAAACTGCCGATTTTGGCGGTGAAGGGCGATTTGGCGCCGCTGCCGGTCAGAAGGATGTTTTCAAGCTGGGGCAGGGCGGACAGATCATAGCGGTCAATCTCTTGCAGCGCCGCGCCCGCCTTGCCGTCATTGCCGCCTTTCGCCAGCAGATGGGGGATGATCTCGGCCATCATCGCGGCTTCGCTGCCAAGGAAGACCGAAGCCGCGATCTTGTCTTCGGTCAGGTCTTCGGGCTGGGCGAAAAGCGCTAGGATCTCGGCCCAAGAGCGGGGCGTGCTGAAGGCATCGCGTTGGCCCACAATGCTGCGGGTGAGGCTGGCGAAATCTTCGCCCGTGTAGTGCCGCGCGATCTCGGCGACCAGCGGGGCGTCTTCGCTTTCGGCCATCTCATCGACGATCTCGGCCCGCAGCAGATCGGCGGCGCGGTCTTCAATCTCGGTGAACTGCGGGCTGACCTGCGCCTCCAACGGGAAGCGGCGCAGAAGGGCCGCGCAGAAAGAGTGGATGGTCTGAATCTTCAGCCCGCCGGGCGTTTCAATCGCGCGGGCAAAAAGGGTGCGGGCATTGCGCAGTTGCTCAGGCGTCAATTCGCCCTGAACGCCAAGATCGGCCAAGGCGCTGCGCAGTGCCGCGTCTTTCAGCATCGCCCATTCGCCCAAGCGTTTGAACAGGCGGTTCTGCATCTCCGAGGCCGCCGCCTTGGTATAGGTCAAGCAGAGGATGTGCTGCGGCTCCACGTCGTCGAGCAGCAGCCGGGCCACGCGGTCGGTCAGCACGCGGGTCTTGCCAGAGCCTGCGTTGGCCGTCAGCCAAGTGGAGGCATCGGGCCGCGCCGCTTCGATCTGGGCGCGGGTGGCATCGTTGAAATCACGCATCATTCCAGATCCTCCGGTCGGGCGGGGCTGGTGCCATCCCATTCCCCGAACCGCGCCAGTTGGTCAAAGTTTCCGGCAAAGGCATCGCTTTGTACCATCCGCCGCGCGGTAAAGCCCTGCCCCTCATCGAGGTAGCGCGAGAGCAGCGCGTGCAGACCGGCCAGCACCTCTTGTGGGTTCTCCTCTTCAAGCGGGGCGGGGACTTCGACGGGTTTCGACCCAAGACCGATAAAGGCGGCATGGGCCACATGGGCCACGCCCACCTCGGGAAAACCACCCCGTTCGACCATCGCCGCTTCGATCAAGAGTTGCTTGTCGAACAGTCGCTGCTCTTTTTTGCCGGGCGGCGTGCCGGTTTTGTAGTCGTAGATCAGCACATCGCCGTCATCGGTCTGGTCGATCCGGTCGGCAAAGCCGCTGAGGGTAAAGCCGAGGTCGGCAAAGGTGTAGCTGCCCCGCGCGCCCTGTTCAAAAGCGACGGGGCTGGAGAATTCGGCGCGTTGGCTTTCGCGGGCGATGAACCAATCCGCAATCCGGTCGATACGGGCCAGCCACATGGCGCGGGCGGCGGGCCAGGGGGCTTCTTCCTCCAGCACCTCGGCGGCCACTTGCATCAGCGTGTCGCGGGTCAGCCGCGCAGGATCGCGGGCCACCAGTTTGACGAAATCTTCCATGATGCGGTGCAGGACGATGCCGCGCACCGGCGCATCCGGCGATTGCACCAACGGGTTGATCGGGCGCAGTTTCAGGCTGTGTTTGGCGTAAATCGCATAGGGATCGCGGATCAGCGTCTTGATCTCGGTCACTGACAGCTTGCGGGGGCGCGCCGCGCGCGGCGGGCGGGGCGAGGGGCGCGTGGCCGGGGCGGTGCGCTCCACCGCTTCCAAGGCACGCACCTGATCCAGCCAGCGGTTGCCGCGCTGCTGCATGGCCTTCCACGCCTCCGGCCCGCCGGTGTCGTCCAGGCCGCCCAGCAGGTTGCCCAAGCGGTTCAGCCAGCGCGACGGCACCATCTCGGCCTCGTCCGAGCGGATCGCGCGGGTGATCCAAACCTCGGGGCTGGCGATGGCCTGTTGATAGTCATGCGCCGACAGGCCGATACGCCGTTCGGGCAGCAGCAGCCCGGCCTTCTCGCGCATCTGACGGTTGAGCCATGGATCGGGCGGCGGGGCTTCGGGCCATGTGCCTTCGTTCAAACCGCCGAGGATGACCAGCTCAGCCCCCTGCACCCGCGCCTCCATCGTGCCCCAGATCATGATGTCGGGATGGGGGGTATCGGCCTCGCGCACCTCTTCTTGGGCCAAGAGCGCGCCCAAGAGATCGGCATAATCGGCGGCGTTCATCGCCCCGCCGTGGGCTGCATGTTCCGTGAGGTTCGCCATCACCGCCTCAGCCGCGATGCCCGCGCCCTGCTGCCAAAGCAGGTGGTCGGGATCGGCGGGTTGCCCGGCGGCGATCCGTTCGGCCAGCGCCAGATGCGCGGCGACGCATTCGGGCAGGGGCCGCTCTCCGGGGGTGGCATGGCCGGGGAAAACTTCGCCCAGCCAAGCGACCCAATCGCGGAACCCGCTGGGGTCTTCCATCCGTTTCGCGGCGCGCTCTGCAATCTCGGCCAAGCCTTCGGCGTCGGGGTAGGGCAGCCCATGGCGGCGGATCTCAGCCTCCAAGCGCTGGGTATAGAGCTGGTGGAAATTCCGCCCCGCGCCGCTGTGGGTCAGCGGGTGTTTCAACAGGGTCAACAGCGCTTCGGCATCCAATTTTCGGACGAACAGCGCCGCCACATGGCGCAAGAACCGCCCCGGCGGGGAGAGTTGCAGCGGCATCCCGGCGCTGTCATCGGGCAGAATGCCCCACCGGTCGAGCGCTGCGGTGACCTGCCGGGTGAGCATCCGGTCGGGGGTGATCAAGGCGGCCTTCACACCATCCTCGGCAGCTTGGCGCAGGCGCAGCGCGATGGCCAAAGCCTCGACCCGGGGGGTGGGCGCTTCGATCAGGGTAATGTCGGCGGTGGCACCTTGCAGGTCTTCCAGCTTCGGCCCTTCGTTCAGCCAGGCATGGGTGACGGGCGCGGGCCGGAGGGATAGCGAGACCAGCTTGTTACGCGCGGTGGAGACCGGAGGCATCTCGCACCAAGGCTCAACTGCGCCGCGTGCAACGCCGAGCATGTTCATCAACTTGCGGAACCGGTATTGCGGGTGATCCTCGGCCAGCAGCGCCTGATCCAACTCGTTCCAAACGGCGGTCGGCATCTCGAAATCGAACCCCGGCAGGATGATCGCGCCTTGCGGCAGGCGGGCCACGGCCTCCATCAGCAGCGCCGTGGTCCCGCGCGACCCGGTGGAGCCAGCAAGGATCACAGGATGCTGCGGCGGGCTGTCCTGCCAGCGGGCGATGATCCGGGCGACCAGCTGCCGCCGCCGTGCTTCGGCATCCGGGCGGGTGGTGGTTTGGCCCAGATAGTCATGCGCGATGGCGAGGAACCGCTGTGCCCGCTCCCAATGGGCAGAGAGGTTGCCGACGTCCAGCCCGGCCACCGTCTCGGGCGAGACGCCTTCGCCCTGCATTTCGTCGATCAGCCCCGCAAGACTGTCCGACAGCGCATAAAGCGAGGCGCGCGGCGCGAGATCGGGTGCGGCATCCAGCAGGCGCGACACCAGTTGAATGAGTTCCAGCCGCCGTTGCAGCGGCGGTGTCGGGGCGGGCAGCGCGATGCCGGGGGCCAATGCATCAAGGTCGGTGATCAGCCGAATGCGCGGCAGAAATCCTGCCGGACCCGCGTCGAAATCATGGCGCAGCCGACGCGCCATGCGGTTGGTGTTGACCAGCAACTCGACACGGGCCATAGCCTCGGGCGGGCCATTCTCCAACCGGTCGCACAGCCCGCGCACCAATCCGCGCGGGAAATCTACGCCGGGGGCAAGGCCAAAGACCCGGGGGCTGTCCTGCGGCTCAAACATCGGCACCTGCCAAGAGGCTTTCGGCAAGGGGAATGCCGCCGGGGTGCCCCACGTCGCACCAGCGCCCGCTATAGGGCAGGCCAAACAGCGTCCCGCGTGCCAGCATCATGTCCCACAACAGGTTGAGCGAGAATGCCTTGGCTTCGATATCGGCCAGCAGATCGGTCTTGATGATCTGCACCCCGCCATAGACCTCGCCAGGCCCCCGTTGCAGGCGGCCATCCGCGGCGCGGGTAAAGTCGCCCGTGCCGCCATGGCCAAGGGTGTTCTCCAACGGCACGGTCATCAAAAGCGCGTCCATCCGTGCCGGATCCCATGCGTCGCGGAGCATCTCGAGCGGGTTCGCCCCGGTCCAAATCGCGTCACTGTTCATGGTGAAAACCGGTCCCGACCCCAGCAGCGGCAGCGCGTTGCGCAGCCCGCCGCCGGTGTCGAGGATCTGGGGCGCTTCGATCACCGTTTGCACATCCTGCGCTTTCAGATGTGCCTCCAACTGGTCGGGGAGGTAGTGCAGGTTCGCCACGATCCGCGCAGGGGATATCCCGCGGGCAAGATCGAGCGTATGGTCAATCAAGGGGCGGCCCGCGACCGGCACCATGGGCTTGGGTTGGTTCTGGGTGAGATGTTTCATACGCGTGCCGAACCCGGCCGCGAACATCATGATGGCGTCGGGATTGTCGCGCATTGGCTTTTCAGTTGCTCCAGAAATTCGGGGGTCGGCGGGGGCAGCACGTCTGCGATTGTCTCCGCCACATCGTCAAGCGCGGGATGGCGCAGGTTATGTTGCAGATGCTGCCAGACGCGGGGGATCAGATCGACGTAATGCGGTTTGCCGTCGCGCAGACAGAGGCGCGCAAAGATGCCCAAGATGCGCAGATTGCGCTGGGCGCCAAGCAGTGCATAGGCGCGGCGGAAGGGGGTTTCCGCCTGTCCGGTTTGGGCAAGGTAATCGTCGATGATCTGCGCCTCCACTGCGCGGGGCACATCGCGGCGGGCGTCTTGCAGGATCGAGACAAGATCATAGGCCGGGTGGCCGAGCAGCGCGTCTTGAAAATCCAGCAAACCTACCCGCGCCGCCCCTTCGCGCTGCGGCAGCCAGAGCAGGTTCTCGGCATGGTAATCGCGCAGGATCACGACCTTTGGGCTGTCATCCAGCGCAGCGGCGAGGGGGTGGAAAGCCTCAGCAAAAGCGGCGTTTGCCTCTCGTCCACCCGTGGGTGCGTAGTAGTCGAAGGCGGGGGAGGCCATATCGGTCAGCCAATCGGCATCGCAAATCGGCAGTTCCGGCAGGGGGGCGGCGTGCAGTTTCACCAGCACGTCGGCGGCGGCGCGGTAGAGGGGGAGTTCCCGAGCCGGATCCGCGGCCATGAGCCGCGCAAAGAGGTCATCGCCGAGGTCTTCGATCAGCAGCAGACCGTTGTCATTGTCCGCATGGTAAATCTCGGGCGCGCTGAGGCCACAGCTTGTCAGATGCGCCGCGACATGACGGAAGGGTCGCACGTCTTCGCCGCGTTCCGGTGGGGCGTCCATCAGAATGGCCTGCGCTCCATTCGCTTTGCGCAACCGGTCATACCGCCGGTTGGAGGCATCGCCCGCCAGCAGCTTGCGGGAGGCTTCGCCCCAGCCCGCGGTTTGCAAAAAACTTTCGATCAATGCGGCGCGTTCGGTCATTTGCGCCACGCCGCCAGCTTCTCGGCCCAACCGCCGCCGGACCATTCTGCGGTCAGCCTGCGGCTGTCTTCTTCGGTGCCGGGGCTGAGGCTGATCTGTAACGCAGCGGCGGGCGCGAGCGGGCCCAGCCGATCCGGCCATTCCACCAGACAGATCGCATCGTGAAAGGCGTCGATCAGCCCGAGCTCCTCAATCTCATGAGTGGAGGTCAGCCGGTAGAGATCGGCGTGCCAGATCGCGCTGCTTGCCGTGTCATAGGTCTGCACCAAGGTGAAGGTGGGCGAGGGGATATCCTCGGGGTGGTCGAGCAATTCGGTGATCAGCGCGCGGGCGAAATGGGTCTTGCCCGCGCCGACATCGCCGCTAAGCAGGATGACATCGCCGGGAGACAGGCGGCGGGCCAGTTGCCGGGCGCGCCCAGCGGTGTCATCGGGGCCGCTGAGCAGGAGGGAAAGGGTATCGTCGGACATGCCCCATGCTTAGCGTCCCGACGCGCAGCCGCAAGATTAAAGCGGCTGGGAGTGACCTAGTTGGAGGGTTGCCGCCGGTCGGCCGCCGAAGGAGCGTTGGAAGGCTCCGAACGGTCCGCGCCGACGGGGATCGGACGAAAGCGTATGAGCGTGGCACCCGATGCGATGGCCGAGACCTCGCAAGAAAGCGGCGCGCCCTGATGCGGGTAGATGGGCATGTTCCAGCCCGCGCGGTCGCCCCTGCCCATGACGAATTCCACAACATCGGGCCAGAGCGGATTGGGCGCTGACATTTCCTGCCAGACCCGGATCGCATCGTTGATGGTGATCTCGGCAAAGCTTTTGTCCGGGTCTTGTTTCCACCGGTCCCGATAGGCGGCGTTGCAAAAGGTCAGCACGCCGGAGGCAGAGAAAACGGCGAAACCATCTTCGAGCGTGTCGAGTAGGCTTTGGCTTTGTTCAAGTTCGGCCCGAAAATTGCGGGTCAGGGTCACCTCGGCGGTGATGTCTTCGATCAGGAAAGCGGTGGCGCCATCGGGGTGGGGCCGGCCCCGGATGCTGTAGGTCTGGCCGTTCTCCAGCGACCAAGTCTCTTGATAGCGGCCATCGGTTGCGGCGGCGATAACTTCGGCGATTTCGTGACGCCAATTCTTGTAATTCTTCGGCTCCGGCATGCGGCGGCTTTCGCGCAATTGGTCAAAGAAAGAGACCATCGTAGGCCGGGCGCTGAGAAAGGGGGCAGGCAGATCGGTCAGGTCAACCAGGGCAGGGTTGAACAGGGCCAACTGCCCGTTGCGGTCAAAAATCGCCAGTCCGATGGACAGATGGGCAAAGGTCTTGGCAAGGGTTTGAACGAAGTTGCGCTGCGCCTCTTCGGCGGCGACCACGGCGTTGATGCAGGTGGCGTGGTAGACCTGCACATTGTCCTCCGTCGTGGTGGTCAGCGCGTACCAATCTGGTTTGTCCCCGTCGCCGCAGCGCAGGCATACGCGGTTGGGATGTTCGGGCGAGGGCGTGCTGAACAATGCGGCGCCGCCGCATTCAGGATCGGCCGGAGCCTTGCGTTTCAGGGCCCCGTAGGCCCGGTTGTGCCAGATGATGCGGCCTGCGGCATCGGTCTGCCACGCGGGGTTCGGGCTGGTTTCGCTGGCCCGGCGCAGGGCGGCGAGTTTCTGAAACGTCTCTTCCGTGATCTCTTCGGTCGCGCGGGTCTGGGGCAGGTGCAACCAACAGAGCGCGTCGCGCCATGTGATGCGCAGCTCCGACGGGCTGTCGCCATCCTCTGCCCTGAGGGTCAACTTGCCGGTGGCCCCATGCCGGGGCGTGCGGGGGAATTCGGGAAATCGCGACAGCAGCGCATCGCGAATATCCTCCCACTGGTGGTAGCCGGGGGCGAGGGCAAAGCGGGTCAGCGCATTGTCGGAGCCATGGACCAACTGCCCCTCTTCGAACAGCAGGCTCATATCATCGATGCCGGGGGGTGCCGCCGCCGGTCGCCCCGCAGCCGCGCCGAGCCACCAAAGAGCGGCCAGCGCGGTGACGGAGGCGGCGGCAAGCACGATGATGACATCCGGCAATGCCATGACGGAGACCCCTTTCGGCAAATGCGACGCCCTATTTTGAGCCCCAATGGTTAACGCTGGGTTAACAAAAATGCCAATCCCGCCGTCAGGCCGTCAGACGCTGGTTCTCGCCCATCACGCTGTCATCGGGGCCAAGGTCCAGCAGGCGGCGTGGCCAGACGACTTCGACCACAGCGCCGCTGCCAGCGGGGGGCAGCCCGCGCAGCCAACCGCTGTCGGACCCATTGGCAAAGCGCAGCCGCGCGCCCGAGCGTTCGAGGAAGGTCTTGGCGATGAACAGCCCCAGCCCCATGCCCTCATATTCAGGCCGCGCCGTCTCGTTCGATGCACCTCCTCGGCGGCGCAAAAACGGGTCGCCGATGCGGCCCAGATGCTGCGGCGGGAAGCCCGGCCCGTTGTCGATGATCCGCACCGAGATATCCTCGGCGGACCATTCGGTTTCGATCCAAACCGTGGTTTCGGCAAAATCCACGGCGTTCTGCACCAGATTGCGCAGCCCGTGGATGATCTCGGGCTTGCGCGGGATCGTCGGGGCGCGGGCCGGGTCTCGGGCCATCGGGTTGTCGGAAAACATCACCGTCTTGCCGCGCTCCAGATGCGGCTCGGCGGCCTCTTTCACCACGGCGGTCAGTTGCGCGCGCTGCATGTGCAGATCGTCTTTCCCGATGCGGCCCATGTCGCGCAGGATATCCCGGCAGCGGTCGGCCTGATCGCGGATCAGCGCGGCGTCTTCGGCCAGATCAGGGCGGTCTTCCAGATCGCCCAGCAGTTCGGTGCTGGCCAGTTTGATCGTGGCAAGCGGCGTTCCCAATTCATGTGCGGCGGCGGCAACGACGCCGCTGAGGTCCGAGAGTTTCTGCTCTCGTGCCAGCACCATCTGCGTGGCCGAGAGCGCGTCGGCCATGGAGTGGACCTCGGTCGTAACGCGCCGGGAATAGGCACTGGTAAAGACGATGGCGATCAGCAGCGCCGCCCAATGGCCAAAGACGAAGATGCCGGGCTGGCGCAGCACATCGCCCGATTGGGTCACCAACGGCAGATGCCACAGCGCCAGCACCGAGGCCGCGATAATCGCGGTGCCGCCCAGAACCAGTGTCGAGCGCAAGCTGAGCGCGGTGGCCGAGATCGTCACCGGGGCCAGCAGCAGAAGTGCAAAGGGATTGTGCAACCCGCCGGTCAGCGCCAAAAGCGCGGTCAGTTGCAGCAGATCGAAGAGCACCATGGCGAGGTTCTCACGCTCCGACAGGCGTTTGTTCTGCGGAAAGACGAAGGCCGCGACAAGGTTGCCCACCACCGAGGCCCCGATCGTCAGGTAACATAGGCCAAAGGCCAGTTGCAGCCCAAGCGCCCATTGCGCCACGGTGACGGCGGTCAACTGTCCGGCGATGGCGAACCAGCGCAGCAGGATCATCGTGCGCAGGCGGATCCAACTGGCACGGGTGCGCCCATCGAGGGGCCGGATATTTGCCTGCGTCATCTTAGCCCCATCACTTTATTGCGTCTTGCATCACCTGCCATCTAGCGTAGGTCTGCGGCGAAACACGATCAAGACCGGCCAGCACGGCGGAGGACTGACATGAAACGAATGATTGCATTTGGCGCAGCTGGGGTTGCGGCGGTATTTCTGGCCGGGACGGCTTTCATGGTGCTGCGGGGTGAGGACGATCCCTATGCCACCTGCCGGTCGAGCCAAGTGGCGGGCGGCGATATTGGCGGGCCGTTCGAACTGGTCAACAGCGCGGGCGAAACCGTGACCGATGCCGATGTCATCAAAGAGCCAGCCTTGCTTTATTTCGGCTATACTTCCTGCCCCGATGTCTGCCCGCTCGACGTGGACCGCAATGCGGCGGCAACCGAGATACTCGATGAGCGCGGCCAGAGCATCACGCCGGTCTTCATCACCGTTGACCCTGCGCGCGACACGCCAGAAGTGGTCGGTGATTTTGCCGAGGTGATGCACCCGCGCATGGTCGGGCTGACCGGCTCGCCCGAGCAAATCAAAGCCGCTAGCCAAGCCTACCGCACCTATTACAAAGTGAACCCGGCGGATGAGAATGGCGAATACCTCGTCGATCACTCGACCTTCAGCTATCTGGTTATGCCCGAAGAAGGCGTTGTCGACTTTTTCCGCCGCGAAGTACGCCCCGAAGAGATGGCCGACAGCATCGGTTGTTTTCTAGATCAACGCTGAAATTGACCCGCCGCCTTGGCCGCCCCATATTAGCCTTTGAGAGGGGATGTTGATGCAGGATATTTCTGACTTAGGCGCGGACCGCAGCTTGCTTTTGGTCGATGACGATGAGCCGTTTCTGCGCCGCTTGGCCAAGGCGATGGAGAAACGCGGCTTTGAGGTGGAAACCGCAGGGTCCGTCGCGGCGGGCAAAGCCATCGCCACCGCGCGCCCCCCGGCCTTTGCCGTGGTCGATCTGCGGCTTCAGGATGGCAATGGGCTCGACGTGGTCGAAGTGCTGCGCGACAAACGCGCCGATGCGCGAGTCGTCGTGCTGACGGGCTATGGTGCGATTGCCACGGCAGTGGCGGCGGTGAAATCCGGGGCCACGGATTACCTTTCGAAACCCGCTGACGCCAATGACATCGTCAACGCGCTTTTGGCCACCGGAGGGGACCTGCCCGAACCGCCGGAGAACCCGATGAGCGCGGACCGGGTGCGGTGGGAGCATATCCAGCGGGTCTATGAACTCTGTGATCGCAACGTCTCGGAAACCGCGCGGCGGCTGAACATGCACCGGCGGACCTTGCAGCGCATCTTGGCAAAACGCTCGCCGCGCTAAAGCTCGAACCGTTTCCAGATTTTATCAACGCGGGTACCATCGGCCAATGCGCAGTTTGGCAGCCGTCTGAAATCCTCGAACCCGCGGCTTTGATAATAGGCCAGCCCGCCCTGATTGTCGGCGCGGATGATGGCGTGGATATGGGCATAGCCCAAGTCACGCGCGGCCTGTTTGGTCTGTTCGAACAGCGCCGAGCCGATGCCAAACCCCGTCTCTCCCAACCGTACGAAAGTTGCGACATCCACACCGCCTTCGGGCAGGTCGGGGTGGGGTTCGATGTACTGAAAGCCTTTGATTTCACCGCTTTCATCTTCTGCCAGATGCCACGCGCCGTCGGGCGCGGCCATCCAACCTTGCAACTCGCGCGGGGTGACGGGGCTGACCATGGCGGTGGTGCCGCCCTTGGCGATGATCGCGTTCAGCAATTCGGCCAAGGCGCGGGTATCGAGCGCCCCCGCGCGGCGGATGTGGATCACGCCATTTCGCGCAGCAGCGCCGCGTGGCGTTCGGTGAACTCGGCCCGTACCTCGACCGGCGGGCGCAGCAGGATGCTCAGCCCCTCCATCAGCGCCGCATCGGGGCGGCCAAAGAAGCGGGTCGCCTCGGCCTCGGAAAAGCCTGCGATCTGGCTGGCCTCCATCCAAGCGCTGACGCGGTCGGCTTTCTTGATCTGCTGCTTGACCCGCACTGGTAAGCTGGCAGGAAGGCCGAAGCGGACATGCACCGCGGTGGTCAAACGCTCATCCAAAGCGCGATAATCCGGCCCGACGGCGGCCTTCACGGGTGAGATCATGTCGCCGATCACATATTCCGGCGCATCATGCAGCAACGCGGCGAGGCGCCATTTCGCAGGCGCGCGGGGGGCGATGCGGGCGAAAATAGTTTCCACCAGCAGCGAATGCTCGGCCACCGAATAGGCATAGTCGCCCCGTGTCTGCCCGTTCCAGCGTGCGACAAAGGCCAGACCATGGGCGATGTCTTCGATCTCGACATCCACCGGGGTAGGGTCGAGCAGATCAAGCCGTCGACCTGACAGCATCCTTTGCCATGCGCGTGGTTTCTGCGCCATTCGCGGGGGTCCTTACCTCGTGAGCCTTGGGAACAAATCCCTGTCAAACCTGTTCATCCCACGAAGGAGATGATCATGAAACCCGTTTTTTCCGGTACGATAGTTGCAGTTACCTTGGCCACCCTCGCCGGTGCTGCACAGGCAGAAGAAGTCTGCATGCCCGCCAAGGAAATGAAGTCTGCCCTGATCGATTGGTACGGCGAAGAGCCGGTGCCGGGTCAGCGTGAAGACAACAGCCAGCTCTGGGCATCGGATCAGTCGGGGACATGGACCTTGGTCAGGACTTTGGCCGATGGCAATGCCTGCGTGCTGGCCCAAGGCGATGATTGGATGGCGGGTCTTTCGGGCGATAAGCAACTGGCCGCTCTTCTGGACTGATCCGGCGCGGCCTTTCCCCATTCACGTTGAGAATTCGCGGCGAAGGTGCTAACCGCCCTGCAACACTTCAAACAGGAGCGCCGCATGGCCCACGACTATATTGTTAAGGATATCAATCTGGCGGCCTACGGGCGTAAAGAGCTGGACATTGCCGAGACCGAAATGCCGGGCCTGATGGCCCTGCGCGATGAATACGGTGACAGCAAGCCGCTGAAAGGTGCCCGGATCGTCGGCTCTTTGCATATGACCATCCAGACCGCCGTTCTGATCGAAACGCTGGTTGCCCTTGGCGCCGATGTGCGTTGGGCGTCTTGCAACATCTTCTCGACCCAAGACCACGCAGCGGCGGCCATTGCCGAAGCAGGCGTCCCGGTTTTCGCGATTAAAGGCCAGTCGCTGGTCGAGCATTGGGATTACCTCGACAAATCCTTCATGTTCCCCGAAGGCCCGAACCTGATCCTCGACGATGGCGGCGATGCGACGCTCTACATCCTTCTCGGCGCGCGGGTGGAAAATGGCGAAGACGAGCTGATCGCCGTGCCGAAGTCCGAAGAAGAAGAGGCGATCTTCGCCCAGATCAAGAAGCGCATGGCCGAAAGCCCCGGTTGGTTCACCAAGATGCGCGACCAGATCAAGGGCGTGTCTGAAGAAACCACCACCGGCGTGCATCGTCTCTATGACCTCGTGAAACAGGGCCAGCTGCCCTTCCCCGCGATCAATGTGAACGACTCTGTCACCAAGTCGAAGTTCGACAATAAATACGGCTGTAAAGAGAGCCTCGTCGACGGAATCCGCCGCGCCACCGATACGATGATGGCGGGCAAGGTCGCCGTTGTCATGGGCTATGGCGACGTGGGCAAAGGCTCCGCCGCGTCTCTGCGGGGTGCGGGTGCCCGCGTGAAGGTCACCGAAGTCGACCCGATCTGCGCGCTGCAAGCCGCGATGGACGGTTTCGAGGTCGTGCTGCTGGAAGACGTGGTCGGCACCGCCGATATCTTCATCACGACCACCGGCAACAAAGACGTGATCCGCATCGAGCACATGCGCGAGATGAAGGACATGGCGATCGTCGGCAACATCGGCCACTTCGACAATGAAATCCAAGTCGCCGCGCTGAAGAACCACAAGTGGACCAACATCAAAGAGCAGGTGGACATGATCGAGATGCCGAATGGCAATCGTCTGATCCTGCTGTCCGAAGGCCGTCTGCTGAACCTCGGCAACGCCACTGGGCACCCGTCTTTCGTGATGTCTGCATCGTTTACCAACCAAGTGCTGGCGCAGATCGAACTGTGGGAAAACACCGACAAATACAAGAATGACGTCTACATCCTGCCCAAACATCTGGATGAGAAAGTGGCCCGTCTGCACCTCGACCGGATCGGCGTAAAGCTATCGAAGCTGAACCCGGAGCAGGCTGCCTATATCGGCGTGACGCCCGAGGGGCCGTTCAAGCCCGAGCATTACCGCTACTAAGCCGCGAAGAGTTCCCTCTTTCAGCAATTTTCAACGCCGTCCCGAAGATCATCGGGGCGGCGTCTTTATTTTAAGTGACTGAAATATATATTAAAATCATATCAATCGGCGGATTCAAGCACATATCTGCCAGCGGCGGAGGGCAGGTGGAACATAGTCAATCGGGCGGTGTTTCATCCCCAGACCATTCAAAAGGAGTATCGAAGATGAAACGTACATTCCTGAAGTCCACCGTCGCCGCCCTCGCTCTGACCGCGGGCACCGCATTCGCTCAGACCGCCGACACCGATGCCGGTGCCGCCGCGGAAGCCGAGACCACCATCTCGGGCGAGAGCGTCACCAACACGGCCAACGATCTGACCGCCACTGTTGAGCAGCAGGCCGAGCGAACCGCTGAGATGTCGCGCGAAAATTCCGACGACTACGAGGGGACCAACGACCCCAACACCACCGATGAAATCCTGACCGCTCCGACACAGGGCGCAGAGTTCGAAGGTGATACCGAAGTCGACAACGAAGCGGAACTGACCGCCGAGACCGATGGCGTGACGCCGACAACCGATGCCGAAGCGGATCTGGCCGGAAACGCCGATTCAGAATCGAATTCGACCCTGAGCACCGACACCAGCGGCACCGTCACCACCGAGACTGACACCGAACTGGCAGCCGACGAAGATGCCGATTTCGACAATGAAACCACAGCCGAGATCGAAGGCGAAGCCGAAACCGATCTGGATGAGAATGTCGCTTCCAACACCGAAGCGGACATGGAAACAGATGTGACACGCACCGACACCGGCATGAGCAACGCATTCTCCGGCATGGTCGTGGGTGATCTGGTCGGCCTGACCGTCGTCGAAGCCGATGGCGACAGCATTGGTGACGTCGACTATGTCATCAAGACCGACGATGGCTATGCCGCCGTTGTTGGCGTGGGCGGCTTCCTCGGCCTTGGCGAACACACCGTCGCCGTACCGCTTGAGGAAATCTCCATGGCAGCCGAGAACGACCTGAAGCTGAGCTCCTGGACCAAAGCCGAGCTGGAAGCCCAGCCGGAAGTCGATGAAGACAACATCGAAGGTCTGGAAGACGACGTCCGCCTTGACGACGCCTCCTAAGCGACAGCCGATATCCTGACTGAGAGGCGCCCAATTCGGGTGCCTCTTTTTCTGGCGGCTCCGGGGTCAGCCCGCCGCGCCCGAAATAAATCTTTTGCAATACAGGGATATGGCCTTAGGCTCCGGTTTCAGGAACCCCTGACGGGCCGAAGACACTATTGGGAGAGATTTTATGGGCAAGCGTGACGAATGGATCGCCAAATACGCCGAAGACCTGAAGAACAAATGCGGCATGGAGCCGGATATGGACCTTTTGACCAAGGTGACCATCGGCTGTGGTCCGTCGATCTATAACGCCGACGCGCAAACGGTGTCTTCCAGCGATACGGCTGAGTTGAACACCGTAAAGGACAACTTCCTGATCAAGAAACTCGGCCTGCCGGATGATGAGCATCTTATGGGCGGCATTCAAAAAGTGGTCGAGACCTATGGCCGGTCCGAGCGGAACAAGTACCGCGCGGTGGTCTATTACATGCTGGTCAAACACTTCGGCAAAGAGTCCGTCTACGCCTGAAGGGCGGTGGGAAACCCTACCAAAACCTTACCTCAGACGCGCGCTTGGTTAAGCGCGCGTTTCGTTTTTGCGCGGGCTTTGACACAGTCGAAAGTTGAGTAAATCACCGGTTTCTGCTATCTCTCTTATATCGGCCAGAGCGGCTGGTAAGAGTTACGAACATGTGTGGTGGTTATGGGAGCACATGGGGTGAGAAGGGTTCTGGCGGGGTGCCGGAACCCTTTTTCGCTTTTCCGATGGCCGCGCCGGTATTAGGGCGCGGTCTTGCCCAAGGCGCAGATAAGCTGCCATTCCGCTTCGGTCACGGGCTGCACGGATAGGCGCGAATTCTTCACCAGAACCATGTCCTCCAGCCTTGGGTCCGCTTTGATCGTATCCAAACTGACTGGCTGGGCGAACGACCGCACCGCTTTGATGTCCACACATTCCCAACGTGGGTCATCGGTGCTGCTGTCGGGATGAGCCTCGGCGCAGACTTCGACGATGCCGACAATCTCACGATCTTTCTGCGAGTGGTAAAAGAACCCGAGGTCGCCGACCTTCATCTCACGCATGAAATTGCGCGCCTGATAGTTGCGCACGCCGTCCCATTCCTCGCCCGCGTCGCCCTTGGCCTTCTGATCGGCCCAGCTCCAAGTTGCGGGTTCGGATTTGAACAACCAACAGGCCATCAGCCGATCACCCGGTTCCAATGGGTCAGGGTCACGCTTTGGAACAAGCCGGCCTTGGCGTAGGGGTCATTCGCGGCCCAATCCTCGGCCGCGGCCATATCGGGCACGTCCAGAATGATGAGCGAACCGATCATGCCGCCTTCGGCATCCAAAAGTGGCCCAGCCTGTGCCACGGCATCGCTGGACTTTAGATAGGCCAAGTGGTCGGGCCGGTTTTCCTGACGGATCGGTAGGCCATCGGCTTTGTCATGGGCGATCAGGGCAACAAACATATCATTCTTCCTTTAGGGGGCGGGTCAGCAAAGATTTCATGGCATCAGCCACATCTAACTGGTTGTCGAGCAATCCGGCAACCGCGCGGGTGATCGGCATATCAAGCGCCGCTTCGCGCGCCAGCGCATCGACGGCGCGGGCGGTCGCGGCCCCTTCGACCGTGGTCGATGGGTCAAAGGGGGTGCCTTGGCCCAGCGATTGCCCCAAACGGTAGTTGCGCGATTGCTCGGAGGTGCAGGTCAGCGTGAGATCACCAAAGCCCGAAAGCCCGGCCAGCGTTGTCGGCTCAGCCTTCAGATGGGCGGCAAGGCGTTGCATTTCCGCATAGCCGCGGGTCATCAGCGCGGCGCGGGCGCTTTCGCCCAATCCGGCCCCTATCGCGGCCCCGCTGGCGATGGCGATGACATTTTTCAGCGCCCCGCCCAATTCCGCGCCGGTGGTATCCGTGGTGCGGTAAAGCCGCAGGTTCGCCGTGGTGAGTTCCGCTTGCAGCTGTTCGCCCGCCGCAGGGTCTGCACAGGCCAAGGTCAGCGCGGTGGGCAGGCCCCGTGCGATATCGGCAGCAAAGCTCGGCCCCGTCAGGATCGCAGCGGTGGCTTGGGGAATGGTTTCTTCGATCACGCTGACCGGCCCCACGCCGCTGCTGAGTTCGATGCCTTTGCAGCAGGCGACCAAATGTTTCCCGTGAAGCGCTGCGCGATGTTCCTCCAACACGCTGCGCAGCTTTTGCATCGGCACGGCCAGCAAAAGGGTCTCGGCTTCAGCCGCTTGGACAAGGCTTTCGGTCACGCTGAGCCTATCGGGGAAAGGGCAGTCGGGCAGGCGTTTGGCGTTCTCGCGCCGCGCGGCCATATCCCCCGCGTCACGCGCCCAGAGTGTTACCGGCCCTTTGCCCGCAAGCGAAATGGCCAGCGCCGTGCCGAATGCCCCTGCGCCGAGGACGGAAACGCTCATGCCTTGGCCCCCTTCTTGCCGCTGCCCAACATCGACGGGCGCGCGGTATCCAGCGGCCAGCGGGGCCGCGCGGCGAGGGTCAGGTCATCGGCATCCCGCAGGGCGGCCTGCTCTCCCGCCGCGAAGGCGATCATCGCGGCGTTGTCAGTGCAAAGCGCCAAGGGCGGCGCCACGAAGGCGGCCTCTTGCGCTGCCGCAACTGTCTCTAACGCGGCACGGATGGACTTGTTTGCCGCCACGCCCCCCGCCACGCAAAGGCTCCGCGCGCCCTGTGCCGGGTACTCTGCAAAGGCGCGGCGCGTTTTATGGGCCAGCACATCGACCACGGCAGCTTGGAACCCCGCGGCGAGGTCCGCTTGATCCTGTCGCGTTAGCCCGCCACGCTCTGCCACGCATTTGTCGCGTGCGCGCAGCACAGCGGTTTTCAGGCCCGAGAAGGACATGTCGCAGCCCTCGCGATCCAGCAGGGGGCGCGGCAGAGTAAAGCGTTTCGCATCGCCCTCTTGGGCGCATTTTTCGATCGACGGTCCGCCTGGCTGGGGCAGGCCCAACAGCCGCGCGACCTTGTCAAAGGCCTCCCCCGGGGCATCGTCGATCGTACCGCCGAGACGGTCGAACCTTTCCGGCCCGCGCACCAGCAGAAACTGACAATGCCCGCCCGAGACCAGCAACATCAGATAGGGATAGGGCACATCATCGGTCAGCCGCGGGGTCAGCGCGTGACCTGCCAAATGGTTCACCCCGTAAAGCGGTTTGCCCGTCGCCGCCGAAAGCCCCTTGGCGCACATCACGCCCGACACCACGCCGCCGATCAGCCCCGGCCCGGCGGTCACCGCGATGGCGTCGATCTGCGGCAGGCCGATCCCGGCTTCGGCCAAGGCATCCTCGACACAGTGGTCCAATTTCTCGGCATGGGCGCGGGCGGCGATTTCAGGAACAACGCCGCCAAAGTCGGCGTGCAGCTCGGTCTGGCCCGCCACGACCGAGGCCAGCACCTTGCCGCGCCCGTCCTCCTCCATGCGCACCACGGCGGCGGCGGTATCGTCGCAACTGCTTTCCAAACCAAGGATCAAGCGGGTCTGAGACTGGGTAGAGGGCATGGGGGCTTTCCGTTGCAAGGCACCTGTACCGCAGGTAACACCGCTCTCACGCGCAAACAATGCCGGAGCCTTGCGATGCCGCAGCCAAGATTGCTTCTGACACGTCCCCAGCCCGGTGCTGCGCAGTTTCTGGATCGGCTTTCGCCTGCGCTGCGCGACGGGGCCGTGATCTCTCCGCTGATCGAGATTACCGCGACGGGTGAGCCTGTCGATCTTTCGCCTTATGCCGGGGTGATCTTTACCTCGGCCAATGCCGTGGCCCATGCGCCTTTGGGGGAGGGGCGGCCTGCCTATTGTGTCGGCCCGCAGACCACGGCGGCGGCGGGCAAAGCGGGCTGGCAGGCGCAGATGGTCGGGCTGGATGCCGAGGCGCTGATCGCGACCTTTGCGGAACGCCCCCAGCTCGGCCCGCTCTTGCACCTTGCCGGGCGGCACCGGCGGGCAGATATTGCCGGAATTTTAAGCGCTTCGGGTCAAAGGGTGGAAACCGCCACGGTCTATGACCAGACCCTTCTGCCGCTCTCTACCGCCGCGCAGACCCTTCTAAGCGGCCCTGACCCCGTTATCGTGCCGCTGTTTTCTCCGCGCAGCGCGCAGCATTTCGCCCGCGAAGCAAGCTCGACGGAACGGGTCATCGCCCTGTCGATCAGCCGCGTCGTCGCTCAGGCGCTTGAAGCTCTGCCGCTCTATGCGCATGATGTCGCCGCAGAACCCACCGGCGAGGCCATGGCAGAGGCCGTTGAAAAACTATTCCGCTGCACCACCTTGCCTTGAGGGGCATAGGTATGCCGGGTAAGCTCGCCATTGCGAGTGAATGACAGGTTCAGAATCGAAAGGCGTGAGGCGTGGCAAAACCCAAGAAGACGGTCAGCAAAAGCGAAGCGGACAAGACCACAGCCGATCAGACGCCTCCCGCGGCGGATAAGGCAACCACGGCAGAGAAGGCCGAGGCCGCGAAACCCAGCCAGACCGATGGTAATGGGGTGGAGACGGCAAAACCCGACACGCCGAAAACCGAGGATGCCAAGGCCGACGCGGCGAAAACCGAAACGGGCAAGGCCGACCCATCAAAAACACCCAGCACCACGCCCACAACGGATAAAACGACAGCGAAGCCCACCGCTGCGGCCAAGCCGGACGACAAAGCCCCGGCCAAGCCCGAAAGCACTACGCAGGCTAAAGACAAGCCCGAGAGTGCCACACCGGCTAAAGAGACGAAGCCCCAGACGGCTTCGCCCAAGGACGATCCCAAGACAAGCGCCACCAGCGCTGCACCCAAGGACAAACCGGTGCCCAAAGACAAACCGGCCGCTGATCCCGCGCCTTCACGCGCCTCGGCGGCTGCGTCTAAGCCGAGTGGTGGCTCATCCAAACCCGCGCCGGAAAAGGCTGAAAAGCCAAGCGCTGCCACGTCCAAACCGATGTCCCCACCCGCCTCGACCCCGGCGCCTGAGCCTGCCCCGAAAGAGCGCAAGCGCAGCGTGTTCTTCCCCATGCTGCTTGGCGGTGCCATCGCTGCGGGCCTTGGCTTTGCCGCATCGGAGTATGACGTCTTGGGCACCCGGGCACAAAGCGCGGCAGAATTGCAGAGCGCGATGGAAGCGCAGCAGGCCCGCATCGCGGAACTGGAAGCCCGCGTCGAAGAGCCTGCCACCCTGCCGGAAAGCCTGCCGCAGGTCGATGCGCTGCGCGAGGAACTGACCGGCAGCCGCGAGGCCCTCTCGGCGCTGCAAAGCCAATTGGCCGAGATCGATAGCCGCCTCACCACTGTTGAAAAGCAACCCGCCACCGGCGGTGACAACCAAGTCGCGGTCGCGGCTTTTGAGCGTGAGATGGAAGCTCTGCGCGCCTCTGTCGCCGAACAGCGCAGCGAGATCGAGAGCCTGCTGGAAAACGCCCAGACCGCCGAAGAGGCAACAGCCGCCGCGGCGGAAGCGGCCCGTGCCCAGACTGCGATGACCCAGATGAACGCTGCAATCAGCGCCGGTCGCCCCTTCGAAGCGCCGTTGGCCGAGTTGCAGCAGGCCGGGGTCGAGGACATACCCGAAACCCTGCGTGAAAGCGCCGCGGGCGGTGTCGTCACCCTCGCCAATCTCCAAGCGCGCTATCCCGATGCCGCGCGTGAAGCGCTGGCCACCGCCCGTGCCGCCGTGCCGGAAGAGGGCGAAGGCGGCTTTGGCAACTTCCTGAAACGCCAACTCGGTGCCCGCTCGGTTGCGCCGCGCGAAGGGGCGGATGCCGATGCTGTCCTGTCTCGCGCCGAAGCAGCGGTGCGCGATGGCCGTTTGACCGATGCACTAGCTGAGATCGACACGCTGCCAGCCCCCGCGCAGGAAGCAATGGCGGAATGGCTGGCTGATGCCCGCGGGCGTCAGGCGGCTGAAACCGCCGCCAATGAACTCTCCCAACGCCTGACGGCCAACTGAGGAACGAAAAATGCTCTGGTCTCTTATTAAAATCGTTCTTTTTGTCGTGCTGGTCGCCGCTCTGGCTTGGGGTGCAGGCTTCCTGTTGGAAAGCGAAGGTGGCATTCAGCTGACCGTGGCGGGCACGGAATATACCCTTGGGCCGCTGCAATCGGTGATCGCCGTTTTGCTGCTGATGCTTGCGGTTTGGGTGTTGCTCAAGATCGTGTCGCTGCTCTCGGCAGTCTGGCATTTCCTGAATGGCGATGAGACGGCGCTGTCGCGCTACTTTGACCGCAACCGCGAGCGTAAGGGCTATGAGGCGCTGTCGGACGGGTTGATGGCGCTGGCCAGCGGCGAGGGACAGGTCGCGATGGCCAAGGCGGCCAAGGCCGACCGCTATCTCAAACGCCCGGCACTGACCAATCTGCTGACCGCGCAGGCGGCGGAGCTGGCGGGGGACCGTCGCAAGGCCGAACGGACCTATCGCAAGCTGGTCGAAGACGAAAAGACGCGTTTCGTCGGTGTGCGCGGCATCATGAAGCAGAAGCTGGCCGATGGAGATACCGAAACGGCGCTGAAACTGGCCGAGAAAGCCTTCGCGCTGAAGCCCAAACATGAGGAAACCGGCGACACGCTCCTGAAGTTGCAGGCCGAGAAACATGATTGGACCGGTGCGCGTGGCACTCTGCAGGCCAAGTATAAATACGGCCATCTGCCGCGCGATGTGCACAAACGCCGCGACGCGGTTCTGGCGCTCTCCGAGGCGCGCGAGGTCATCGACGAGGGCAACAGTGTCGAAGCCCGCGAGGCCGCGATTGAAGCCAACCGCCTGTCGCCCGATCTGGTGCCCGCCGCCGTGATGGCCGCGCGCAGCTATATCGCGCAGGACAAGCCCCGCAATGCTTCCAAAGTGCTGCAAAAAGCGTGGAGCGTGCAGCCGCACCCCGATCTTGCCGCCGCCTTTGCCGAGATTCAGCCGGATGAGACACCGCCCCAGCGGATCAAACGGTTCCGCGCCCTGACCAAATCTCAGCCCGACCATCCCGAGACCAAGATGCTGCTAGCCGAATTGCACATCGCCAACGAAGACTTCCCCGAAGCGCGCCGGGCGCTTGGCAATCTGGTCGAGACTGATCCCTCGGCCCGGTCCGTCACCCTGATGGCGGCGATCGAGCGGGGCGAGGGCGCGCCGGACACCGTGGTCAAAGGCTGGCTGACACGCGCGCTGAACGTCTCACGCGGGCCGCAGTGGATTTGCGAGAACTGCCATCACATCCATGCCGAATGGGTGCCGATCTGCGAAAACTGCAAGAGCTTCGACACGCTGGAATGGAAGACACCGCCGCTGTCGGAAGTGGCCATGCCGAGCGGTGTTCAGATGCTGCCGCTGATCGTCGGCGCGCCGGAAACGACCCCGACGGAAGGGGCGCTGAGCACGCGGACGGAGGATATCGAAGACGCGGAACTGGTGACGGAGCCAGAAAAGCCGACCCGTCCCGAGACGCCCAGGAAAGCCCCGGACCCTACAGCTTGATGTCGTAGGTGACCCAATTGGTCCGGGTGGCCAGCTTGTCATAAACACCACGGCCGCGGTAGTTATCCTCGGCCGTGATCCAGCGCACAAGGCTCCAGCCGCGTTTCTGGGCGATCTTTTTGACCTCGCCGATCAGCGCGTCGGCAGCGCCGCTGCCGCGGGCTTCGGGGGCCACGAAAAGATCGTCGAGGAAACAGCCCGTCGCCGCAGCGAGCGGGCGGGCGAAATGCCGAAAATGGGTCAGTCCGATCACCCGTCCTTCGGTATCTTCACAGACCAGCCCTTCGACCTCGGTCAGCGGATCATGCAGCCAAGACCAAACCCGCGCGCGCATCTCCGGCGTCTGCTCGACTTTATAGAATTCGGCATAGCCTTGATAAAGCCGCTCCCAATCGGCGCGGTCATGGTCTCTCACGGTTCGGATGGTAAGGTCGGACATGGCGGGCTCCCTTCGCTGGCTGCGCGATCTTTGCCCCAGTTGGTTCAGAAATCCAGCCCAAGGTCCAGCGTTGTCGCAGAATGTGTGAGCGCGCCCATGGAGATATAGTTCACCCCCGTCGCCGCGACCTCGGCAATACGCGGCAGGGTCATATTGCCCGAAGCCTCCAGAACGATGCGCCCCTGCGCCATTTCGACCGCTTGCGAGAGCGTTGGCGTGTCCATATTATCCAACAGCACCACATCCGCGCCGCCTTCGTCCAAGACCTCTTGAAGCTGCGCCAGCGTGTCGACCTCGATTTCGACCCGGATCATATGCGAGGCATTGGCCTTGACCGCCTGCAACACAGGCCGGATGCCCCCGGCGGCAGCGATGTGGTTGTCCTTGATCAGGATCGCGTCAGAGAGGGAGAAGCGGTGGTTGAACCCGCCGCCATGCAGCACCGCCTGTTTCTCGACCATGCGCAGCCCCGGCGTGGTTTTGCGGGTGCAGGTGATCCGGGTCTCGGTGCCCTTCGTTTCGGCCACGCAGGACGCTGTCAGGGTGGCGATGCCCGAGAGCCGCCCGGCAAAGTTCAGCGCCACGCGTTCCGCCGAGAGGATCGCGGCGGCGGAGCCTTCGATCTCCATCAGCGTGTCACCTTTGGCGATCCTGCTGCCGTCTTCTTTCAGCGTGCGCACCTCAAGCGTGGGGTCGACAAGGTGGAAGGCCAGCCGCGCGATTTGCATACCAGAGACGACCCCCTCGGCGCGGGCGCGCAGCCGGGCGGTATAGGTCGTGCCCTCGGGGATCACGCTGCGGGTCGTGACATCGCCATAGGTGCCGAGGTCTTCCATCAAAGCGGCACGGACCAACGGCTCAAGGATCAGGTCGGGCAGGGCGGTGGTCATCTTCAGGCGTCCTCGGGGTTGGAGCGGCGGGCCGTGGCCTCGGCCAATGTCATGAAGCTGCGGGCGGCTTCGGGGAGCGTTTTGGGATAGTCCGTGCGGCAATGCGCGCCCCGGCTTTCGCGGCGGGCGAGGGCGGCGGCGGCGATGAGCGTGGCGGTGGCGGTCATGTTTTGCAACTGGGCACAATCGGGTTGCGCCGCTTCGATCTCGGCGATGGCCGTCAAGGCGCGGTGCAAGCCCGCCGCATCCCGCAGCACGCCGACCTCTGCGGTCATGGTTTGGCGCAGGCGGGTGACGAGGGTCTCGTTCGGTGTCTCGCCAGCAGACAATTCCGGCAGCTGTATGGCGTCATCACCGCCCGCCTCGCATTCCCCAAGCATGTCCTGCGCCGCCCGGCGGGCAAAGACCAGCGCTTCAAGCAGCCCGTTTGATGCCAGACGGTTCGCGCCGTGCAGCCCGGTCGAAGACGCCTCTCCGCAGACCCAGAGCCCGGCGAGGCTTGAGCGGCCATGCGCATCCGTCGCGACACCGCCCATATGGTAATGCGCCGCGGCAGCCACGGGGATGGGCTGGGCCACCGGGTCGATGCCATTGCGCGCGCAGGCGGCTGCGACGGCGGGGTAGCCGGTCAGCACCGCCGCACCCAAGGCCGCGCGGGTGTCGAGCATGGGGCGCAGCCCCGCTTGGGTCTGGGCAAAGATGGCGCGGGCCACGACATCGCGCGGGGCAAGCTCGGCAAGGGGGTGGACCGCCTCCATAAAGCGCGCGCCTTCGCGGTTGATCAGATGCGCCCCGGCCCCGCGCAGTGCTTCGGTCGCCAAGGGCGCGGGGTCTTCGCCGCAGTCGATGGCGGTGGGGTGAAATTGCACGAATTCCGCATCGGCAATGAGCGCGCCCGCCCGGGCGGCCATGCCGATCACCTGCCCGCGAATGCGGGCCGGGTTGGTGGTCAGCGCATAAAGCCCGCCAGACCCGCCGCCCGCCAGCAAGACCCCTGAGCCGCGCAGCATCACGGGGGCGGAGCCTTCGGGCCGTGCCAGTTCAACCTCGACCCCGGTGACCTTGGTACCGTCACTTTCCAAACCGCAGGCGAGCACCCCTTCGAGCACTTGGATCGACGGTGTTTCGCGCACCTTTTCGATCAGCGCGCGCATGATCTCGGCCCCCGCTTGATCGCCCTGCACGCGCACGACGCGGGCAAAGCTATGCGCGGCCTCGCGCGACATGACATAGCCGCCATCGGCGCTGCGGTCGAAGGCGGTGCCGAAATCGGTCAGGGCGAGGATATGGGCGCGGGCCTCATCCGTTACAGTGGCGGCGACGCGCGGCTCGACCGTACCCGCCCCGGCTTTGATGGTGTCGAGCGCATGGGCCTCGGGGCTGTCGGCCTGCGCCATCGCGGCGGCCACGCCGCCCTGCGCCCAAGCGGAACTGGCCCCAGACCCCAAAGGATCGGGCGAGATTAGCAAAACCGGGCGCGGCGCAAGACAAAGCGCGGCATAGAGCGCGCCCAGACCGGCCCCAACGATGATGATCCTGCCGGTTGTGATCTGCTCCACGCGCGCGCCCTTCAGAGGCCGAGTTCGCGGGAGAGGTTGATCATCCGTTGCACGGCCACCCGCGCCTTGCTGGCAACCTCGGCCTCCACTTCGACGGCGCCGGACATCGTGTGAAGCGACCAGAGAACCTTCTCAAGCGTGATCTTCTTCATGTAGGGGCACATGTTGCAGGGGCCGACGAAATCGACCTCGGGCAATTCATCGGCGATGTTCGACGCCATGGAGCATTCGGTGACCAGCATCGCCTTGGCCGGTTTTTCGCGGTGCACATAGTCGAGGATTCCGCTGGTCGAGCCGGAGAAATCCGCCTCCGCCACCACGTCGGGCGGGCATTCGGGATGCGCGATGATGCGGGTGTCGGGGTTCCACTCGCGGTAGTCGGCGATATCTTTTGCGGTGTAGCGTTCGTGCACGATGCAGGCGCCGTCCCACCAGACGATGCGCTTTTGCGGCACCTGTTTGGCGATGTTCTGCGCCAGATATTTGTCCGGCGTCATGATGATCGTGTCGGCCTCAAGCGCAGCCACGATCTGCGCCGCGTTCGACGAGGTGCAGCAGATGTCCGACGCCGCCTTCACCTCTGCCGTGGTGTTGACGTAAGTGACAACCGGCGCGCCGGGATATTGCGCGCGCATCTGTGCGACGCCCTCGGCGGTGATGCTTTCGGCCAGTGAACAACCCGCTTCCATGTCGGGGATCAGCACGGTCTTGGCCGGGTTCAGGATTTTCGAGGTTTCGGCCATGAAATGCACGCCGCATTGCACGATGACATCGGCCTCAACCTCGGTCGCCTTGATGGCGAGTTGCAGGCTGTCGCCGACGAAATCCGCGATGCCATGGTAGATGTCGGGCGTCATGTAATTATGCGCAAGGATGACCGCGTTGCGCTCTTTCTTGAGCTTGTTGATCGCGGCGACATAGGGCGCATGAATGGCCCAATCGGGGGGCGAGACGACACGGTCCATCTTGGCGTAGATATCGGCCATTTCAGCCGCCAGCGCTGGCGATGGCGCGAGGTCATAATGGCGCTCAAGTTCGCTGGGCGAAAAGATTTCATCACGCATGGTCGGTCCCCCTCCGGCCTTGGCGCGTGTCACGGCACCGCGCTGGACACCACACCCGGCGTGCTGGCCATAGACGACTGGCGGGGTTTGGGCAAGCCAATACCCTTTAGGGCAAGGCGCTGGCCGCCCGGGGGTGTTAGGTGAATTTGCGGAACAAACGGGTCTGGTCGAACATGTCTTCCAGCCGTTCGGCGCGGTCCTTTGTATCCTCCCAGTTGATGTCCTGCATGGCCGAGATCACGCTTTCCACCAGCAGCAGCGTGGCCGCCGCGCTGTCCCAAGCCGAGGGCGCGACGATCCGGCTGGAGAAACAGATATCGGCAAGGCTATGCACCGGAGAGCGCCATTGGTCGGTGAAGAGGATGATCTTGGCCCCCCGCGCATGGGCCATTTCGGCCAGTTTCAGGGTGTTGTTCTCATATCGGCGCACGTCAAAGATAACAAAGACATCGCCTTCGCCCACGTCCAGCAGGTAATGCGGCCAAGCGTTTGATGTGGATTGGATATGTGTCACCCGCGGGCGGATGATCTGGGCGTGGAGGAACAGATACTCGGCCATCACATGGGTGATGCGCCCGCCCACGATATAGAGCGGATGCGCGGTGTCGGCGATCATCGCGCAGGCACGGTCAAAGGTGGCCGGTTCGATCTGGCCCAACGTGTGGCGGATGTTGTCGATCACCGCATCGGTGAACCGGTTCAACACATGGCCCGAGGGCGCGCCTTCGGTCCAGTTGTCATGTTTGGCGATGGGGTTCTTGGCCTTGGCCTTCAACTCTTCGCGCAGCTCGTTCTGGAACTCGGGGTAGCCCTTGAACCCGAGCTTTTGCACCATCCGCGCCACGGTGGGGGTCGAGACATTGGCATCCTTCGCCAGCGCCGTCAGCGGGCCGAGGCCGGAGGCGGGGTAATTTTCCAGAATCGAATGGGCGAGTTGCCGTTCCGCACGGGTCAGCCGGTCCAGCTCCTGCTGGATACGGTCGGAAATGGTCAGTGTCGGTTCAGCCATGGATGCCCCTCTTTTGACGAGTAATAACACAAACTGAACCGCGTTGTAATAAATTTGACATTATTCTGTTGACAGAAGCCCCCCGCCCGAATGAGGTTTGAACTAACTGAGGGGGACAGGGTGTCAGAACAGTCAGATCTTTCGAATGAAGCCGTCGAGGTGATCAATGCCGGGGCCAAGGCCCCGCTGGTGTTGGTCTGCGAACATGCGGCGCGTGAGATACCGGCCTGCTACGACGGTCTGGGGCTGGATGCCGCGGCCCGCGAAAGCCATGTGGCTTGGGATCCCGGTGCCTTGGGCGTGGCCCGGGCCATGGCGCAGGATCTGGATGCGGTGCTGGTGGCGGGGCGCGTCTCGCGTCTGGTCTACGATTGCAACCGCCCGCCCGAAGCCCCGGGCGCGATGCCAGCGCAGAGCGAGATTTTCGCGATCCCCGGCAATGCCACGCTTGATGACGCAGGCCGGGCCGAGCGGGTGACGCGCTATTACGAGCCTTTCCGCAAGACTTTGGCCGCGACGATCAAGCGGGTCGAGGCGCCTGCGATCGTCACGGTGCATAGTTTCACGCCCATCTACCACGGCAAACCGCGCAGCGTAGAGATCGGGATCCTACACGACAGCGATACGCGCCTTGCCGATGCGATGCTCGCGGTGGCGTCCGAGTTCACGGATCTGAATGTCGAACGAAATGAGCCCTACGGCCCGCAGGACGGGGTGACCCATACGCTGAAGGAGCATGGGCTGGCCCATGGTCATCCCCATGTCATGCTAGAGATCCGTAATGACCTCATTAAGACCGAAGCCGAACAGCGGCAGATGGCCGAGATGATCAGCAAATGGCTCCGCGCCGCCATGGCTCGGCCCGAGATGAAGGAGGTCAAACCATGAGGTTCATCCGGGGCTATATCCGGGGCATCGACGCGATGAACCGGCGGATCGGGCGGATCATGATGTATGGCATCTTTGTCCTGATGGGGGTGCTGTTGTGGTCCACCGTCAGCAAAGCCTTCTTCGTCCCCTCGCTTTGGACGTTGGAAATGGCGCAGTTCGTCATGGTGGGCTATTACATCTTGGGCGGTCCCTATTCGATCCAACTGGGGTCGAACGTGCGGATGGACCTGCTCTATGGCGATTGGTCGCTGCGCCGCAAAGCGTGGTTTGACCTCTTTACCGTCTTCTTCCTGATCTTCTATCTCTGCGTGCTGCTCTATGGCGCGGTAAGCTCTACGGCCTATTCGCTGGGCTACTGGGGGACCGAGCCGTTCAGCTTTTTCGGCGGCTTGATCACCGGCAGTGAAGAGGTTGGCCATATGGAGCAATCCAGTTCCGCATGGCGTCCGTATCTCTGGCCGATCAAGGTCGTGATGATCGTCGGCATCTTTCTGATGCTGCTGCAATGTCTGTCCGAGCTCGCGAAAGACGTGCTGCGGCTCAAGGGTGAGGCCATCTGATGTCCTATGAAATGATTGCGACATTGATGTTCTCGTCAATGATGCTGATGCTACTGACCGGCCAGCGGGTGTTTGGCGCCATCGGCTTTATCGCCGTGGTCTCGGCGCTGCTGCTCTGGGGTGACAAAGGCGGCTATGACATCGGTTTCGCCGCCGCGATGAAGCTGATGAAATGGTATCCGCTGCTGACGCTGCCGATGTTCATCTTCATGGGCTATGTCCTCAGCGAGAGCCGCATCGCCGATGACCTCTACCGCATGTTCCACGTCTGGATGGGCGGGGTGCGCGGCGGGCTGGCGATTGGCACGATTGGCCTGATGGTGCTGATCTCGGCGATGAATGGGCTCAGCGTGGCGGGTATGGCGATTGGGTCGACCATCGCGCTGCCGGAACTGCTGAAACGCGGCTATGACAAAAGGATGGTGACGGGGGTGATCCAGGCGGGGTCCAGCCTTGGCATCCTCGTGCCGCCTTCGGTGGTGCTGGTGCTTTACGCCATGATCGCGCGGCAGCCGGTGGGGCAGTTGTGGCTTGCAGGGGTCATCCCGGGGTTGATGATGGCAGCGATGTTCATCGCCTATATCGTCATCCGCTGCCGGATGAATCCCGAACTTGGTCCCATACTCTCAGCCGAGGATCGCGACATTCCCCGTGCCGAGAAACTGCGCCTTCTGCGGGCGGGCATCCTGCCGCTGGTGATCTTTGCGGTGATGATGGTGCCTTTCGTCAACGGTTGGACCAGCTTGGTCGAAAGCTCGGCCATCGGGGCTGCGGCGGCATTTTTTGCAGCGGTGCTCAAGGGCCGCATGACCCGCGAGGTTTTCGAGAACTCCGTGCGCAACACCCTGGGCATCACCTGCATGTTCATGTGGATCATCCTCGCCGCCCTCGCCTTTGGCGCGGTCTTTGATGGGCTCGGCGCGGTGAAAGCGATTGAAAGCCTGTTCACCGAGAAGATGAACCTCAGCCCCTGGATGATCCTGATCATGATGCAGCTTAGCTTCATCATCATGGGCACCTTCCTTGATGATACGGCGATGCTGGTCATCGTGGCGCCGCTCTATGTGCCCTTGGTCGGTGCGCTGGGCTTTGATCTGATCTGGTATGGTATCCTTTACACGATCACCACGCAGATCGCCTATATGACGCCGCCCTTCGGCTATAACCTGTTCCTGATGCGCGCCATGGCCCCGCCGGAGATTACCCTGCGCGACATCTATGCGTCGATCACGCCCTTCGTGCTGGTGATGGTCTTGGCGTTGATACTCGTCATGGTCTTCCCGGAGATCGCGACATGGCTGCCCGATTACATCTACGACAAATAACAATGAGAGCCGCGCAAAGACGGCCTGACATTTCAACAAAGGAGAGACGTATGACCACTCGCAGAAAGTTTCTATCCGGGGCCGCCGTCGCCGCCCCTGCGGCCCTCGCCGCGCCCTCCATCGTGCATGCCCAAGCGCCGATCAAATGGCGTATGCAGACTTATGCTGGCGCCGCTCTGGGTGAGCAGGTGACCAAACCGGCGGTCGATTACATCAACGCCGCCGCCAATGGCGAGATGGAGATTGAACTGTTCTACGCCGACCAGATCGTGCCCACCGGTGAGCTGTTCCAAGCGATGCAGCGCGGCACCATCGACATGGTGCATTCCGATGACGACTCCATGGCCTCGCCCACGCCGCTGCAACAATTCGGCGGCTACTTCCCCTTCGCCACCAAGCACATTCTCGACGTGCCGGTGCTGTTCAACCAGTACGGTTTGGCCGAAATCTGGAAAGAGGAATACGCCAAGGTCGGTGTTGAATGGCTGTCGGCGGCGGGCCAAGACCCCTGTAACTTCAACACCACCAAAGAGATCAAATCGGTCGCCGATCTGGACGGTCTGAAGCTCTACACCTTCCCCACCGCGGGCCGCTTCCTGTCGAAGTTCGGTGTGGTGCCGGTGAACATTCCTTACGAAGACGCCGAGGTCGCCGTGCAGACCGGCGAGCTCGACGGCATGGCGTGGTCCGGCATCACCGAAGACTACACCGTCGGCTGGGCCGATGTGACCGACTACTTCCTGACCAACAACATCTCGGGTGCTTGGATCGGGTCGTTCTTCGTCAACCAGCAGCAGTGGGCCGATCTGCCGGATCACCTCAAGCAGTTGGTCATGGCGGGGATCGAAGCAGGCCACACCTACCGCAACCAGTGGTACTGGGGCGGCGAGGCGCGTCTGCGGGCGCAGGGCGACAAGCTTAAGCTCAGCACCGTGCCTGCCGACGAATGGGCCGAGGTTGAAAACGCGGCCAAGGACTTCTGGACAGAGATCGCCGAAGAAGGCGAAGTGCACGCCAAGATCGTGCAGATCTTCCGTGACTATAACGAAGTCATCAACAAAGCCGGTCCGCCCTACACCAACGGCTAAACCGACAACCGGGGGCGCGCTGCCTGCGCCCCCGCCTTACCCCCTGAAGTGGACAGAACATGCCCGGCACACTGACATTCGACGCGCTGAAAAAACTGGTCAAAGAAGGATCCGTCGATACGGTTCTTGCGTGCCTTGTGGATATGCAAGGCCGGTTGATGGGCAAGCGTTTCCATGCCGTCAACTTCGTCGAGACCTCTTATAAAGAAACCCATTGCTGCAACTACCTGCTGGCCACCGACCTTGAGATGGCCACGCCCGAAGGCTTTGCCTCCACCTCGTGGGAGACGGGTTACGGCGACTATGTGATGCAGCCCGACCTCGACACGATCCGCCCGGTGCCGTGGCTGGAGGGAACGGTGATGGTGCTCTGCGACGTGCTGGATCACGACACGCACCAGCCGGTGCCGCATTCCCCGCGCGCCATGCTGAAGAAACAGATCGCGCGGCTGAAGGAACTGGGTTTCGACGCGATGATGGCGACCGAGCTGGAGTTCTTCCTTTTCGAGCAAAGCTTTGACGCGATCCGCAAGGGCGGCTACCGCGACCTCACGCCGATCAGCGGCTATAATGAGGATTACAATATCCTCCAGACCACCAAGGAAGAGAACGTCATGCGCCCGCTGCGCAACCATCTCTTCGCCGCTGGTCTGCCGATTGAGAACTCCAAGGGCGAGGCCGAAGCCGGTCAGGAAGAGCTCAACATCCGCTATTCCCAAGCCCTCGACTGCGCCGATTATCACACGATTGCCAAGCATGCGGTCAAGGAGATCGCTTGGCAGCAGGGTCATGCGGCAAGCTTCCTGCCCAAGTGGCACAAGGACCGCGTCGGCTCTTCCAGCCACGTCCACCAGTCACTGTGGAAAGACGGCGAAGCGGCTTTCTTTGACAGCGAGGGCGAGTTGGGCATGTCCGATCTGATGCGCCACTATATGGCCGGTCTGATCGCCTATGCGCCGGAATATACCTATTTCCTCGCCCCCTATGTGAACAGCTACAAGCGCTTCGCCAAAGGCACCTTCGCCCCGACCAAGACCGTCTGGTCCGTCGACAACCGCACCGCGGGGTTCCGCCTCTGCGGGGCAGGGACAAAGGGCGTGCGGGTCGAATGCCGTATTGGCGGATCGGACCTAAACCCTTATCTGGCGCAGACGGTCATGCTGGCTGCCGGAATCAAAGGGATCGAAGACAAGATGGAGCTTGCCCCGCCCACACGCGGCGATGCTTATGGCGAGTCCGACGCTGTCGATATCCCCCAGACCCTGCGGGCAGCAACCGAGACCCTGCGCGGCTCGACGTTCTTGCGCGAGGTGCTGGGCGACGATGTAGTGACCCATTACACCCGCGCGGCGGAATGGGAGCAGGAAGAATATGACCGGGTGGTGACCGATTGGGAAATCGCCCGCGGCTTTGAAAGGGCCTGAGAATGACGACGGTAAAATGTATCTCTCCGATTGACGGTTCGGTCTATGCGGAGCGCGAAACCCTAAGCAACGATGCGGCGCTTGAGGCTGTTGCCCGCGCCCGCAAGGCGCAAAAGGCATGGGCTGCGCGCCCCTTGCAAGAGCGTGTCGATCTGGTGATGGGCGCGCTGAAAGAGATCGAGAATTCCACCGACCGGATGACCGAGGAGCTGGCCCAGCAGATGGGCCGCCCGGTGCGCTATGGCGGTGAGTTTGGTGGCTTGCAGGAGCGCACCAGCCACATGGCCAAGATCGCCCCCGATGCGCTGGCACCTACGGTGATCGAAGACAGCGCCGCCTTTTCGCGCAAGATCATGCGTGAGCCGCATGGCGTGGTTTTCGTCGTCGCGCCGTGGAACTACCCCTATATGACCGCGAACAACACCATCGCGCCTGCGCTGATCGCGGGCAATTCGGTGATCCTGAAGCATGCCTCGCAGACCATTCTGGTCGGTGAACACCTCGCCGATGCCTACCGCGCCGCTGGCGTGCCCGAGGATGTGTTCCAGAACGTCGTGCTGAGCCATGACACCACCTCGGCGTTGATCGCCGACAACGCCTTTGATTTTGTCAACTTCACCGGCTCTGTCGGCGGCGGTCAGGCGATGGAACGCGCCGCGGCGGGCACCTTTACAGGCGTGGCGACCGAATTGGGCGGCAAAGACCCCGCCTATGTCCGGGCCGATGCCAACCTCGACGCGGCGGTTGATGGCGTGATGGACGGGGCGATGTTCAACGCGGGCCAGTGCTGCTGCGGGATCGAGCGGATCTATGTGCACGAAAGCCTCTATGACGCCTTCGTTGAGAAGGCCGTGGCATGGGTGAATAACCTCAACCTCGGCAATCCGCTGGATCAGGCCACGACGCTTGGGCCGATGGCCAATGTACGTTTCGCCAATGAGGTTCGCGCGCAGATTGATGAGGCCGTGGCGGCAGGTGCCAAGGCGCACATCGATAGAATGCCCGCCGACGATGGCGGTGCCTATCTGACGCCGCAGGTGCTGACCGATGTGACCCATGAGATGCGCGTCATGCGTGACGAAAGCTTTGGCCCCGTGGTCGGCATCATGCCGGTGAAGGACGATGAAGAAGCCATTGCGCTGATGAACGACAGCCAATTCGGTCTGACCGCCGCGATCTTTACCGCCGATGCCGATGCCGCCGAGGCCATCGGCCAGCGGTTGGAAACCGGCACCGTCTTCATGAACCGTGCCGACTATCTGGACCCGGCGCTGTGCTGGACCGGCTGCAAGCAAACCGGGCGCGGCGCGGGCCTGTCTGAACTGGGCTATCACGCGCTGACACGCCCCAAATCCTACCACCTCAAGAAAGCCTGAGACATGTCCCTGACTGCCAATTGGTCTTACCCCACCGCCATCCGCTTCGGCGCGGGCCGGATTAAAGAGATTGCTGAGGCCTGCGCCGCTGCGGGCATCAAGAAGCCGCTGTTGGTCACCGACAAGGGGCTGGCCTATCTGCCCATCACCCAGTCCACGCTGGACCTGATGGAGGCCGAAGGTCTGGGCCGCGCGATGTTCTCGGACGTTGACCCGAACCCGACCGAGATGAACGCCGAGGCGGGCATCAAGGTCTACCGCGACGGCGGCCATGACGGCGTGATCGCCTTTGGCGGTGGCTCCGGTCTCGATCTGGGCAAGGTCATCGCCTTCATGGCGGGCCAAACCCGCCCCCTGTGGGATTTCGAGGATATCGGCGATTGGTGGACCCGCGCCGACGCGGATGGCATCGCGCCCATCGTGGCCGTGCCGACGACCGCCGGCACAGGCTCGGAAGTGGGGCGCGCCAGCGTCATCACCAACTCCCAAACCCATGAGAAAAAGATCATCTTCCACCCCAAGATGCTCCCCGCCGTCGTGATCTGCGACCCGGAACTGACCGTCGGCATGCCGCCGATGATCACTGCAGGCACGGGGATGGACGCGTTCGCCCATTGTCTGGAAGCCTTCTGCTCGCCGCATTACCACCCGATGAGCCAAGGCATGGCACTGGAAGGGATGCGTCTGGTCAAGGAATACCTGCCCCGCGCCTATGCCGACGGCAGTGATCTTGAGGCGCGCGGCCATATGATGTCTGCCGCTGCCATGGGCGCCACAGCGTTCCAAAAGGGTCTGGGCGCGATCCATGCCATCAGCCACCCGATCGGCGCGGTGCATCACACGCATCACGGCACCACCAACGCCGTGGTCATGCAGCCGGTTCTGCGCATGAACCGCCCTGCGATTGAGGACCGTCTGGCCAAAGCGGCGGCCTATCTCAATATCGTCGGTGGCTTTGATGGCTTCTATGATTTCGTCGGCAAGTTGAATGCGGAGTTGAATATCCCCGCTAATCTGACCGCCCTTGGCGTGACCGAACCGGATATCGACGCGCTGGTCGCCTCGGCCTTGCAAGACCCAAGCTGTGGCGGCAACCCGATTGAACTGACCAAAGAGAATGTCACGCAGCTGCTGCACGACTGCTTCTGATCCAAAACAAAAAGGGGGACCAAATGGCCCCCCTTTCGCATTGCGCTGAATGCGCGAATTACTCGGTCGCCTCTGCCGCTTCTTCAGTCTCGGTCACTTCCGGCCCGACGGAGACCAGATAGGCCCAAACGTCTTTCGCGTCTTCTTCGTCTCTCAGACGGTAAGACATTTTCGACTTGGCCCGTTTCGTATCAAGATACTCGGCCAAAAACCCCTTGGGGTCGGCGACGTAGCCTATGAAACTCTCTTCGTCCCATGTCAGCCCGGCTTCGCCCGCAGCCACGATGGAATCGCCATAGCGGTAGTCTTCGACGGAACCCGCCACACGGTTGTAGATCCCATAAAGGTTCGGCCCCGTACGGCCCCCTTTTTGGATATCGTTGCCCTCATCATCCGAGATCATGTGGCAGCTTTTGCATTTACGAAAGACCTTTTCCCCGGCTTCGGCGTCACCGGAGGCATGGCTTTCCGCCCAAAGGGGCGTGGCCCCAAGGCAGATGGCGAAGATCGACGCGATACGCATGTTCATTGTGAGTTCCTTTGTCAGTCTGACTTGAAACTAGCGTTTGGGGCGAAGGGGTAAAGGATGTTCACTGCGCCAAAAGGTAGCACGGGCGCAGGGCGGGCCGGTTAGCGGTTGAGACTAGGGGGAAATCCCTCGATAATTGCCGGTGAATTTCTTCTGCGCCGAGGGTGAGATGAACACAACGGTAAGCCGCATCTGATGGAGATCATGGTCCCCGCCTGGGTCGACGGCATCCTGCAACCGGTCGAAAAGCTCGCTGCGCATGAACGCGGTTTGCGGCATATGGCGGTTTCGGTCTTTGTCATCTCCGACGGCAAGCTGCTGATGCAGCAGCGCGCGCTTGGCAAATATCACACCCCCGGTCTATGGGCGAACACCTGCTGCACGCATCCGCATTGGGATGAACCGCCCGAGGACTGCGCCGCGCGGCGTTTGGACGAAGAGTTGGGGATCACCGGGCTGGCCTTGCAGCACCGGGGCCGGGTCGAATACCGCGCCGATGTCGGCGGCGGGCTGATCGAACATGAGGTGGTCGAGGTCTATCTCGCCCATGCCGCGCCGGATCTGACGATCACGGAAAACCCTGAGGAGGTGATGGCGACCCGCTGGATCACCCTTGGCGATCTGCACACCAACCTCGCGCAGAACCCCGAAGACTATACGCCTTGGCTGCGGATCTACATGGCCGAACACGAAGGTCTGATCCTCGGCGGCGGGGCGATGGAATAACAGAAAAGGCGGGCCAGAGATGACCGACGACATGCAAGACCAAAAGACACGCGCGGCGGATTGGTTCCGCAAGCTTCGCGATGACATCGTTCAGGCGTTCCACGACATTGAAGAGCGTCATGTGGGCGAGGAAGAGGCCGGGCGTTTCGTGGTCAGCAACACCACCCGCACTGCCCCCGATGGATCGGACGCCGGTGGCGGTGAGATGTCCGTCATGCGCGGGGGCCGTGTGTTCGAGAAGGTGGGTGTGAATATCTCCACCGTCTATGGCGAGTTGGGCGAGCGGGCGCAGGCCGCCATGGCCGCGCGCAAGGGGCTGCCCGGCATGGCCGAAGACCCGCGTTTCTGGGCCTCGGGCATCAGTCTGGTGGCACATATGCAAAACCCACATGTGCCAGCGGTGCATATGAACACCCGCATGTTCTGGACCCCCCATGCATGGTGGTTCGGCGGCGGCGCGGATCTGAACCCTTGTATCGAGTATGACGAGGACACCGACCATTTCCATGCCGAGATGAAGGCCGCCTGCGACCCGCATGGGGCCACGCTCTATGATGAGTTGAAGGCTTGGGCGGATGAGTATTTCTACATCCCCCATCGCAAACGCGCGCGGGGTGTGGGTGGCATCTTTTACGATGACCGCAACAGCGGCGACTGGGAGGCGGATTTTGCGCTGACACAGGATGTGGGCCGCGCGTTCCTGCCCGCCTATGTGCCCGTGGTCGACAAACGGCGCGAGATGCCGTGGGACATGGACGACAAGGACGTGCAGCTGCGCCACCGGGGGATCTATGCTGAGTATAACCTTGTCTATGACCGGGGGACGAAGTTTGGTCTGGAGACGGGGCATGATCCGGATGCAGTGCTGATGAGCCTGCCGCCTATGGCGAAGTGGGTTTGAGCTAACCACCCCGGCCCGGAATCAAGCCGCAGGCGCCGGGCCATCGCCTGCCCGCCCCACCGGGTAGGCGATTTGGTATGGCTTGGCGTGACCTCGAGGGCGCACATCAAGGCTGATAGATAAAGTGGCTATAACAGCCGTCAGATCGCCCACCCGCGGGCAGGCGATGGCCCTCGATCTAAACTTTGGGCGTTGGCTTGTTACCCCCGCGTCCCGCGCACCGTATCAATCATCAACTGCACATTCTCCGGATCCGCATCCGGCGTGATCCCATGCCCCAGATTGAAGATATGCGGCCCCTTCGACAACGCATCGCAAATCGCCCGGGTCTCCTGCACCAGCGCATCCCCGCCCGTCACCATATGCGAGGACTTCAGGTTGCCCTGCACACAGCCATGCGGCTGCACATGTTCGGCCACCCACTCTGCACTAACGCCGTCATCGACGGCGATGCAATCGGCCCCGGTGGCGGCATGCAAATTGGCGAAACGCGCCCCGGCTCCACGCGGGAAGGCGATCACGGGCACGCCCGGATGACGCGCCTTTAGCGCGCTGATGATCTGGCGCAGCGGCTCTGTCGAATAGCGGTCGAAATCCGTGCCTTCCAGCGATCCGGCCCAACTGTCGAAGAGCTTTACCACCTCGGCCCCCGCCTTGATCTGCATGTCGAGGTATTCGATCGTCGCCAGCGTGATCCGCTCCATCAGCGCATCGAACACCTCGGGGTTCTCGTCCTTCAGCGCATGGGCGGGCCCCTGATCCGGCGCGCCCTTGCCCGCGATCATATAGGTCGCCACCGTCCAAGGCGCGCCCGCAAAACCGATGAGTGTCGTCTCTTCGGGCAGTTCGCGCGACAGGATGCGCACGGTCTCGTAAATCGGGGCGAGGTGGTCGTGAATGGCGTCCGCCGGTTTCAGCGCTTCCATCTCAGCCTTGGTGGTGATCGTCGACAGTCGCGGCCCCTCTCCGGTGACGAACCACAGATCGGCGCCAAGCGCCTGCGGCACCAGCAGGATGTCGGCGAAAAGGATCGAAGCGTCGAAACCATAGCGGCGGATCGGTTGCAACGTCACCTCGGCGGCAAGCTCCGGGTTGTAGCACAGCGACAGGAAATCCCCCGCCTCGGCCCGTGTCGCGCGATACTCGGGCAGGTAGCGCCCGGCTTGCCGCATCATCCAGATCGGCGGCGTCGGCAGGGTTTCGCCCGCAAGGGCGCGCAGGATGGTCTTGTTCGCAGTCATTATGGCGTTCCTATTTGTGGCAAACCCGTAGGTAGCGCAGGTACAGCAGTTGTCAGTTCATGTCGACGGGGGTAGGGATGCGTCATGACGTATCAGCTTCCCTCCCCGGCCCGGCCCCTCAACATCGGCACACGCGGATCGCTTCTCGCGCTCGCGCAAGCGAATGAGGTGCGCGACCGGCTCGCCGCCGCCTTCGACCTGCCGTTTGAGGCGTTCACCATCGTGGTGATCAAGACCACGGGAGACAAGATCATCGACCGCCCGCTGAAAGAGATCGGCGGCAAGGGGCTGTTCACCCGCGAGATCGAGGCCGCGCTGCTCGACGGCTCCATCGACATCGCGGTGCATTCGATGAAGGACATGCCGACGCTGCAACCCGAGGGGCTGTTGATCGACACCTATCTGCCGCGCGAGGACTGCCGCGACGCTTTCATCTCACCGCATCTGAAATCCATCGCCGAGTTGCCCGAAGGCGCGGTCGTCGGCACCTCCAGCCTGCGCCGCCGCGCGCAGGTGAAGCTGCGCCGTCCCGATCTTGAAGTGGTCGAGTTCCGCGGCAATCTTCAAACCCGGTTGAAGAAGCTGGATGACGGTGTGGCGGAGGCGACCTTCCTCGCCATGGCCGGGCTGAACCGCTTGGAAATGGACGACGTGCCGCAGGCCGCCGTGCACCCCGACGACATGCTGCCCGCCATCGCGCAGGGCGCCATCGGGGTTGAGCGGCGCGAGGACGACAGCCGCGCCGCCGAGATGCTCTCGGCGATCCATGACCGCAAGACTGGCGAACAGCTTGCTGCCGAACGCGCGTTCCTCGCCACCCTCGATGGCTCTTGCGAGACGCCCATCGCCGGTCTGGCCGAACTCAACGGCAGCGAGATGCGCCTGCGCGGTCAGGTGCTGCGCCCCGACGGGTCTGATGCCATCGGCGATGACGTGACCTGCGCCATTTCCGATGGCGCCGCGGCGGGCGAGGCGATGGCCCGCAAGCTTCTGGCCGAGGCCGGACCGGGTTTCTTTGACTGGCGCGAATGATCGGCAATCTCTTCACGCTGAAACAGCTTGAAGCGCTGATCTGGGTCGCAGACCTTGGCAGTTTCCGCCGCGCCGCTGCGTATCTGAACACGACACAGCCCAATATCTCGGCCCGGATTTCCGGGCTAGAGGCAACCTTGGGCGTCACCCTGATGCAGCGCGATGCCGGGTCGATCCGGCTCACCGAAAAAGGCACCGCACTGCTGGCCCAAGCCCGCCGCGTGTTGCGCGAGGCCGAAGCGCTGGTCGAGACCGCCGCGCGGCCCGACCTGATCGACGACAGCCTCCGCCTTGGCGTGACCGAAGTGGTTGCCAGCACATGGCTGCGCCCCTTTCTGCGCGCGCTGGCCGAGGTCTATCCCAATCTGACTGTCGAGCTTACCGTCGATCTGTCCCGCGATCTGGATCAGGAGCTTGCCGCTCATGCGCTCGACCTGACCCTGCAAACCGCCCCCTTCTCGACCCCGGCAAGCGGGCAGCTGGACCTTGCGACCTATGACTACATCTGGGTCGCCGCGCCGGAATTGGCCGCCCAGATCGGTCCCGCACCCGATTTTTCCGCCATGCTGCGCCATCCGGTGCTAGGCCATGCGCGGCATACGCAGGCCCATTCCGATCTCATCGGCCATTTCGACGGCACGACCGCCCCCAAGGCCCGTTTGGTGCCCTCCAGCAGCCTGTCGGCGGCGATGAACATGGTGCTCGACGGGATGGGCGTGGCGGTGATGCCGCGTGTGATGGTGGCAGGCGCGCTGGCCGATGGGGCGCTGCGGATTCTGCCCGCCGCGTGGCACCCGCGCCCGCTGCAAGTCGCCGCGCGTTATCACGCGGATCGCACCCCCGCCTATGTCGCCCGCGCCGCTGAACTGGCCCGCGACTGCGCCCGAAGCTTCGATGTTGAGGATCGAAAAAACCTTTCACACCCATAGAATATAATAATTTGCACCGATGCTGTGCCCACCCCTATCCTGCGTCCAAACAGGAGTGAGACATGGCATCAACCATCCGACTGGGCGTAGACATCGGCGGCACCTTCACCGACGTGGTGCTGGAAAAGGGCGGCGAGAGTTTCTCGACCAAGGTGCTGACCACCTATGCCGCGCCCGAGAACGCGATCATCGACGGGATGCATCAGGTCTGCACCAAGGCCGGGATCACGCCCGCCGACCTCACGCAGATCATCCACGGCACCACGCTGGCGACCAACGCGCTGATCGAACGGCGCGGGGCAAAGACCGCGCTGATCACCACCCAGGGCTTCCGTGACGTGATCGAAATGCGCACCGAAAGCCGGTTTGAGCAGTATGATCTCAACCTCAACCTCCCCGAACCGCTGCTGCCGCGCCAGATGCGCTACACGGTGGCAGAGCGTGTCGATGCCACCGGGGCGGTTCTGCACCCGCTCGACCGGGCCGAGGTCGAGGCGCTGGCGGACCGCATTGCCGAGGCGGGTTATGAAAGCGTCGCGGTCGGGCTGATCCATAGCTATCTGAACGACGCACATGAGCGCATGGTCCGCGAGGTGTTGGAAGAGAAGCTGCCGGGCGTCATGGTCTCGATCTCCTCCGAGGTCTCGCCGCAGATGCGCGAATATGAGCGCTTCAACACCGTGGTGGCCAATGCCTATATCAAGCCGCTGATGAAGAGTTACCTCGGACGGCTCGAAGGGCGCCTGCAGGAGGAGGGCGTCTCCTGCAACATCTTCCTGATGCATTCGGGCGGCGGCATCATCTCGATCGAAAGCGCCGCCGAATTCCCGGTGCGGCTGGTTGAATCCGGCCCGGCAGGCGGAGCGGTCTTTGCCGCCAATATCGCCGCGCGCTACGGGCTCGACAAGGTGCTGAGCTTCGACATGGGCGGGACCACGGCCAAGATTTGTCTGATCAAGAACCAGACGCCCAAGACCAGCCGGGTCTTCGAGGTGGCGCGGACCTATCGCTTCAAGAAAGGCTCCGGCATGCCGATCTCGATTCCGGTGATCGACATGGTCGAGATTGGTGCGGGCGGTGGCTCGCTGGCCCATGTGGATGCGATGCGGCAGATCCGGGTGGGGCCGGAAAGCGCAGGCTCTGAGCCGGGGCCAGCCTGTTATGGCCGGGGGGGCGCGAAACCCGCCGTGACCGATGCCGACTTGGTGCTGGGCAAGCTCGATCCCGAGAATTTCGCGGGCGGCTCAATCCAACTCGACACCGCAGGCTCCGAAGGGGCGCTGCAAAATGTCATTGGGCAGGAGTTGGACATGGACGCCGCCACCGCCGCCTTCGGTCTGGCCGAGGTGGTGGACGAGAACATGGCCAATGCCGCCCGCGTCCATGCGGTGGAGAACGGCGAAGACCTCAGCGACTACACGATGATCGCCTTCGGCGGAGCGGCCCCGCTGCACGCAGGGCGGCTCTGCGAGAAGCTCGGGGTCGAGCGCCTGCTGGTGCCGCCCGGTGCCGGGGTTGGCTCGGCCATCGGTTTCCTGCGCGCGCCCTTCAGCTTCGAGGCCAACCGCTCGGTCTACATGAAGCTGTCGGATTTCGACGCTGGCCGCATTAAGACGCTGTTGGCTGAACTGAGGGATGAGGCCACGGGCTTTGTCCGCAATTGCGATGCCGGGGCCGAGATCCTGTCGGAATACAAGGTCTACATGCGCTACAGCGGACAGGGCTGGGAGATCCCAATCGTGCTGGACGAGGCGGACGCGCTGTACCCCGATGCCGCGCGTTTCGAGGCCTTGTTCGAGGCCGATTACGCCAAGCTATTCGGTCGCACCGTCGAAGGCTTGGACATCGAGATCACGGTCTGGTCGGTCAATGCCACCACTCCGCCCGAAGAGGTCGCGCGCACTGCGGAACAGAGCCCGGGTGCGGCGGCGAATGTGGCTCTAACACGGCGCATTTTCGACCCGGCGCTTTCTGAATACTGCGAAGCCGACGTCGTGTTGCGCGGTCAGATGGCCCCGGGCCGGACCGCCCAAGGCCCCGCCGCCATCACCGAGGATGAGACAACGATCATCCTGCCCGCCTCGCGGCGGGCGATCTGCCAGCCCGACGGCTGCATCGACATCACCGTGAAAGGGTAAGCCCATGGCACAGACACATTCCAACGTCGCCTATCAGGTCATGTGGAACCGCCTCATCTCGGTGGTCGAGGAACAGGCGCAGGCACTGGTGCGCACTGCCTTCTCGACCTCGGTGCGCGAGGCGGGGGACCTTTCCGCGGGCGTCTATGACACCGACGGTCAGATGCTGGCGCAGGCGGTCACCGGCACGCCGGGCCACGTCAACGCCATGGCCGACGCGGTGGCGCATTTCATCCGCCGGATCGGGCGGGAGAACATCCTCGAAGGCGATGTCTATATCACCAACGACCCTTGGGAGGGGACGGGCCATCTGCATGACATCACCATGGTCACGCCGTCGTTCCATCACGGTAAGCTGGTGGGGTTCTTCGCTTGCACCGCGCATATCGTCGACATCGGCGGGCGCGGGTTCGGCGCGGATGCGGCGAGCGTCTACGAGGAAGGTCTTTACCTGCCGATCATGAAGTTCGCCGATGCGGGCAAGGTCGACGAGACGCTGGTGCGGATCATCCGTGGCAACGTGCGCGAGCCGGATCAGCTGATTGGCGATATCTACGCGTTGACCACCTGCAACGAGATCGGCCACCGCCGCCTCATCGACATGATGGAGGAATTCGACCTCGACGATCTCACCGGCATCGCCGCCTTCATCCTCGACAATTCCCGCCGTGCCACCTTGGAGCGGATCGCGGCGCTGCCACGGCAGCAGGCGACTGGCGAGATGACGATCGACGGCTTCGACACGCTGATCACGCTGAAGGTAACGGTGAGCATCGAAGAGGATCACATCCTGTCGGATTTCAAGGGCACCAGCGGGATCGACAAGAAGGGCATCAACTGCCCGCTGGTCTATACCAAGGCCTATGCCTGCTACGCCTTGAAATGCGCCATCGCGCCGGAGATCCCGAACAACGCCGCCTCGCTTGAGCCGTTCCGGATCACCGCGCCCGAGGATACCATCGTCAACGCCGTACACCCCGCACCGGTGGCGCTGCGGCATATCGTGGGTCACTTCGTGCCCGATACGGTCTATGCGGCACTGGATCAGATCCTGCCGAACCTCGTCCCAGCCGAAGGGGCGGGGTGTCTGTGCAACTTCCAGATCAGCCTGCGCCCCCGCACCGATGCGCAAGCGCCCGCAGGCGCGCGCCGGGCTGAGGTGCTGACCTTCAACTCCGGCGGCTCGGGCGCGCGACCCGAACACGACGGGCTCAATGCCACGGCCTTCCCCTCGGGGGTGATGACCATGCCGGTAGAGGCCACGGAACATGCCGGCCCCGTGGTGATCTGGCGCAAGGAGCTGCGCCCCGACAGCGGCGGCGCGGGCCGCCAGCGCGGTGGGCTGGGGCAATTTATGGAGGTCAGCGCGCGCGAGGGGCATGAGTTCGACATGCAGGCCATGTTTGACCGCGTCGATCACCCCGCACGCGGGCGGCAGGGCGGCAAGCCCGGCGCGCCCACCACCATCGCCCGCGACGACGGCACGCCGATGCGCGGCAAGGGCAAACAGTTCGTGCCACATGGGGCGAAGGTGATGATGGCCTTCCCGGGCGGCGCCGGCTACGGCCCCGCCGAGGAACGCCCCAAGGCGCAGGTCAAACGCGACCTTCTGCGCGGCTACATCAGCGCCGAGGTGGCGGCGGCGGATTATGGGCTGAGCGCCGAGGAGATCGCCGAGGTGCAAGAGGCCATCCGCAAAGGCGCCGAACTGTGAAAGAGTGGCCGCTCAAAGGCTTATAAGCGCGAGGGGTCATTGACTGTTACAAAGCGCGGGTGTTCCTTGGCGGCATTATGCCAAAAGGAACACCCGTGATGTATGTGATTGATCCCCCCAAGCAAAGCAGCCTTGCCGTTCAAGGCACCAGCGACCGTTTCCCGGTGCGCCGTGTCTTTTGCGTGGGCCGCAACTATGAGGCGCATGTGCTTGAGATGGGCAATGACATGCGCGACCCGCCGTTCTTTTTCACCAAACCCGCCGATGCCACGCTCGATACACCCTGCACCGTGCCCTATCCGCCGCTGACGGAGGATTTCCATTTCGAGGCGGAGCTTGTCATCGCCATCGGCAAGGGCGGCGCGAATATCGCGGAAGCGGATGTGATGGATCACATTTGGGGCGCCTCGGTGGGCATTGATTTCACCCGCCGCGATCTCCAGGCGCAGGCCAAGAAGATGGGCCGCCCGTGGGACTGGTCCAAGGCCTTTGACAACTCCGCGCCCATCGCGCCGATCCTGCCCATGGCCGATGTCCCCTCGGTCGAGAAGGGCCGCCTTTGGCTCGCGGTGAATGGCGAGATGAAGCAGGAGGCCGATCTGTCGCAGATGATCTGGTCGGTGCGGGAGCATACCGCCACCCTGTCGCAGGCCGTGACCTTGGCGCCGGGTGACATCATCATGACCGGCACGCCTGCCGGTGTCGCGGCGGTGCAGCCCGGCGATGTGATCACCGGGGGGGTCGACGGCATCTCCGAATTCGAGGTCACCGTCGGCCCCCGCGCCTAAAGCGCGCGGTTCGGTCTAGGCCCCGGCCAGCGTGCGCTCTGCCCGCGCGCGGGCTTGGGCCGCCAGATCGGGCAGGCCGGTCTTTTCATAGACCTCGCCCAGCATCAGGTTCAGCGGCACGCCATCGGGGTCGTAGGTCCGGCGCATCTCAAGCACCTGCTGCGCGGCAGAGGCCCGGCCATCGCGCACCAGCGCGTCGAGGTGGATTTGCTCGAACAGGTCACGTTGCGCATGGCTGCCGCCGCATTCGGCCATGCGGGGCAGGGCCATGCCAAGCTCGCGGATCGCCGTGGCCCACTCCCCCTTGGCATGGGCGGCGATGCCACGGGCGGCGGGCAGCGCGACCTCGGCCCATGCGGCGTGGTCATGGGCGGCAGTCTCACTTGCGCGTGCGTTGATCGCGCTGAGCATCTCTGCCGCCTCGGGCCGCCCGGTGCGGCAAAGGGCATAGAGGTATTGCAGCGTCAGGAAGGGGCTCACGGTATCCGCCCCCCGCGCCGCCACATGGTCGGCCACATCGCCCCAACGGTCGCCCACATCGACGCCCGCGAATTCCATCCGCGCCAGCAGGGACACGGCGCCGACTTGGTCTTGGGAATAGTCCTTCTCCAGCCCCCAGATATGCTGGTCATAGGCGGCGCGCACATCGTTGTGACGGCCCTGCGAGAGGTAGAACAGCGCCAGATGCCACCAATTGTGGCTCCGCATGAAGGAGTTCAGATCGCTCCACGTCTCGGCCACGCTTTCCATGAAACGCGCCCCTTCGGTGACGCGGCCTTGCGTTAGCATCACATGGGCCAGCGCGTGATGCGCCCAAGGCTCATCATGGCGCAATTCCATCGCCCGGCGGGCAGCAGCTTCGGCCCGGTCGAGCAGATGGCATTGCTCATAACCAAAGGCGATCATGCCGTGGGTATAGGCGATGTTTTCGGCCTCGGGCAGGGATTTCAACGCTAGGCGCAACATGCCTGCGGCATCGCCGGTGTTGAACAGGTGGTATTGCGCCAGTTTCAGCATCGCCAGATCGCGCGGCCATTTATCGGTGATGGCATCACAGGCGGCGACAAGGGCGGGCACATCGCCGTCGATCCAATGCCCAACGGCGCGGATCACTTCTTGTTCGCGAGCATTGGCGCCGGGGGCTGCCTTGGCGCGGTCCAGATAGGGGCGGGCCTTCTCAGGGGCGATGGGGTGTTCGAGGAACATCCACAAGAGCGCCGCATAGGCATTGACCAGCGGGCCGTCGAGGTCGGCATCGGCGGCGGCGATGATGCCCGCGGCCTTGGGTTGGTAAGACAGGAAGCCGTGGATGAAGTCATTGATCGCCTGCAAGGTTTCCGGGCGGTCAGTAGAGGTTTCCAATCCGTAAAGGTCTTGTGTCATCTCGGGTCTCCGGCAGTGGCGTGGAATTGGCGCAGGTGTTGGGCAACGGCAGGGGCGGCGTCCCAATGGATCGAATGGCCCGCATCGGGCAGGGTGGTCTGCGTCACATTCGGGATTTGCGCGAAGGCCTCTTCGGCGGCGGCGCGGGGGATCAGCAGGTCTTCGGCCCCGTGGAGCACTTGGGTCGGGCAGGTCAGATCAGAAGGCCGTACCGTGGGGCGGAAACCGCGCAGCGCTTCGAGTTGATGGGCCATGGCATCCGCGCTCTGCGCATGGGGATAGGCCAGTGCTGCGGCGAGGGCGGCCTCTGTATTGTCAGGATCGGTGAAGAAACCGGGGGCGAAAATCCAAGGGTAGAGCGCGCGCAGCCAAAGCTGCTCCCCTTCCGGCGCGCGGCGGACGGCGAGCAGCGCATCGAAGACTGCCATGGTCCGGGGGGCGCGAACCGGGGCAGAGGCGAGGATGCTCATCGCTCGGATGCGATCCGGCGCGAGGCCAAAAAGCTCCATCGCCATTAGCCCGCCCATCGAATGGCCGACGACGTGAAAGGTGTCATGCCCCAGCTGATCCATCAGCGCCAGCGCATCCCGCGCCATCTGCGCGACAGAGGTTTCTGCATCCCAAGGGGTCGTGCGCCCGGTGCTGCGGTTGTCGGGCCGGATCAGGGTGAAGTGATCGGAAAGTAAAGGGGCCAGTGCGCCCCAACTCGCGCTGTCGCTCAGCATCCCGGCTAGCATCAAAAGCGGCGGGCCGCGCCCGTCGACCTCGTAGTGAAGTGAGATATCGGAGAGGGGCAGATCAGGCATTCAACGTGCTCCAACAAGGCAAAAGATCCCCATCGGCGGGGGTGGCCGCATAGATGGCGCGGGCGATGGCGCGCGACAGGCAGAGGGCCGCGGCATGGCCGATCATCGCCACATCCCCCGCAGGCCGCGCCGCGGTGGAGAGGGAGAAGACCAGATCGCCGTCATTGGGCATATGCGCAGGCACCACGGCGCGGGCGATGCCGTCATGGGCCGCCACGGCGACGCGCTGGCATTCGGCCTTGGTCAGTGTGGCGTCGGTGGCGACGATGGCGATGGTGGTATTGGCGCGGGCCGACATGGCCGCCATCTTGCGGCTCTCGAAGCTCAGTCCCAACCCGGTGGATGGGTCCGGCCCCAACCCGCCGAACTCTCCGTCGATCTCAAAGGGGGCGGCGTGGAAGTAGCGGTCGCCGGGGGTGGTGACGGCGCCCACCGGATTGGCCCCGACAAGAGCGCCGACCGTGCTGCCATCGGGCAATTGCAAACTGGCGGAGCCGAGGCCCCCTTTGACCATCGCGCTCAGCGCGCCGGTGCCCGCACCGACTGAGCCGATCTGAAAATCTTCGCCCGCCGCTTCCAAGGCTTGGCGGCCAAGATCGGCATAGGGGTTCTGCGCCCAATCCTTATCGCCGCCGTTCAGCAGATCGAAGAGGATCGCGCCGGGCACCAGCGGGATCAGCGCGTCCCCCACGCGAAAGCCGTGGCCCTGTGCGCGCAGGGCATCGACCACGCCCGAACAGGCATCCAGCCCATAGGCAGAGCCGCCCGAGAGCACCAGCGCATCAACCGCCGCGACGGTCTTGTCGGGGGCCAGCAGGTCCGTCTCCCGCGTGCCGGGCGCGCCGCCCATGACGTGGACAGAGGCGGTGAAAGGCGCATCGCCGATCAGCACGGTGCTGCCGGATTTCAGCCGCGCATCCTGCGCATTGCCCACCTTCAACCCCGTCACATCGGTGATTAGGTTGCGCGGGCCGGGACGCATCGGCGCGCTCATGGCAGGCTCTTCACGTGAAACATCCCCGCAAGGGTGCGCATGGGGCAGGGGGCTAACAAGGGCATCGTCACTCCGGCGTTGATTTCGGGCGGAGTTTGCGCGCTTCCCCGGCGGATGCCAAGGGCCGAGGTGGGACAGGATGCCCCCGCCGGAGGGACGCCATAAAAATGGGCGCGCAGGTTGCCCCGCGCGCCCGATCCATCTGCGGTGATCGTTTGGTTTACTTCTGCTCTTCGGCGACAGCGGCGGCGACGGCCTCTTCAAAGATGGCGAGCCCCTCTTCGACGATGGCGTCGGAAGCTGTCAGCGGGACCATCACGCGCACGGCGTTGCCATACATGCCACAGCTCAGCAGCAGCAGGCCGCGCTTCAACGCATGGGCGATGACGCGTTTGGTGAAGTCGGCATCGGGCTTGGCGCTGTCGAAGTCGGTCACGAACTCAACGGCGACCATGGCCCCAAGGCCGCGGATGTCCCAGAACCGGAAGGGGGCGGAACGCTCGCCAATCTCGGCAAAGCGGGCTTTAAGCGTGTCGCCCATCGCGGTCGAGCGGGCCAGCAGACCTTCGTCTTCGATTGCCTCGATGGCTGCCAATGCCGCAGCGCAGGCCACAGGGTTGCCGCCATAGGTGCCGCCCAAGCCGCCGGGGGCCATCGCGTCCATCACATCGGCGCGGCCAATGACACCGGCCAGAGGATAGCCACCTGCCATGGATTTCGCCACGGTGATCAGGTCTGGCACCACGCCGGAATGCTCGATCGCGAACCATGTGCCGGTGCGGCCAAAGCCCGCCTGCACCTCGTCTGCGATCAAAAGGATGCCATGCTGGTCACAGATCGCGCGCAGCTCTTGTATCATCTCGAAAGGCACGGGGGTGTAGCCGCCTTCGCCAAGCACCGGTTCGATGATGATCGCGGCGACACGTTCGGGCTGGGCATCGGTGAGGAAGAGGTTTTTTAGCCCGGTCAGCGCGTCCTGCACGGTGACCCCGTCGCGGACAGAGGGGAAAGGCGCGCGGAAGACATCCGCGGGGAAGGGGCCGACATCTTTCTTATAGGGCGTGACCTTGCCGGTCATGCCAAGCGTCAGCAGGGTGCGGCCGTGGTAGCCGCCGGTGAAGGCGATGACGCCGGGGCGGCCGGTGGCGGCGCGGGCGATTTTCACGGCGTTCTCAACGGCTTCGGCGCCGGTGGTGACCAGCAGCGTCTTCTTGGGCGCGTCACCGGGGGCGAGCGCGTTCAGCTTCTCGGCCAGATCGACATAAGGGCCGTAAGGCACGACCTGAAAGCTGGTGTGGGTGTAATGATCTTCCTGCGCCTTGGCGGCCTCGACCACCTTGGGGTGACGGTGCCCGGTGTTCAGCACGCCGATGCCGCCGACGAAGTCGATGTAGCGGTTGCCCTCCACGTCCCACAGCTCGGCGTTCTCGGCATATTTCGCGTAGATCGGTGCGGCGGAGGCGACACCGCGCGGCACGGCGGCATCGCGGCGCGCGATGAGGTCGGCGTTGGTCTGACCGTCGGGCTGGGTCGCGGGGTTGGTTTCGACCACGGAGATCTGCGGCGCGGCTTTGGCCTTGGCCGCGGATTTCCGGGGTGATTTCTTGACGGTGCTGGACATGGAACAGATACCTTATTGCGAAAGAGAGGGGGCAGTGACGTGTCGTTTAAAAAATCCATATTCCGTTTAATATAATTGTCAATCGCGATCGCAGCCTCTATCTAACAATTCCCGTGACCCCCGGTTGACCCAGGGCCGTGCCCCGTGGCGGCGGCGCGGGGGCCTACAAAGGACAAGCCATTGAACGTCGGCGATAAACTCAGAGCGATCCGCAAGAAACACGGACTCTCCCAACGGGAGCTTGCGGCCAAGGCCGGGCTGACCAATGGCACGATATCGCTGATCGAGAAGAACCGAACCAGCCCCTCGGTTGCGTCGCTCAAAAGTCTGTTGGACGCGATTCCCATCAGCATGGCCGAGTTTTTCGCGATTTTGGAAGAAGACGACAGCGCCAAAGTCTTCTACCGTGCGGAGGAGTTGACCGAGATTTCACCAAGCCATCAGGGCGGCGTATCCCTGCGCCAGTTGGGCAGTGCTGCGCATCACGCGCTTCAGGTGCTGCATGAAACCTATGAGCCCGGCGCGGATACCGGACCTGAGTTTCTGAGCCATGAGGGCGAAGAGGCGGGGGTCGTGGTGCGCGGGAGCATCGAAGTGACGGTGGATGGCGCGGTCAGCCTGCTTCATGCCGGGGATGGATATCTGTTCGACAGCCGCCTGCCGCATCGGTTCCGCAACACCGGGTCCGAGAGTTGTGAGATCGTCAGCGCCTGTACCCCGCCCAGTTTCTAAAAAAGGTGCCCCATAAATATCGACCGCCCCGAGCATTCTGCTCGGGGCGGTCGATAGGGGGTGTCAGGTCTTAGTAGTCTGACCGGTAGTTCGACCTTTGGGTCTCCGGTTGCTGTTTTTCGCGCCCGGTGCGGTCCTCATCCGGGTGAAGTTCCCTTCGGCCCGTGGTGAGGGCAAGGATGATGACCGCCGCTAAGGTCAGGATGGTCAGACCGCCGAGAAAAAGCTCCGTGGTCATCTCCGTGTTCCTTTTTAGCACTGCGTTTCAGGTGCTCAACCGCGCGCAGGCCAAAGGGTTCCGACAAATTTTTCGCCTATGACGAGTCTGTGATCGTTCCGCCAAGTTTCGGGCCAGATTCCATTGGGGCTTTGGCGCCTCAGTAATCGTAGATCATTTTACTGTCGGTCGGGACGTGGAAGTTCACCCTGATCTGATAGATGTCGTCGTTGGTTTCGACCTCGACCTGGCCGTTCAACTGGCGGGTAAAGGCGAGGATTAGACGCGAGCCTAGCCCGGTGCCGGATTTCACCTCTTCGGGGTTGCCGATGGTGTTGCGCACTTCGAGCATCGCCTGCTCTGGCCCGGTTTGGATCAGTTTAAGCGAAATGAAGCCTTTGCCATGTTCGACCGTCGAGACGTATTTAAGCGCATTGGTCAGCGCCTCAGAGACAAGCAGGGTCAGCGGCGCGGCATCGTCGGCGTCGATCTTGATCGGCTCGAAGGACTGTTCGACCTTCACGCCAGAGCCGGATGGCAAGCCGACTGAGAGCATCTGGCCCACAATCTCACGCAGCAACTCGCTGGCATTGACGCGGACCAGATCGTCATTTTGATAAAGGTTCTTATGCACCGTGGCGAGGCTGAGGATACGGTCTTGCAGCCGGCGCAGCACGAAACGCGCATCTTCGCTTTTGGCCTGCCGGATCTGCATGTTCATGATCGAAGAGATCAGTTGCAGGTTGTTCTTAACCCGGTGATGCACCTCTTTCAGCAGGATGTTTTTCTGCCGAAGGCTGTCTTCCAACGTCGCCTCGTCCCGCAGGATGGATTCCGCCATGCCAACAAAAGCAGACTCCATCTCGACCAATTCGGTGGGAACCGAGGGGCCGAGTGTCCCACGCGGCAGGGTGCGGTTCAGCGCGAAGCGCCGCATCTGCCGCCCGAGCTTGCGGATATGGTTGATCGCCAGACGGTTCAGCGCCCAGAAGGCCACGATAAGGCTCGCCAGCCACATGACGATGGGCAAAAGCGCGCTCAGACGGGTCGAAACGCCGGTGTCCAAAAACGGGGTGTTGCTGGGCCAAACGCTAAGCGCGAAGACCGTGTCGGGCACGATCGGCACGATCACATAGGCGCGCTCTTGGCCATCGGAATTTTGCGAAAGAAAGACATTGGGCTCTTTGGTGGTCAGCAGCGAAAGGGCGACATCGCTGGGATATTCCGTCTTGGCCACCTCAAGTCCGTTTTCGGTGGTAAGGATATGACCCATCTTATTGAGGGTCATCATCGCAACGCTGCTGTGTTTGCTCTTGGGCTCGCGGATCGCGTTGATGGCATCCTCGGGGATGCTAAGCGCCATGAAGCCGATCAACTCGCGCTCTTCGTAGACCGGCGCGTTGATCAGCGTGACCACTTGGTTGCTGACCGCCCCCTGCAGCACTGGCATCGCGCGGCGGACCGGGTTTTCCAGCAGGGTCTGGAAATTCTCATCCTGCGAAAAGTCATGATCCTGCCCCGTGGAGGAGCAGGTCATTTGTCCGTCTAGCCCGATGAAACCCACAAGTGAATAAATGTCTGACGCCTGTTTGTATTCCCTAAGGAAGGCCGTGCATTCCTCGGGATCTTCCCGCCTGAGCCGCACGATGGCGGTGAGCGCTTCTGCCGCGCCAAAGGCCTCTTGGATCACCCGGCGTTCCGCCGCGGAGGCTTGTTCCGTGACGGCGATCAGCGATAGCTCCGCGCTTTGGCGACTCTGATCCGCGATCTGCCGTGTCTGTACAACCGCGATCAGCCCGATGGGCAAAAGCGCGAGAGACAGGAACAGCAGGATACGGATCGTCAGCCCACGCATCAGATCACCGCTGAAGAAGCCAGATGTCATATTTAGAAAGAGGAAACTTTAGATGCGGATAGGACAGACATTGTTGCGTCATCGGTCATTTCAAGCGACTCGTCGTCATGGTGACCCAGCAGTTCGGCAAGTCGGGCACGCGCCCGGTTGGTGCGGCTTTTGATGGTGCCAACAGCGACCCCACACATCTCCGCAGCTTCTTCGTAAGAGAAACCGGAGGCCCCGACAAGAAGCAGCGCTTCGCGTTGTTCGTCCTTCAAAAGGGCCAGCGCTTTGCGGAAGTCGGTCATCTGCATGTGGCCATCGTGCGCGGGCTTTTCGGCCAGCCCATCGGTCAGCACGCCATCCACGTCCGAGACTTCGCGCTTCGCCTTACGGCGCGAGGAATAGTAGGTGTTACGCAGGATCGTGAAAAGCCAAGCACGCATATTCGTGCCTTCTTGGAACTTTTCGATGTTGGTCCACGCCTTGACCAAGGTGTCCTGCACCATGTCGTCTGCCGTGGCACCATTGCGTGTCAGGCTGATGGCAAAGGCCCGCATGGCCGGCAGATGTTCTACCAGCTCGTCGCGCGGATCGGGACGGGTCATCATGACGTTCCTTTTTCTGAATCCTGTTCCTTCAACTTCTGAAGCAGATCCTTGAAACGATCAGGGATGCCTTCTTCGAGCGTCTCATCGAAGACCCGTTTGAGGTTGTCGTCGATGACGCGCTCGCGCTCGTCCTTGTTTCCTGAATTCACTAACATCACCTCTGGCATCGTCGTCTCGTTTGAATAATTATGCATGCATACTGGAACCAAACACAATGTCGACGTGTTTGGTTCCAAGAAAAGTAAAAAGGATTCGACTAGATGAACGATGCGACACAAAAGACCAGCATCAGCGATGAACTGGGAGCCAACATCCCCTACCTTCGCCGGTTCGCGCGGGCGATGACAGGCAGCCAGACCAGTGGCGACACCTTTGCCGCGGCAGCCCTCGAAGCCATCTTGGTTGATCGCTCGGTGCTCGATGGAGTAGATACAAAGACGGGTCTTTTCAAGGTTTTGTACGGTATTTGGGCCAGCGCAGGTGCCCCGGTCGAAGAGGGCGAAAGCGGCCCGCGGGCCAAGGCACAGCGCCATCTTTCCAGCCTCACGAACAACAGCCGCGAAGCGCTTTTGTTGCACACGATAGAAGGCTTCTCTCACGGGGAAATCGCCAAGATCATCGGTGTGGATGAGGCCGAAGCGGGCGAGTTGATCCAGATCGCCCATCGCGAAATGGCCGACAGCACCTCGGGTTCGGTGATGATCATCGAAGACGAAGCCATCATCGCGATGGACATTGAATCCATCGTGGCCGAGATGGGCCACCGGGTGACCGGCATCGCCCGCACCCGCGAAGAGGCGGTGAAACTGGGCAAGGCCGATGTGCCGGACCTGATCCTCGCCGATATCCAGCTGGCCGACAACTCTTCGGGCATCGACGCGGTGAACGACCTGCTGAACGAGCTGGGCATGCGCCCGGTGATCTTCATCACCGCCTTCCCCGAGCGTCTGCTGACCGGCGACAAGCCCGAGCCTGCCTTCCTGATTTCCAAACCCTATTCGGTGGATCAGGTCGTCTCGGCCGTGTCGCAAGCGATGTTCTTTTCCTCCACGGAAACGCTCAACGCCTGAAGCTGAGCCACGAAAAAAGGGTTCCCCGCGCTCAACGTCGCGTCGGGAACCCTTTGCATTAAAAGCGCGTGCCGCCTAACATCACTGAAACACTCAGGAGGTCCGCATGGCCAAGACCACAACCGCTGCCGCAAAAGAGGTGACGATTGACGATCTGTCGGATCAGATCGCACTTATCAAAAAAGACATCGCATCGCTGACCGAAACCCTGGGCGACTATGGCAAGGCCAAGTCGGAAGAGATGCGCGACAATGCCCGCAATGCGGCGAATGATTTCGCCGATACGGGGCGTCTCAAGGCGATGGAAGTTCAGCAACAGGCCGAGGAATTCCTCAAGACCCAGCCCGGAACCGCTTTGGGGATTGCCGCAGGCATCGGCTTCCTCGTCGGTCTTGTGACGGCCCGCCGCTAAATGCTGTCTTCGGTGATGCAACATCTGCGCGGCTCCCTGCGACGGGCGCTGCGCACCGCCATGCTCAGCGCCGGGGCCGCGCTTTTTCTGCTGATCGGCCTGCTGTTTCTGACGCTGGCGGCATGGCTTTACCTCATCACCGTCACCACCGCGCTCACTGCCGCGCTGATCCTCGGCGCGGTTTATTTCGGGATGGGCTTTCTCTTGCTTGCCATCGCCGGATCAGATGGTGAGGCCGCGGCGCAGCCGTCCCGGCAAGAAGACCCCGCCGCCTCCGATCATGATGGCTTGAAGAACCTGGTCATGGCATTTCTGGCTGGCATAACCGCGGGTCAGAAAGCGCGCCGTTAATAGCGGCCAGCAGGTTGCTGCTGGAAAACGGGCGGGTGATGAATTTCAACCGCTCGCCCACCTTCGCCAGCCGTGGCGTATCGTTCATGATGCAGATGATCGGAAACCACTCCTGCAAGTTCGACAGTTCCGACAGATGCTGATGCAACAGTTCGCGCCGCAGCGACAGGACTGCGAATTTCGTGTCGTTGACGTTGCCCACCAAGGCGCTGAGGTCAAAGCTTTCCAATACTTCAATTTGAGATTGCGGAAACGCGGCAGAAAGCGTTTCATTTATGTCTGAACAGACCAATGGGTCCGGTTCGTAGATCAAGATCGACATGGTCTTCCCCCGGGTAAGCAAAGTCGTCGGTGTAGGGGGTGCGCAAAACACGCGCATTAAACTAAGACATATGAAGGCAAATTTTATCTAATGACGACACAATGCCGCTATTGCCCCCTTCGGCGCAAGGATGCCTTCCTGCCGATGTCGAAAGAAGAAGTGAGCTTCATGGAGAAGTTCAAGTCGGGTGAGCTGACCGTCGAACCGGGCACGCCGATCCTGCTGGAAGGGTCGAACTCGCCCCAGCTTTACACGGCGCTCACCGGAATGGGCATCCGCGACAAGACGCTGGAGAACGGTAGCCGGCAGGTCATCAGCTTTGTCTTCCCCGGCGATTTCATCGGGCTACAGGCTGGCATCATGGGCGAAATGGGCCATTCCGTCGAAGCCCGCACCCATATGCGGCTCTGCGTTTTCAACCGGAGTGAGTTCTGGAATTTCTTCAAATCTCACCCCGAACGCGCTTTTGACATTACTTGGCTGGCCGCCATCGAAGAGCATTTCATGGGCGAAGTCCTCGCCACCATCGGCCAACGCAGCGCGATGCAGGCCATCGCTTGGGCGATGGTCAAGATTTTCGAACGCGGCCAGTCGCTCGGGATGGTCACCCACAACCAGATGCTGCTGCCCTATTCGCAACGCGATCTGGCCGATGCGCTTGGCCTCTCGGTGGTGCACACCAACAAGACCCTCGGCGCTCTGAAAGAACGTCAATTGCTGTCATGGTCCGACAGGGTGCTGCAAATCAACGATCTTGCCGCCTTGGCGAAAGAGGGGATGACCGATCCGGAAAGCCGCCAAAAACGCCCGCTGCTCTAACCGTCAGTCCTGCGCCACATCGATATAGGTATCCGCCGCCTCCGCCCCGCGTTGCCCGCGCGGCTTGGCCGGGCCAACGGTGCTGTCAGGCCGCGTCCGCCGCTCCACCTGCGCGTTCAACGCGGCCCCAAACAAGATCAGAAAGCTGCTGATCCAAAGCCAGATTAACATCGCGATCACCGCCCCGATCGAGCCATAGACCTGATTGTAGTTGCCGAAATTGGCCACATAATAGGAAAAACCGATGGAGAGCACCGCCCAAGACAGCACCGCCAAGATCGCCCCGCTGCTGAGCCACGGCAGCCGCGCCGCCCGCCGGTTCGGCCCAAAGCGGTAAAGTACCCCAACCCCGGCAAACAAAACCACCGTCGCCACGGTCCAACGCAAAAGGTCGGCCACCGCATTGCCAAAGGGGCCAAGCGGGATGAAGGCCAGAATGATCGGCGCGATCACTACCGCCAGCAGCGCCACGATGCCGACCGCCACAAGGCTCACCGTCAGAAGCAGGGCATGAAGGTAGTGTTTCGCGGCATTGCGGTTGCGCTCGTTGTAAACGGCGTTCAACCCGATCACCATCGCCCCCACCCCGGCCCGGGCGGACCAAAGCGCCACCAGCAGTGACACGATACCGGCCCAACCCAGCGTATCGGCCCGCGCAGTGACCAAGCCGGTCACCTGCGTATTGATGATGTCATAGACATCATCCGGCAGCAGCCCGCGCACTTCCTCCAATTGGGCGACGACGACGACAGGGTCTGAAATCAGCCCCAAAAGCGCGATCAATGCGGCCAGCGCCGGAAACAGCGACAACATGGCGAAAAACGCCACCCCGGCCGAGATCAGCGCAAGGTTGTCCTCCGCCGCCTGTTTCAGGCTCGCTTTGAAAGCGTCCCAATAGATCGCCGGTCGGGTCGGGGGGCTGCGCAACACCAATGCCATTCCTCTCAATTCGGTCCCGCCATTGATCGGGACCGCTTTGCCTCAACTGTCCTCCACATCGTCGCGGACCTGGCCCCAGGCAACAAGGGTGAAGACCACCGTGCCGCCAATGATGTTGCCCACAAGCACCGGCAGGAAGAAGCCAAAGATCGCCTGACCGACCCCCAAGCCGCCATGCAGGATCAGCGCGGCCATCTCGACCGAACCCGCGACGATATGCGTGAAATCCCCCGCCGCAATCAGCCAAGTGAAGGTCAGGATCAGGAAAAAAGCGGTCTCATCCGCCTGCGGGAGCATCCAAACGATCAGCGCCACGATCACGCCCGCCGGAATGCCGCGCCAGAATGCCTCCGACACCCCCATCCCGGTGGCATGTTCCGAAAGGCTGATAATGGCGGGCAGAATGTTTTCTGGAATCGCAGGCGTATAGATAAATAGCGCCGCCGCCGCAAAGGCCCCGACGACATTCGCCCCCAATACAACACCCCAAAGCCGCAACAGGCTGCACAAAACACCCAAACTACGCTCCTGCATCAGCGGCAAGACGGTGGTGATGGTGTTCTCGGTAAACAACTGCATCCGGCCCATGATGACAGCGATGAAACCCAAGGAGTAGCCAAGGTTCTCCAGCAGGAACCGCCATTCCGCATCCGGCAGATAGGTCCGGAAAATCGCCTCGCCCAAGACCGAAAGACTGATCAGCATCCCCGCGGAAATCCCCGACCAGATCAGCGAACGGTTGGTTCGATTCAACTCGTCGCGCCCCTCGCGCCGGATTACCTCATAGATCAGCTTGGGCGACAGCGCCGCCGCATCACTGACAGAGCGTTCTTCCGCCTCCTCCTGCACAGCAGAGGTCGGGGGTTTCTTCTGGATCAGTGGGGCCATGCGCGTTCTTCCTAAAAACTATGGACATAATGAACATAGCCCGCCGCAGCCTTCTGCACAGTAAAAAGACCGCAGCCCCACGCCGCACCACCAGCGGCCCTGTCGAGCCTCCCCCCTTCACCTTCATCCTTTCTCAAATACCGATCCCGCACTCTCAACCAGCCGGATCAGCCGCGTTCATCCCGACCGGCCCGCAAGGCCAACCCCTCAACAATCGCCGTCAGCGCCGCCCCCCGATGCAGTTCCGCCCGTGGAAAGCGCGCCCGCATCTCCTCTTCGACCACCGCCATCAGGCTCGACCCGCCGACAAAGATCAGCCGGTCCGCTGCCTCGGGCGCGAGGCCTGCCTTCTGCGCCGTCGCCTCTGCCGCGTCCCCCATCTGCACGGCGAGTTTCGACAGCCGCTTGCGCATCCAATCGCGGGGCAGGGGCAAGGTCGCGCGGGGTTTGAGCATCGACACGTCGATCACCGGTTCAGCATCCCCCGCGTCGCCCGCCCCGTTGGCACGGATTTTCCCCGCTTCGACAGCAAAGGCGAGGTCATGACCAAGCTCTTCATCAAGCACTTTGACCAAGCGAGCTAGACGTTTGGGATGTTCGGCGAACTTATGGAGTTCCGCCGCCGCCTTACGGGTCTCCGGCCCATAGAGAAACGGGATCTTCGCCCAAGTGGCCAGATCGTTAAAGATCGCATTGGGCGCGATATGGGTGTCACCCCCGAAAGCGTGGCGAATTTCGCTGCCCATGCCAAGCTGCGGCATCACCCGCCCGATCGACAGGGACCGGTCGAAATCGGTCCCGCCCAGCCGAATGCCGTGGCTTTCCAAAATGTCGATCTCATCATTCCCGCGCTGCCGGAAGAGCGTGAAATCCGAGGTGCCGCCGCCGATATCGATAACCAGCCCCAGATCCCCCGGACGCAGGGCCGCGCGATTGGCAATCGCGGCGGCTTCGGGTTCGTTCATGAAGTCCACATGATCGAAACCCGCCCGGCCATAGGCCTCGCGCAGGTCTGTCAGGGCTTGTGCATCGCGGGCGTCATCGGCGGAATGAAAGCGCACGGGGCGCCCCGAGAGCGCCCTGTCGAAGTGCAGTCCCGTGGCGGCCTCGGCCTGCGTTTTGACCCGCGCAAGAAACCGCGCCACGATGTCGATAAAGTCGAGCCTTTCGCCCAAGAGCACCCTTCGTTCGCGCATCAGCCGGGTGCCAAGCAGGCTTTTCAAGCCGCGCATATAGCGGCCCTCGGCCCCGGCCAGCAGCGCGTCGGATGCCGCGGCACCGATCCGCATTTCCCGCGCTTCGAAATCAAAGAACACCGCCGTCGGAAGGGTCTGCGCCACAGCCTCCAGCGGGATCAGGCGCGGCGTGCCGTCAACGGCGATGCCCGCCGCGGTGTTGGAGGTTCCGAAATCAATCCCCAGCGTGGCCATGATGTTCTCCTGATGCCTTTTCACGGTCGCCCCGATGCGCGGCGCGCCCGTGCAAAGCACCCGCGATACCCTTCTCGCGCGCGCTTGGCAACGAAGGCTGGCGTGCCGCGTGGCTTTTGGCTAGCCTCGCAAAAAAATACACCAATATGGGAGACTTTCATGAACCGTTTGAACCGCTTGATGACCGGTGTGGCCAGCGCCGCATTGGTCGCTGCCGCCACGACGGCCCTTGCCAAGGACGACATCACCGTCGCCATGCAGCTTGAGCCGCCGCACCTCGATCCGACCTCCGCCGCTGCGGGCGCCATCGACTCGGTGCTATATACCAATGTTTTCGAAGGGCTGACCCGCTTCATGGGCGATGGCTCTGTCGTGCCGGGGCTGGCAGAATCCTGGGAGATTTCCGAAGACGGTCTGACCTATACCTTCAACCTGCGTGAGGGGGTCACCTTTCACGATGGCACCACGATGGATGCCGAGGACGTGAAATTCACCCTCGACCGGATCAATGCCGAAGACAGCGCCAACGCGCAAAAGGCACTTTACTCCGCGATTTCCGAGGTGAATGTCATCGACCCGCAGACCGTTGAGGTCAAACTGAGCGAGCCGAACGGTAACATGCTTTTCAACCTCGCTTGGGGTGATGCGGTGATCGTGGCGCCGGAATCGGTCGAGACGATCAAACAGACCCCAATCGGCACCGGCGCTTTCAAATTTGAGAACTGGAACCAAGGCGACAAGATCACCCTGACCCGGAATGAAGACTATTGGGGCGAAGCGCCCGCCCTGGCCAGCGCGACGTTCAAATTCATCTCGGACCCGACAGCGGCTTTTGCCTCCGTTATGGCTGAAGATGTCGATGTTTTCACCGGCTTCCCCGCGCCGGAGAATATCCCCCAGTTCGAAGCCGACCCGCGGTTTCAGGTTCTGATCGGCTCGACCGAGGGGGAAACGATCCTGTCGATCAACAACCAGCGCGAACCTTTTGATAACGTCAAAGTGCGCGAGGCCGTGGCCCATGCCATCGACCGGCAGGCGATCATCGACGGCGCGATGTTTGGCTATGGCACGCCCATCGGCACCCATTTCGCGCCGCATAACCCAGACTACGTCGACCTGACAGAGATGAGCAGCTACGATCCCGAGAAATCCAAGGCGCTGCTGGCTGAGGCCGGTTTCCCCGATGGGTTCGAGACGACATTGCACCTGCCGCCCCCCTCCTACGCCCGCCGCGGGGGTGAGATCATTGCCGCGCAGCTGGCCGAGGTTGGCATCAAGGCGCAGATCACCAATGTCGAATGGGCGCAGTGGTTGGAAACCGTGTTCAAAGGCAAGGATTTCGGCCTGTCGATCGTCAGCCATACCGAGCCGATGGACATCAACATCTATGCCAACCCGGACTATTACTTCCAGTATGACAATGCCGAATTCCAGTCTCTGATGACCGAGTTCAACAAGACCGCCGACCCCGCCGCGCGGAGCGAAATGCTGGCCAAGGCGCAGCGTATTATCGCCGAAGACTATGTGAACGGTTACCTGTTCCAGCTCGCCTTCCCGACGATTGCCAAGGCTGGTGTCGAAGGGCTTTGGGTGAACGCACCTACACAGGCGACCGATCTGACCGGCGTCAGCTGGGCGGAGTGATCTGAAAGGATCATGTCGAGACACTAAAAAAGGGCGCGCCTCACGGCGCGC
>NZ_JBIFFQ010000021.1:0-2682 GCF_043557285.1 Sulfitobacter sp. 1A13421
GTAAGCGCCGTCCCTGTCCCATTGATTTCCACGGTTCCGTTACGCTGATGGAGCGGCGAGTTTCTCTCTGAGTATTCAGAAGGAGATGTTGATGGCGGATGGCGGGAATGGGTTTGACGGCTTCATTGAGGTTGTGCCGCGAACGCGGGGATATCGACGCTGGCCAGATGATGTGAAGGCCCGGATTGTAGCCGAGAGCTTTCAGCCCGGTGTGCGGGTGGTGGATGTCGCGCGACAGCACGGCTTGGCTGCGCATCAACTCTCCGAGTGGCGGCGGCGGGCACGCCAGGGGGAGCTGGTCCTGCCGGCGGACGCCATGGCCGGGGTAGCGCCTGCTGCTCTGCCCGCCTTTGTGCCGGTTACGGTGGAGCCTGAGGACGCTGGTCCGCCAGCGGATGCCGGCCGGGCCGCCGGCATCATCACGATTGAGCTTGGAAGCGATCTGATGTTGCGGGTGCCGGACGATGTTCCGGCGGAGCGAGCAGCAGCGGTGGCGCGCGCATTGCGAGGATCGACATGATTGTCGCGGGGCAGCGCCAGCCTATCTTGATCGCGACGCGGCCGGTAGACTTCCGCTGTGGCCATCGGGCGCTGGCGCTGATCGTACAAACCGAACTGAAGCTCGATCCGCATTCCGGGGTGACGATTGTGTTCCGTTCGAAACGCGGCGACAGGCTGAAGATTTTGGTTTGGGATGGAACAGGTCTCGTGATGGTTTACAAAGTCCTGGAGCAAGGCAGCTTTGCTTGGCCGAAGGTTCAGGATGGGACAATGCGGCTGTCGCGCGCCCAGTACGAAGCTCTGTTTGAAGGTTTGGACTGGCGCCGGATCGTTGCGCAGCGGATCGCTGCCCCCGTTGCTGCGGGTTGATTTATTAGGCTGTTTCGACGTTGTTTTATTGGCTTTTCCTGACTGGAACAGCTATAAATCCACATGTCGCAGCCCTTCGATCTCAGCCTATTTCCAGACCTTCCGCCCGAAGTTGTGAAGGCGTTCGAGGCCGCGCAGTTTGAGCTGGCGGTTGAGCGTGCGGCCCGCCAGCATGAGCAGGCGGTCGTCGCCGAAAAGGACACCTTCATCACCGAGTTGAAGGCGCTGATCGATAAGCTGCAAGGTCAAGTCGGACAATACCGACATGCGAAGTTCGGGCCTAAATCCGAGAAGCTGGACCCTGCGCAGCTCGAACTGGCGCTGGAGGATCTGGAAGCCGCCATCGCCGAGACCCAGGAACAGATTGACGCTGTCGAGGCGAAGATCGCGGCCAGTGAGACCAATCCCGAGAAGAAGGCGCCGCGAAAGAAGCGCAAGGCGCGCGCCTTGCCGGAACACCTGACGCGCGTCGAGCGCATCATTGAGCCAGACAGCATCGTCTGCCCTTGCGGTTGTGGCGAAATGGTCAAGATCGGCGAGGATCGGGTCGACCGGCTGGATTACATCCCGGCGCGGTATCAGGTGATCGTCACAATCCGCCCTAAATACGCCTGTCCCAAAGGTCGCGCAGGCGTGGTGCAGGCGAAAGCCCCGGCGCATCTTCTGGAGGGCAGCTGGCCCACCGAGGCGCTGCTGGCGCAGATCGCCGTGTCCAAGCATTCCGAGCACATGCCGCTGAACCGCCAAGCTGTGGTCATGGCGCGGCACGGTGTGCCCATCGACCGATCGGTCCTCGCCGACTGGATGGGGCGGACCGGTGCGCTGATCGCGCCGGTGGTGGACCGAATGGCGGTGCTGCTGAAACAGGGCAGCACCCGGCTTTATGTCGATGAGACGACCGCCCCCGTTTTGGCCCCCGGACGTGGCAAGACCAAGACCGGCTATCTTTGGGCGGTGCTGCGCGACGATCGCGGTTGGAACGGCCCGGCGCCACCGGGTGTGGTGTTCCACTATCGGCCCGGCCGAAAGGGCGAATACGCCAATGAACTCCTGACTGGCTTCAATGGCACGATCCAAGTCGACGCCTATGGCGGCTATACCCATCTGGCTAAGCCAAACCGCGAGGGGGGTGAGCCGTTGAAGCTGGCATTCTGCTGGGCCCATGGGCGGCGCAAGCTGATCAAGGCCACGCCGCAGAAAGGCTCGCCCATCGTTGACGAGGCGTTGGTGCGCATCGCGGCGCTGTACAAGATCGAGGATGCCATCCGCGGGTCAGCGCCTGAGCATCGTCGGGCGGTCCGCCAAGAATTGTCCCGCCCTCTGGTAGATCAGTTCTTCGCCTGGTTGGCCGCCCAGGCCACGCGCGTCTCGCGCAAATCCGACCTCGGTGTAGCGCTTGCCTACATGCTGCGGCGACAAGTCGGCTTCCAGCTCTTCCTCGAGGATGGCCATGTCGACATGGACTCCAACCTGGTCGAGAACGCCATCCGCAGCCCGGCCATGAATCGCCGCAACGCGCTTTTTGCCGGCCACGATGAGGGCGGCCGTTCTTGGGCGCGCTTCGCAAGCCTCATCGGATCCTGCAAGATGAACGGTGTAGAGCCCTATGCTTACCTGCACGACCTCTTCACCAAGCTCGCCAACGGTCATCTCGACCAAGATATCGATGCTTTAATGCCATGGGCCTACGCTGCGGCCTCATCCCCTCAGAATGAGCTCATCCGGTAGTCCCCAGTGAGCTCATTCTGAGCACTCACGAAAGCGAAAACCCGACCGCAAGTAGATTCACAATGGGCCGCGGACGGCGCATAC